>CAZXIT010000031.1:0-10011 GCA_964640775.1 uncultured Candidatus Saccharibacteria bacterium
ACAGCCCGTGTTTGGTTTCCTGCCACATAGCTACTATCTTAGCACGCGGCTGTTCAGAACTGAGTTAGCGAGGGCGGCCCAGCGTGGCCAGACGAGCCAAGCCCCAGGCGATGATGGCATAAACAGCCATCGCGACCAGCGTATACATTTCAACGTGGGAAACGCCGTTTTGAATATTGTAGCCAAACAGGCTAAAAAACGGCGCCACGAACGGATGACTAGTGCTATAAATAAAGTTGGCGAAGCCGTTGCTTGGATTAGCGCCCAATAGCGCCAGTACGAAGCGAAAGGCCAGCAAAACCAGCAGTACGCCGGCGATATACCAAATAACCCGCTCGGCCAGCGTCGCGCCTGAAGCGCGAGCTTCCGAAACCTCCCTGACTTCCGTCATGTCCGGCTGCCTCTCCACCACTCTTGTCATCTTTTCAACTCGTTCAGTCATGGCAGTCTCCTCCGTTAATTACCTGGGCTAAGTATAGGAGACAGCTAGCCGAACAACAGTAAAAATTCCAACATAAATCTCTAAATTTTAAATCGTGGTCGGGGTGACAGGACTTGAACCTGCGACCTCACGGCCCCCAGCCGTACGCGCTACCAACTGCGCTACACCCCGAAACCCCCGCGAGCATAAAACAGCCGGGCACCGGGTTTGATCACCTGAGGGATCCCAGGTGGGTGCCCGCACCCGGCTAGCCACAGCTGCCGGAAATCTTGGACTCCCTAATGATTAGTATCAGATAATCATTCACCCGGCGGGGAGTGTTTGAAGCTCTGCCCGACTATGCCTAGTATAGCGCACTGCTTGGAGCTCAGGCGAGCAGGAATCTCAGCAGGCTGATTTCAATGTTGCTGATGACTGGCGACAGGAATTGAAAAACCACGAAAAAGAAAAAGATAATCGCAAAAAAGCCCAGCGACTCGATCTGGTACATGATTTTTTGCAGCGGTTCGGGGGCAAAGGCGTACAGCAGGCGCGAGCCGTCGAGCGGCGGGAACGGAATCATATTAAATACAAAGAAACCGACGTTTACCTCTGTAAAAATCAGCAAGGCGTTGTACAAAAAACCATTTGGGTCAGGCAGTATGCCGCGAAAAGCGATGGCTGACAGGCCGGCCAGCACTAAGTTGGTGAGCGGCCCGGCGATACCCACTAGGGCCGCGCCAAATTCATCGTATTTAACCCTATTGGGGTTAAATGGCACCGGCTTGGCAATAAAAATCGGCGGCAGGTGGCTGAGCAGCAGTACCATCGGCAACAGCACGGTGGTGAAAGCGTCGATGTGTTTCAGCGGATTAAGCGTCAGGCGGCCCAGATCGTGGGCCGTATTGTCACCCAGCCAGTGGGCCACGTAGGCATGCATGGCCTCGTGAATCGACAGCGCGATAATAATCGACACCAAGACCAAGACAAGATCAGAACCAGCTAAATCGCCCAGCATATCCCTCCAGTATAACAGCCGTAGGACGATGTTGACTTGAGAGGAGTATTCCGGTACAATTACCTCCTAATGAACAAGTGTGAACTCACCGGCAAAGGCAAACAGTATGGCAGCAATGTCAGTTTTTCGCAGCGCCACACCAAAAAAGTCTGGAAACCTAACTTGCAGATGAAGACCATCCTGATTGACGGCAAAAAAGTCCAAATGAAGCTCAGCACTCAAGCCATCCGCACTCTCAAGAAAAAGGGTCTGCTGAACCCCGTCGCTGCCGTCAAGTAGCTTTCACTGCAGCTTATCTATTTAGGATTTTTCGAGAATAACCAGCTGGGTGATATCACTGAGTTCGCCATGCTTGAGCTTGAGCTTGGAGACGGTTTCTTTGGGTTCCATGGCTAGTTCAGTGAGAGCATTGGATAGTTCCTGCTGGGGTACGGGGTAGTTTAGGGCTTTGTCCGCATAATGGGTAGGCACGACCAGTTTGGGTTCAATGGCTTTGATGAGCTTGAGGGTGCCGACAGGATCAACCGTATAGCCATTGCCGCCGACCGGCACTACCAGCACATCTATCATGCCGATGGTTTCTAATTGCTGATCGCTGAGCTCAGGATTGATGTGGCCGGTGATAAGCACGCTGACATCGCCAACAATCAGTTTAAACATAGTAGCGCCAGAGCTGCCAGGCTCGTCGATGTGCGCTTGGGCGGCGATACCAACGACTGATATATCGGAGACTTCGTATTCACCTGGACTGTCAAAGGATAGGCGCGGTGTACCGCTGCTGCCGTGCGGACCGGTAAACAAGGCGACGTCGTCAGGTTTGGTAATACTTTTCGCACCAAGGTCGGCTAGGTTATCGTCGATTACCAGCCGCGCCCCTTTATGCGTAATACCGAGACAATTCGCGCCGTAAAACTGCAGGTCCATCTACTCTCCCCTTGGTTCCTCTACTTCAAGCTCGGACAACAGGTTGTGCAGATCGACCAGGACTTGTTTTTTGGCGTTCATCATACTGACCGCGAAACGGTCATTAATCGCTTGTCGGTACTGGAAATCAGGCAGGCTCATGACCGTGTAGCGGATACTCTTGTTTTCTTTGCTTTCCAGCTCGTCAACGTATTTTTGGAGGGCGTTGGGATTGACCTCCCCCACCACTAGCAGGTCGACTCCGGTGCTGTTGTCACGAGTGAACTGGCCGGTGTAGACGGCAAGATCGATGTGGCCAACGGCCCGCAGGCCGGTATCGGCAGCCGGCTCGTCAGCAGTACCCGGCGCCGTGCTGGCCTTTTTGGTCTTTTTGACGCCGCCGCCAAAAATCTGCTGCAGCGGCTCATAATATTCAAACTTCTGGTTGACCTCATAGTACAATTTATTGTTAGTCGTTTCGGATGTAATGATACCGATACTCAGCAAGTTGCTCAGCTCGCGCCGCACCGAGTTAATTTGTTCGTCGATCTTGCGGGTGATCTCCCGAACAAAATAGGAGCGGTTAGGATTGCTGTAAAACAGCTGAAGTAATTTAACACGCGTTTTTGACCCAAAGAGTTGCTCAATCATGTTGACAGTGTAACAAAGTATAGTTCAATTGAATAGCTCATCTTATTAAAAATGTTGTGATTGTGTCTACGAGTTCAAGTCGATTAACAGGGGTGGTCAACCAATGAATACTTTTGTTACGTTTAAACCAGGTACGCTGGCGTTTGGCTAAATCGAGAGTAGCTTTGATAATTTTTTCGCGGGCCTGGGCGTATGTTTCCTGGTCGGAAAAGTGTCCGCGCCACTGGGCGTAGCTAATTCCCTTGAGCGCCTCACAGTCCCAGCCGTAACGCTCAACCAGGCCGCGAACCTCGTTTTCCAGTCCCGCTTTAAGCATGTCATCGACTCGCTGGGTGATGCGTTCTTTTAAATCGTCGCGCTCCGGCTTCAGACCAAGGATGATGGTATTTTTACGCAGGGCACGGCGCGATGGCACGGCGCCATTCGTTTCGATAAGCCGGATCAGCCGCCGCTTGTTTCGGATATCGACCGCTCTAAGCTCCAGCCCCAAACCTGCAATTTTTTCTAAAAGCTCTGGAACGGTTAATTGGTTGAGCGCCTGTCTCTCGGTGCTGTCGCCGGCAGGCAAAAAGCCATAATCATACAGCACCCCGTCGAGGTAGAGCCCGGTCCCGCCGACCATAATTGGCAGCTTTCTTCTCGACGCAATATCCTTGATCGCCTGATTGGCCAAACGCTTAAACACTGCGGCGGTGAAAGCTTCGTCCGGGCCCACAACATCGAGAAGATGATGCGGCACCTGTGCTTGCTGCCAGGCTGTCGGCTTAGCCGTACCAATGTCGGCCTCGCGCCGTACTGTCCAAGAATCAGCACAGATTATCTCACCGTTAAACTCCTGAGCCAGCTCGATCGCCAGCGCCGTCTTGCCCGAGGCGGTTTCACCGGCGATGACGACTAATTTAACTGGTTCCACTGCTCTCACCATTCGGTTCGGGGAGCGGCAATATCTTGCGTACAGAATCGACGCAAAATTCCAGCCGGCGGGCAAATTGTTCGGGGCCTTCGGGCGGGAAACCGATACCGGCCGCCCGCAGCACATCAAAGGCATAGCCGTGGCCGATAGTAACGCTGTGGAGTGTCCCCCAGCGTTCAACCTCGCTTCTGGTAGCAGGATCAAGCGTTGATTGATCGCCAAGCAATTCTTCATCGGTTAATAACTGTAGGTATTGCAGCAGCGTCCCGCGCATTTCGCGGATTCTATCTAACGGGCCGGCTTCTGTTTGATCGGCTGACATAGCGACTTGATCCTTTGTAGAAGGACTATTATGCTGCTGAGCGGTTATTTAGGCAACCATAAGAGATTTGCGATATCCACCCGGTAGTCCTCGCTGACCGCGATACCTTCGGCTTCCAGGACTTGCTTGTGGCCGGCACGGCCGCCCGGATAGCCGGCGGCCAGTCCTCCGGATTTGTTGACAACCCGCTGCCACGGCAAATCGGGGTTGCCAAAATGAGCAATACCGCCGACGATGCGAGCCGCCCGGGCATTGCCGCAAAGGGCGGCCAGCTGGCCATAGGTCATCACCCGGCCCGGGGGGATCTGGGCTACCAGCACCTCCACCCGCTGCCGAAAACCAGCCTCGAGCTCGTCCATGGCTACAGCGAAGTCTTTAGGACACGAGCCTTAGACTCGTTGGCGACGGTTTTAAGGAATTCTTCGATACCTAAGGAGACTGGTGCATCGATGACGGCCATGTCTTTGCGGATTCTCGGGATGACTTGCTCACTGCGGATTTCTTTCTCGCCAATCACAATCGTATACGGCACCTTGGCAACTTCAGCGGCTCGGATTTTTTTGCCGACCGATTCATTGGAGTTGTCGACCGTCAGCCTGAGACCCAGCTCTTTGGAGCGGTCCATGACTTTTTGGGCGAACGCTACGGTGATAGCTTCTTGGTTAACCGTCGCCAAGCGTACCTGTTCGGGTGCCACCCAGATCGGAAACTTGCCAGCAGTATGCTCAATATAGACAGACAGGAAGCGCTCGATTGAACCCATCAAGGCGCAGTGGATCATCACCGGCTGCTGTTTGCTGCCATCTTCGGCCGCATATTCCAGCTTGAAGCGTTCCGGCTGCACAAAGTCCAGCTGGACAGTGGCCACCTGATGCTCGCGGCCAATGGCATCAGTCGCCATGAAATCAATCTTTGGTCCGTAAAAGGCTGCTTCGCCGGCCTGCTCAAAATAGTCCATATTGTTGGCGACTACGGCATTTTTTAACTGCTCCTGGGCACTCTGCCACAACTCCGGCGATCCGAGATAGGCATCACTGTCGTCGCGGTAACTGAGCCGCACCCTGAGCGACATGCCGACCGTGCTGTAAAACTCGTGAGCGGCAACCAGCAGGTTGTTAATCTCCACTTCGATCTGGTCTTGGCGGGCAAAAACATGGCTGTCGTCCTGTGTCAGCGACCGTACCCGGTTGAGGCCGCCCAGTTCACCGGTCTTTTCATCCCTGTAGGGGGTAGTGGTTTCCAGGTAGCGGATTGGCAGGTCACGGTAGCTGCGCGGCTGGAAAGCATAAATCCGAGTGTGGTGCGGGCAGTTCATCGGCTTTAGTACCAGTTCATCGCTGGTTTCCTGGCTTTTGACCAGAAAGAGCTCGTCGCCAAACTTATCCCAGTGGCCGCTCGCCTCATACAGTTCTTTTTTAGTGATGTGCGGCGTCCAGACTTTTTCAAAGCCGTAGCGCTGCCTGAGCTGATTGGAAAAGGCCGTCAGCTCTTCGCGCAGCACGGTGCCGCGCGGCGTAAACATCGGCAATCCTGAACCGACCATGTCAGAAAACAAGAACAGATCGAGCTCCTGCCCCAGTTTGCGGTGGTCGCGGCGCTTGGCTTCTTCGAGCATCGCCAGATACTTTTTCAGTTCGTCTTCAGTGGCAAAAGCTACGCCGTAAAGCCGCTGCATCTGGGCGTTTTTTTCGCTGCCGCGCCAGTAGGCGCCGGCAATACGCATCAGCTTAAACGAGCCGACTTTGCCGGTCGATTCGACGTGCGGCCCCCGGCATAGATCAGTAAAGTCGCCATTTTTATAAAAAGATACTGTGTCCACCGCGGCATCGCCTTCGGTAATCGTCCCCAGTTCGGCGGCATCAAGGTCTTTGGCGGCGGTCGTCCCTGCCCGCTTGAGGTCATTCAGCAGCTCCTCTTTGTAGGGCTGTTTGGCCTCTTGAGCCCAGCCGATGGCCTCGCCGATCGGCTTCTCAGACCGTTCAAAAGGCTGGTCGGCTTGGATAATTTTGCGCATCTCGGCATCAATCTTATCGAAATCTTCCTCGGAAATCTTAGTTTCGGGACCGAGATCGATATCATAGTAAAAACCATGCTCCACCACCGGCCCGACACCAAATTTGGCCTCTGGCCAGAGGTGTTGCGCGGCATTAGCCATGATATGCGCCAGCGAGTGCCGCATGGCAGGCAGCCGGTCGGATTGGTCTGGTTGATCGGGCATAGTGGTTTTCCTCCTTGAAAATAAAAAGACGCTCCTGAATTGAATACTCTCGCACGGTATTCAATCCTAGCGTCTCGGTCCTACCGGTTGTAGGAGGTTCCACCTCGACATATACTCTTGCGACTGCCTGTATCGTCGGTCGTCGCCACACCTCACGAAGCTCCCTGGTTGGTGAATCCACGTCTCTGCTCCCCTGCAGTATACCACTGCTCCCCAGGCAAACAAAAAAGGGTTAAATGATCTCGCATGTCATTCAACCCTTTTTATCTATCCTTGAGACAAAACAATCTCGTCAAAACTTCGCCTCGACTGGTAACTATAGCAAGGTTAGTACTATAAGGCTAGCCTATTTATGCTGTATTTCCTACATACCCCCATGGGGATAACTATTCATGCCTAACATCATACCTGGTGTTAACCAGTTTGCTGCTCCGTCTCGGGGTTGCGATTGCTACCGATATCCTGTAAGGTATAATCTGTTAGACAGGGGCGATTAGCTCATTTGGCTAGAGCGCCGCATTGACGTTGCGGAGGTGATAGGTTCGAATCCTATATCGCCCACCAGACTTTCCCTGCCCATTATAAGCACTAGCATTTAGAGCATGATTATTGACTAATATGCTTTTGTTAGATATACTGGATCAGTTAAACAGGGATATGCAGGTATTCGTAAATCCAGCGCTTTAGACGCCTTTCAGCTGTTCTATGAGGAGCTCGTCTCCCCAAAGAGTCCAAGCAGCAATCGTATTCGTCGACTCCGCCCCGCCGCCACCGCTAAATAAGCAGCTGGCAGACAGTCGAACCGTACTCCGTTATCACCCCGGAAGTTTCAGCTTCGCGGGGCTTTTTTATGGCTCGAACGGCGCTTATCCACTATAGAAGCCTCCGTTATCCACTGGCATTTTCAACAGCGATATGACAATATGTTGACATGGTTTGTACATACTGCGGCGGCAAAACGCAAGTCGTTAACTCGCGCCACCAGGTAAAAAGCAATCAGGTCTGGCGGCGCCGACAGTGCCTAGCCTGCAAAGCCCTTTTTACAAGCGAAGAGAAAGTCGAGTTTGGACTTGCCTGGGTGGTGTGCAAACATGGCTCATTTGAGCCATTCTCACGCGACAAACTGCTGCTGAGCTTGTACAAGTGCTGTGAACACCGCAAAAACCCTCTGAGCGACGCTCAGGGGCTCACTGAAACAATAATGAACAAGCTGCCTGGTCTCAGAGTCGATGACACACCGCGCACGTTGCTGCACAGCGATATTGCCAGGATAAGCCTGGTAGCACTAAACCGCTTCGATACAGTGGCTGGTATCCGTTACTTATCACTCCACGGTCGCTACGGACGCGCAGTATAATCACTATCCTGAGGCGAAGTCCCGACTATATATTGCCAGGTCTCAGTTAGAGCGGCGGAGAAGCCGGCGGAGGGGGCCTTTTTTGACAGCCTTGCCCGGATCGGCCTGAGTGGAGTGGCGTTCACCGCTGGCATTAACCGTGGCTTTTTCGGTAACATCGAACTTTGAGAGATACCATTTGAACATCAGGCGGGTCTGGGAGTTAAAGGCGGCCAGTGAGCCATAGGCGATGCTGGTGACTGGCAGAAAAATCCACTGGGTGAGCATAAAAATTGAGTGATGACGCCGGTAGCGGACGGGACGCGGCGGCAAAGTTACCAGACAAATATACACCGCCACCAGCAGCGTGACAGTGCCGAGACGCTGCATACGACCCACCATCAGGGGGATCAAGTTGGCCGCTAGATTCTGGGGATGTATAAGATGCGGGATAAAAGCCGCTATGATGACCAGCAAGGCCTGGGTCGCCCAGCTGACATGGCTCTCGAGGGTACGCAGCAGCTTGGCCAGTACGTCGGCTTTGGGAGCTTTATTGCGGTGCCAAAAACCCTTGTCGGCAATGTAGGCAATGTCCGAAGCGCCGTAGGTCCAGCGGCGCAGCTGGACAAACTGGGCTTTCAGCGTCTTGCGATAGCCATCGGCCAGCACGGCATCCTGGTAAATCGGAATGCTAAAAGGATACACCCGGTAGTCGCCATCGAAGTGAAAATAGGAGCGCCAAAACTGGTGGCCATCCTCCACTACGGTGCGGGTACTCCAAAAATCCATATCAATTAGGGACTGCATCGGCTGGGCGTGGGCTGAAAAGTTGCGGCTGAGGTGCGGCCGTTGGCTGCCGACGATGTAGAACAGATTGTTGCCGACGGCGATGACTCGCATCAGTGTCGGCGCGTCCCAAATGTTATTGGTGTACATAGCCAGCGGCTGGTACGAAGCTTTGAGCGGATCGGGTACGACGCAGTAGAGATAGCTCAGGGCGGCAAAATAGCGCTTGTCAGGACGATTATCCGAGTCCAGGGTGGTAACCAGTACCTTAGCAGGGTCGATTTTAGCCGTTTTGAGATATTTTTCCAGCTGGCGGCCGGCACAGGTGATATTGCCGCCCTTGCCGATAATTTCACCAGGCTGGCCGTGAGGGTGTTTGACCATCATGGCATGTTTAAACTTGCCGCCGTACAGTTCCAGCAGCTGGCGCACGCGGTCCTCAGCCGGCTGGCCGGCACGCTCTTCGTAGGCCATCACTAAAATGATTTTCTTGGGATCGTATGCAGCATTTAGTACAGCCTGAATAGTTGGCTCCAGGATTTCCCGGCTTTCGTTGACACTGGCGATGATGACAGCGTGCAGCAGCTCGGCCGGGCGAAAGTCATAGACCCGGGCAGACAGATGGCGCAGGTTTTTTAGATGCCAGTCAGGACGAATGATGTCTTTGCCAGTCACCTCCCCGGCGTCAATGTCACCCGCCAGCCCGCCCCAATCCAATTTCATATGGTGTTTCATAATCCGATAGCCGGCGATTGCTCGCGTTGAATACGCCACTCCTCTCACAAAGAAAATTAAGAGGTAAAAGAAGATAAAGAAGATAGCCGCGGTAGCATTAATCAGGCTGAGAATTAATGGCAGGAACAGCAGCGTCCAGCTCAACGCTCCAGGTAATATCTCAAAAAAACGATAGTGGCCTTTACGGTCTTGCTCAAATGGAATCTCGAGGTCGGTCATACTCTAGGGAGCGCCTTAGCGCAGCACCAGCAAAGCGTTACTAATGATGATCGAGAGCGCCAGCAGCAAAATGCCAAGACTCAGGATAGCGATGGCCAGCTGCCGGTTAATCCGGTAAGCTCGCAGGCTGAGCATCGTATTAGCGGCCAGTACCAGCCCGGCAAAAACAACAAAACTCAGGAGATCGGCAACCGTACCGGTAATGTATTTGTTCACGAAGTCCCGATTTGAACAATCGCGGCACTGCACGATGTAAGCATTGCTATGCCCAGTAGCCAGACTAATGATGATAAAAATACTTCCGGCAATCGCCAAAAAAGCGTTGATGCTCAACAGCAGCAGCACTACATGATCATGAAAATACTTCTTTGGCACAGCCATAATGGTATTGCTGATTATACTATTTTTAATTAAATCGGACTATTTTGGCACTATGGTGCGGGTGGCGGGAGTCGAACCCGCGTCTCAGCCTTGGGAAGGCTGCATAAT
>CAZXIT010000032.1:0-9654 GCA_964640775.1 uncultured Candidatus Saccharibacteria bacterium
GGATTCGAACCCCCGAATACCAGTACCAAAAACTGGTGCCTTACCACTTGGCCACGCCCCATTGCAACAGAGAGAATTGTACCTTGAATCAGATCTTGAAACAACTGCAAGGCGGCGATTGGACGTCCGGGGTGATTTCTGCTATTGTAGGTGGTAACGAGATCCCTGTTGATTTATGCCAAAATTGCCATCCAAAAGCCCTGCCGACTACATCGTGCCGCTCAACATTAACGGCTTGGATGGCCGCATGCTGCATATGCCCTCCCCGGGCACCAAACAGGCCGGCGACAAAGAGATCCTGCTGATCTATGGGCATCATGCCATGCTGGAACGCTGGTGGGGCCTGGTCGAGAACTTGAACCAATACGGCACCGTCACGATGCCCGATCTGCCGGGGTTTGGCGGCATGGACAGCTTCGCCAAGATTGGCCGTCAGGCGACGATCGACCAGTATGCCGACTATTTGGCGGCCTTTATAAAATTGCGCTACAAGCGCAAGCGTATCCGAGTAGTAGCCATCTCCTACGGATTTGTGGTGGTAACCCGAATGCTGCAGCGCTATCCCGAACTGGCCAGGAAAATCGACGTGCTGGTCAGCTTGGTCGGCTTTATGCATCACGATGACTTCGTCTATT
The DNA here is from genome assembly GCA_964640775.1 of uncultured Candidatus Saccharibacteria bacterium. Lineage (GTDB taxonomy): Bacteria > Patescibacteriota > Saccharimonadia > Saccharimonadales > UBA4665 > CAYMUN01. The sequence goes on from CAZXIT010000032.1 coordinate 636, forward strand.
CAGCCGGTCAGAAAAGGCGTTTTCGGGTAGCAACCCGGCTGTTTGCCACGCGGCCTTCGGCAGTCATTATTAGATACTGCCTGCTCAACAAATTTGTGCTCACTACGCTGTACTCTAAGCTGCCTAATTCCAAGCGCCGAATGGTCGAGGTCACGCCCGAAGAATTTGCAGCTACCATGGATTTTGAAGTCCAAATGTGGCAGGCCAACGACGTCCGGACCCACTGGCTGACCACCGCTCAGTTTTTCTCGCTGGACAACTGTCAGACGAGGGTTAACCTGCCGGTGATACACGTCACTTCCAAAGAGGATCATTATTTTAACAATGAAATCGTCAAGCAGCATATGCTGGTGGTCTTTAAGGATTATCGCGGATTTGTGGCCGACAGCAAAGCCCACACGCCTAGCGTTTTGGCCGGCAAGAAAGCCATGGCTGTGATGCTGCCTCCCGGCCTGCGTCGGATACTGGCTAAGTAGTAAATGGTATACTGCTAGCATATGAAAATCGGGCTGGTCTGTCCCTATAGCATTAACAAGCATGGCGGTGTCATGGAGGTTGTGCTGGCTTTGCGCGACGGTATGCAGGCTCGCGGCCATGATGTCAAGATCATTACGCCGCTGCCCCGTGGTGCTGACCCGGAAGACCATCCTGATGACGTGATATTTTTTGGCAGCTCCATCGATTTTCGGTCGGTCGCGCACACCACTGCCCAGATTTCTAGCACCGGCGGCGGTGAAGCGGTCGATGACATACTGGCTGCCGAAAAATTTGATATCCTGCATTTTCATGAGCCATGGATCCCCTTTCTGAGCCGTCAGCTGCTGCAGCGGTCCAACAGCGTTAATATCGCCACGTTTCATGCCAAAATACCAGAGACGCTGATGACGCGCACGGTGATTAAAGTGGTTGAACCGTATCTCAAGTCGGTGATGAAGTACCTGGACGTCTATACTGCCGTTTCTGAATCTGGCGCCGAGTACGTGGCTAATCTGACCGAGGAGCCAATCACCATCATTCCTAATGGTATTGATCTGGTTAAATACCGAAAAGCCGCCAAGTCTAAAAAAACACCGGGTGAGGCCGCCACAATTTTATTTATTGGCCGCCTGGAGCGCCGCAAAGGAGTCAAACATTTGCTGCGTGCCTTCCAGGTGTTTGCCCAAGAGAACCCATCCGCTAAGCTGCTTATAGCCGGCGACGGACCGGAGCGCGAAAGATTGGAACTGATGGCTGAGGACCTCAAAGTACCAAACGTCAGTTTCCTGGGCTTTGTGAGTGAAGAGCTCAAACTTCAGCTGCTGGCTGAAGCCGACTTGCTGTGTTCGCCAGCACTGTTTGGCGAGAGTTTTGGTATCGTCCTGCTGGAAGCCATGGCTACCGGCACGATGTGCATAGCCGGTAATAATTCGGGGTACGTCGATGTCATGCAGGAGCTTGGGGCTATCTCAATCATCAACCCTGATGATACCGAAGAATTTGCCCGTCGGCTGGATATCCTGCTGCACCAGCCGGCTCTCCGGACCATGTGGCAAAAATGGGCAGCCGAATATGTCCAGCAATTTGATAATACGCACATTGTTGACCGCTATGAAGAGCTTTACCGCGAGGTCCTAAAACAGCATGGCAAGTCCAAATAACCAGCTCCCGCGGCGGTTAAAAGTAGGCTTGGTACTTGATTCTGGTCTCGACAAACCCGACGGCGTACAGCAGTATATTTTAGCAATTGGCGAGTGGCTGCGCGGCCAGGGCCACGAAGTACGGTATCTGGTGGGTGAAACCAGCCGCAGCGACATCGCGGGCGTTCATAGTCTAAGCCGCAACATGACGGTGCGCTTTAATGGCAACCGGGGGACAATCCCCTTGCCGACAAGCAAGGCCAAGCTTGCGGCATTTTTGCGAGCCGAACACTTTGACGTATTGCATGTTCAGGTACCGTACAGCCCCTTTATGGCCCAGAAACTGGTGCTTAGCAGTGATGCCCGCACAGCTATCATCGGTACCTTTCATATCGCGCCCAATGACGGCTTGGTGACAATTGGCACCAAAGCTCTAGGCCTGTGGCTGCGCTCTTCGCTGAAGCGCTTCGACCGGATGCTCAGTGTATCGCCAGCCGCCGCTGAATTTGCCCAGCAGACCTTTAAGGTGGCCAGCGATATCTCACCAAATGTCGTGGATTACCAGCGGTTTCACGCGGCCAAAATCCTGCCGCAATATGATGACGAGGTCGTGACCATCCTGTTTCTCGGCCGGCTGGTGCCGCGCAAGGGCTGCCAGCTGCTTCTCGAAGCAATTGCCAAAGTCGTCAAAGAGGCGGCGGTACCGAAATTTCGGGTGGTTATCTGCGGCGGCGGCGCTCTGCGTGCCAAACTAGAACGCTACTCAACAGCTAACAACCTCCAGGACATTGTAGAATTTGTCGGATTTGTCAGCGAGGAGGAATATCCGCGCTTCTACGGCTCGGCGGATATTGCCGTTTTTCCGAGCTGCGGCGGCGAGAGTTTCGGCATCGTGCTTTTGGAGGCTATGGCCAGCGGCCGCGCAGCAGTTCTGGCCGGTGATAATCCCGGCTATCGGTCGGTGCTCGCGACGCGGCCGGAATTGTTATTTGATCCGCGTAGTGCTGCTGCTTTGGGCAGCTTGCTGGCTGATTACCTGCGGGATGCGGCCTTGCGGTCGAGCGCTGCAGCTTGGGGCGAGGAATTCACGAAAGATTTTGATGTTAACCATGTCGGCCAGCAGCTGCTGGAAATTTATTTTAAGGCGTTGCGTAAACGCCGTGAGTTATAGATAATACAAGCATGTTTAAATTCTCCAAGTCAGGGGATACTCCCGAGGTTAACGTCAATATCTCCACCCGCACCTTTGTCCGTTTGGCGCTCCTGACTGTCGGCACGGTGATTTTACTGACAGCAATCCACAAGGCAGCTCATGCGCTGCTGCTGGTATTCAGCGCTTTTTTCCTGGCACTGGCGCTCAATGCACCGGTCCATTGGATTGGCAGGCACTTGCCCGGCAAACGCAAAGGCAACCGGCTGTGGGCGACAGCCCTCTCATATCTGCTCATCGTACTGTTCCTTGGCGGTTTTATCGCCAGTATTGCCCCGCCGCTGGTGCATCAGACAGAAAGCTTCGTCAATGCCGCTCCGCACTTAGTTCAGGATTTTCGCAGCCAGGACAGTGGCGTGGGCCGGACAATTCGCAAGTATCACCTGCAAAAACAGGTTAATAGTTTCTCCAGCCAGCTGTCCGAACGCTTAAAGCATGTCGGCGGTACGGCCTTTTCGACCGTACAAAAAATCAGTGCCAGCGTATTCTCGCTGCTGACAATCCTGGTCATGACCTTTATGATGCTCGTGGAAGCACCGCGCTGGCTGGCACTGTTTCGAGAGATTGTGCCGGATAGGCGGCAGCCGCTCGTTGACCGCTTGCTGCACGATATGTACCGGGTTGTTAAGGGCTATGTCAATGGTCAAGTTACCCTGGCCGCGCTGGCGGCTGTGCTGATTATGCCGGCCGTACTGCTGCTGCATATCAGCTATCCCATTGCGCTGATGGTCATCATCTTTATCTGCGGCCTTATCCCGATGGTCGGCCATACAATCGGTGCGCTTATTATCACAATGGTGGCGCTCTTTGAATCATCGAGTGCCGCACTGATCATTCTCGGCTATTATATTACTTATCAGCAGATAGAGAACATTTTTATCCAGCCGCGCATCCAAGCTAATTCAACTGATATGTCGCCCCTGCTGGTCTTTATGTCGGTGGTTATTGGTGTCAGCTTTGGCGGTCTGATCGGCGGCTTGGTGGCCATACCGGTTGCCGGCTGCCTGCGGATCATCACCCTCGAGTATTTGCAGCGGCGTAAAATTATTACTGCAGCTGAATTTAAAGAGATTACTACTAAATCCTAGACCAAATAGCGCCTCTGTTAGTATCGCGCAGGGCTATGCCTTGCTCAGCCAGCTGCTCTCGAATACGGTCGGAGGCTGGCCAGTCTTGGCTGCCTCGGGCTGCCTCGCGCTCGGCAATGAGTTTTTTTTGATCATCTGTAATGTCTAATGAGCACAGCTGGAGGCCGAGGGCAGCGTCCAGCCAGTCTAGGGTCGCTCCAAAGGCCGCTTGACCGGCAATGGCCACGCCTTGCTGGTCTATCAGCGCTTCCAAGGCGCTGAGTGACACTAAGGCCGCCGGCGTATCTAAATCATCGCTTAAGGCCTTAGAAATAGCTTCTTGATGGGCATGGAGCACTTCCTCGTCTATGCCGGCCTCGCTATTTGGCTGCCAGTAGCTGTCAGCCATGGCTTGATAGGCTCTGAGCCGGTTTTCGGCTGCCTCTAAGTTGTCCCAGCTAAAATGGGCCTGTTTGCGGTAGTGGGCCTGCAGCGCCAGCAGGCGAAACGCCAGCGGATCATAGCCGCGGCTGGTAATATTCGCCAGCGTGTGAAAATTATCAAGCGACTTGCTCATTTTCTGGCCGTCAACCAACAGGTGCTCATTATGGGCAAATAGCCGGGCGTACACCGTATCTTTGCCGGCTGTGCTCTGAGCGATTTCATTTTCATGGTGCGGAAATAGCAAGTCAACGCCGCCAGTATGAATATCGAATGGCTGTCCCAGCAATAGTGCGCTCATCGCCGAGCATTCGATATGCCAGCCCGGGCGGCCGCTGAGATCGTGGCCGTCAAGGCTAAATTCCCAGGCCGGCTCACCCTCTTTTTGAGTTTTCCAGAGAGCAAAGTCATGTGCCGACTCCTTATCGTACTCGTCATTTTGGATACGGGCTTCACTCGTCGAACTAGTCGTTATCTCAGTTAACTGACCGTATATCTTGCCGCTTTTTTGGTAGGCACCGATGGAGAAGTAGACGCCGTCGTCCGCTATATAGGCAAAGTCATGCTCGTATAAGCTGGCAATAAGCTGCTGCATGGCATCGATACTGTCAGTGGCCTTGATAAACGTCATAGCTGCAATGTCATTGCCGACTGCGGCCATATCTTCGCCAAAAAGCCGGGTGTACTGGTCAGTTAGTTTCAGCAGCGCTTCTTTCGGCTCCAGGCCGCTGTACTGCTCGCGGCTGCGGCGGATCGTTTTGTCATCGACGTCAGTGAAGTTCATCACATGCCGGACTGCTAGTCCTGATGAGCTCAGTGTTCGCCGCAGCATGTCCGCAAAAATAAATGAGCTGAGGTTGCCAATGTGCAAGTGATCGTAGACGGTTGGCCCGCAGCTGTACATAGTTGTTTCCGATGGATCCTGCGGCGCAACCGTTTGGATTTGTTTGGCAAGGCTGTTGTAGAGCTTCATGTCTTGGCTAAGAGCTCCCCCGCGGCCTTTAGGCAGTCGGCTTTGATGCTGGCAAAGTCCCGGCCGCTGGTAATTTTAAATCCGCCGGCGTAAGCGTGGCCGCCACCGCCAAACTGCTGGGCCAGGTCAGCAGCAACTCCGCTGCCTGGATTGCATCTAATGGCGGCCGTCACTTTGCCATCGTCGTATTTCTTGAAAACAATTGCCACGCGCACGCCGAGTGTCTGCAGCATATCGCCCTGAATCAAGGGTCCGGGGTTGTACAGAGGACTGTACTGGTTGATCTCAACCTGGGGCACCATGACAGTGGCCACTGCTCCGTCATCAGAAAATTCGGTGTGAGCGATCAGGCGGGCCTTGTATTTGAATATCTCAGGGTGCATTTTACTAGCCTCGCGCCGCAGTTCTTCCAGTTTAGGGCGATCCACGCCTGCCGACACCATATCACCCATAATGTGATAGGTCTGAGCTCGAGCCAGCTGATTGCTCAGCCCCTGGGTATCGCCCAGTATCGAAGTAGTGATACACTCCTGCGCAGCAACGGGCAGCGGCCAATCAAGCTGTTTGGCCAGCACGTACACTAGCTCTCCGGCCGATGAGACATTGGCGTGGTCATTGAGTATGACTGTTGCGAATGGCACGATATTATCAACTGCTTCGTGATGGTCGAGTATGATACAGGGCTTGGCGGCTAATTGGGCTTTCTGGCCGGTGACAACCATCTGTTCCAATAAGCTCATGGTAGAGGCGTCGACAATGATACTGGCATCAAATTTGGCCGGCAGCTCTTTGGTGACCCGATCCCAGCCGTCTAAGTACCGCAAATAGGCCGGGACATCAACACCGCAGTAGAGGTATGGATCTTTGCCCAGGTCGCCCAGGATGTGCTCCAGAGCCAAAGCACTGCCCAGAGAATCGGCATCAGGATTATCAGCCTGCACGATGACAATGACAGCGGCATTGCTAACAATTTGTTTAATCTGGTCGGCTTCGGCGTACATACCTATTCACTATACAGGACTGGCTGCCCCCACAGCACCTATGCGGCCAGATCGGAGACGGATACTTCGCGTCCGTCCGGCTGAACCAGCCTGATTCGGCCCCCGCCGGCATGTGCCGATGCCTTCAGCCAGCCGGGTTTAAGCTCAGGATGGCCTTCGATAGCTTCAATCAGTTCATCAGGCGATGTCGTGTTAATATTCCAAATCGGTGTTATTACTCGTGATGGACGGTTCCCGTGTCTCAAGAATTGCCGCGCAATCAGTGTGTACTGGACAGCGTCTCGCATAAGCTGCAGCGACACGTCATTCTGGAGGTTTGGGTCAATATCACCACCGTACAGGGTGTCAATACCAGCCAGCATACAGGACACCGCACCGGCTCGACGAACTGCTATGCCGTAGGTACGATACGGCTCGTCAAATTTCATTTCATCTTGGCGGTCATAGTAACCCCATATCTGGGCATTGCGATAAGCAGGCAGTATTGATTTGTTGAGTTCCCCTTGAATTGCGTCGGGCAGCTGCTCATACAGCTCATCATACCTCTCGAATGCTTCCTTTTCAGCATGAGGGCCTGCCGCGGCCCATGGTGCAAGAAATCTTGGAGAGTACACATTTGGTACGCCGGGCGCGGCCTGCCTGACCGCCGCCAGATAGTCCCCTGCCTGCGGGTGTAGATTTTTCAATGCTGGAAGAGAGACACAAGTAACCGCCGGATCCAAGCCCGGCATTCGAAGGGGTACAGACATGATGCATATTATACAATAACTACTCACTCATACGAAATTTTGCCAGTCTACTGCACGCTTTGGCGCCCCTGGAGTGCCCTGCCTAAGGTAATTTGGTCAGCGTATTCGAGATCAACGCCGACTGACAGGCCCCGAGCCAAGCGGGTAATCGCAACTTTGCGCTGTCCAATTTGCTGCTGGATATAGAGAGCTGTGGACTCGCCCTCGACACTGGCGTTGGTGGCAAGGATAACCTCTTTGACATGATCTTCGTCAATGCGTTTGACAAGCTCGGCAATATGCAGCTGCTCAGGATCGACGCCATCGATGGGCGAAACAAGCCCCCCAAGTACATGGTAGGTTCCGTGAAACTGTCCCGTTTTTTCTAACGCAACGAGATCAAATGGCTCAGCCACCACTGCCACCGTTTGCTTATCGCGCTTTGAATCAGTGTAGAGGTCGGATAGCTCCTGACCGGCAGGCACCAGAGCGAATGTCTTTTGGCAGTAGCCGACACCGCCAGCCAGAGCCTGCAATGCAGCAGCCAGTTTTTGCGGCGTATCAAGGCCGTGCCGGATTAAATAGTAGGCATAACGTTCGGCAGTACGCGGCCCGACGCCTGGCAGCAGGCCAAAAGCCTCTACCAGATCATTCAGCGCCGGTGGTAAAATTTGGCTCACGAATCGGTCTTATAGTCCCAGATTGCCCAGTGCACCCATCATTGGCTGCATCTTTTCGGCAGCTACGCGCTGGCTTTCACTAATCGCTTCTTTGACGGCGTCTTCAATCCAGCGTTCCAGCTGGCCAATATCATCAACGTCAACATATTCAGGGTCAATGTGTATTTTTTTTAGCTTTTGCTCCCCGGTTATCTCCACTCGGACAGCGCCATCGCCTTTTTCAACGCTGATAACCATCTTTTGTAATTCGCCCTGGATTTTTTTTACCCGCATCAGCATCTTGGCTTGGTCAAATCTGCTCATACATTGTCCCTCCTGTCTAAGGCCCAGTATACCAGGGCTAGGGATGGTAATGAAAGCTCGTACGAGTGGTTGCGGTGTGGGGCCAGGCTATAAAGTAGGCGCGCAGGTTGTAGGTACAGCTCAGTACTACAGCCACCGCTACCAGCCCAATCCCCAGACTTCGGGCCAGCGGGTTGCTCGGGAAGACCTTGAGCCACAAACGAGTCAGGTAAGCCACTCCTGTTGCAATCGCGAAATACATGAGCGGTACAAGCAAACTAAGGCTTACCGGCCCGTGCAGTCCAACGAGGATAACACCAATAATAAATAGTCCGCCGAGCATCCGGCTCCTTGAAGCCTGCCAATGCTGGGCGTAGAAATAGAAGCCGATAACGCAGAGTACCAAAGAAAATATATCGAGCAGGGGCGCTCTAGCCAGCCAAAGTTCTGGGTATTGTGGTCCGCGCACAAACAAATGCACACCGACGCCGACGATATCCTTAAAAACCATCCCCGCAGGCTGCATGTGTCCCGGGAGGCCAAGCCAGGTAATAAACTGCCCGGGTCGCAGCAAGTCAATTATCAATAGCAATGCGGCCGGGACAATAATTGTTGCGGCCAACGCAATCTGCCACCAGCGCTTAAAATGTTTGGTCGCTGTGCTGATTGCTTGCCGCCGCAGCCAGATAATTGGCATGACAACCCAGACCATGCCGGGTATGTAGAGCATTGCAGACCAAATCAGCAGGCTGCCGTACCAGACAGTACCGCTGCGAGCATGTTTCAGCAGCAGCATATGGGTCAGGAGCAGTGTCGGCAGTGTCCATAAGTAGATGACATCAAAACTAGCTAGCCGGCTGGCGTGCAAGGTCCAGGCACTGCATGCAAATAAGATGGTTGACAATAGGGCCGTGCGGCTGCCATGCCACAGCCGCACGCCCCCCACAAAATCCCATGAACACACAGCAACAAAAAACACGGGGGCCAAACCGCGGAGGAAATGTTCGATGAAAGGTAAAGA
>CAZXIT010000033.1:0-9219 GCA_964640775.1 uncultured Candidatus Saccharibacteria bacterium
GGGCTGGCGCTGGAACTTTTTTGTCAACGTGCCGGTCGGTATCGGTGTGATTACGATGGCGCTGCGGATTCTCGATCGCCATGAGTCTGACATCGAGCACAATGACCTGGACTTGCCGGGCGCGGTACTGGTCACCGGCGGTCTGATGATGCTGGTCTACGCGCTGGTCAAAGCCCCCAGCCTCGGCTGGACTGATCACACTACCCTCATGTACTTTGGTATTAGCCTGGCAGCCCTGGCAGCCTTTGTCATCAATGAGCTCAAAGTTAAAAATCCGCTGATGCCGCTGAGTATTTTCCGCTTGCGCAACCTGTCAGCCGCTAATACTATGCAGCTGTTTATTACGGCTGGCATGTTTTCGGTGTTTTTCTTTACGACGCTATACCTGCAGCTGGTCTTAAATTACACGCCGATCAAGACGGGGCTGAGCTTCCTGATTATTCCTTTCGTCATCGGGATAGTGGCTACCAATGTGCCGCGGGTCATCCAAAAAGTTGGCTTCAAGCCGATTATGGTAGTGGCACCGCTGCTGGTCTCGACTGGCCTGTTTTGGCTGTCGCATATCCCCGTGCATGGTACGTTTTGGGGCAATGTCGCCCCCGGTATGGTGGTCATGGCCCTAGGGATGGGCGCCACCTTTGTCAGTGTAACTATCGCCGCCACCTCCGGCGTGCCGCACCACTTGTCCGGCTTGGCTTCAGGCGTGCTCAATACTTCGCAGCAAATCGGCGGCGCCCTTGGCCTGGCAGTACTAACCGGTATTACCACCTCGGCTACTACCCGTTATATCAGCGGCCTGCACCTGCACGGTGCGCCTGGCCACGACGCCATAGCCGCCGCTACTGTCCACGGCTTCCACGAAGGCTACCTGATCGCCTCGACGTTTGGCATCTTTGCCTCGCTGGTCGCGCTCATCGTGGTACGCAACCACAAGGTCACCGTCGACCCGGCTACTATGGCTGCGGCCTAACTAGGGCTGTGCGGGGGTTGCAGTTGCCACAGGTGTGATAGCGCTGGAAGAAGGTTCGCAAACCGCCTGAGGTTTGCTGAAGTAGACGGCTGATTTGACTTTCATGCTGCCCCAGCCTGGTCTTGGCTTCCAGCTTTGCTTGACTCGAGTTTCAATTGCGCTGCCGGCCATGCCTGGCTGGCTGCAATCAAATGCTTCTTTGACGACCTTATTGATCACAAAAGCACGGTTGCTGGATTTTTTACGAATTGGACCCTCTGTCTTGAATTGGCCTTCAGGACCTTTCCTAAATACGACAGAGTAAGCAGAAGTGCTCAGTCCAACTGGGTCACAACCATGGCCATCGCCGCCTTCGAAATGCATGCGATAATTAGAGGTTGAATCACCCACAAAGCCCGATTTATTCAACGCGTAAGGTGCACCAATCGCCATCCTGCCACAGTTTCTTCCGACCTCAACTTTCGGTCGACCACAGACAATGGTGTTGAAGTTTGGCTTTGTAGTATCGGTGCACTGGAAGTTAACATTAGCATCTGCCTTATTTGGATCAATAAATCCACCGATGACGGGGGTAGCAGCCAAAAGGGCTACCGCAGAAACTCCCAGCACACTCATGTTACCCCTAGTGGCACCAAGTATGGCTGCACCTAGGTGCTGTGGCTGATAGCCAGGCATGCCACCATCAAGCAAATCCTGCCGTGGTGCTCCACCTGGTGCTCCGTCTCCTCTTCCGATTAATCTCATACGTTTTGACCTTTCGTTTGTTACCGTTGCTTTACTTCTTTAAGCCGTAAGAACTATATATTTTCCATTAGGGTATCACGAATAAACAATAATGTCAACAGGGGCAGTGAGTTATTTTACATGAATCATCAATCTGGTGGACACAATTGACGAAATTTTGATGCTGCTAATTGAAAATCTATTGCCAATGCTGGTTTTCTGCTATCATGAAGCTAAAGCTTAATGAAGTTATTGTGATGAAAAATAAATCAGCGAAATCTACAGAGACACACGTGTCTGATATCGTATCAGAATCTGTTTCGTCACCTACGCTGCTAAATCGATTGACGCGCCGCAAGGTTGTGCTGACTTTTGTTTGTCTAGTTGCGGTAGCAGTGTTTTTGACGGGCGTATTTGTATACTCCCGCGCTAAAATCTCTCAGCCGCCAAAGGATGTTGTTTTCAGCATAAATGGCCGGGATTATAACCACCAGCAAGTCAAAGACCTTACGGAGTTTGCGGTCAAAATAGATCAAAAATCGTATCAAGCTGCCGTCAAAGACGAGTACAGTTTGCTTAAGTATAAATCTGCCGCTGAAGCTATCGGCATCAAATATAGCACGCAGCAGCTTCAAGATTATCGCAAACAGCAGGGGTTAATAGTATACAAAAAAAAGAACTACGAGGACTATCTCAACCTCGTTGCGTTTAAAAATCAAACACAGCAGCGCCTACAGGACGAGACCGGCAATAACAGAGATGGACACTTTTCGGGGTATTCGTTTACTTTTCATTTTGACGAGACATTGACCAACGCGCCAGCCTACAAATCACCGCACTATGGCGACAAAGCCATGCTGGAGCGAGATAAGAAGTATGCCCAGGACAGGGCGAAATACTACCACGACCAGCTGGCCCAAAAAAATATAACTGCCGACGCTGCCTTGGCTCAAATACGAGCTGACAAACAGCTTGGCTATTACTATGTAGCAGGCACCAACGACAGTGCGAAATTTGGTATAACTCAAGATGATGACTGGCAGAAGGAAGTGACACATCCTGAGATAGCGAGCTTTATTAAGCAGCAAACAAAAACCGGACTCACTAGTACGCAAACTGGTAAAGTAGCAGCTGTGCCAAAACCCGTGAGCAGCAGAGACTATATCGATGGATATTACTACTTTGTACTTTTGAACCAAGTCCAGCCGCGATCTAAAGGCCAAGGCCAAGCCATGCAGCAGAGCCTTAAAAAGGTAGACGCGCACTCTAAATACTATGGAGACTCACATGTCTAAATTTACTGACCGTTCGATAGGGATCACACCCTCTGTTCGATTACCTCTCTGGCTAGCGAGTTTTTTTGCGGTCATAAGTCTTACGATGATCATTGCAGGATCTCAGCATGCGGCTGCTTTTGGGGGTGCGGGCGGTACTTGTGGGATAAATACCGGTAACCTGCACGATTATGCTGGTGCGATAGTCGAATCCGTTTGGCAATGGCCAAGTGGCGCGCAAGGTGGCACATCCGACAATACAGATGTTAAGTTTACGACTGTGAGTGTTCAGACGCCGGGTGGTAATGTGGTGCATTTGGCCGGTGATCACGTTACAATTATCAATCGCCAAAGTAGTGAGACCTTTAACCAATATGATTCAAACTGTGGACCTGCGCAAACCAATGGCTTTGGTGACGGGCATAATGTAGTACTGGGCTACGACGATGGTCTCAGCTCGAATGAAACATCGAACTACTCAGGATCTGGCACCGGTCATACTACCGATGGTACTGTCTGGGCACTCGACTGTGACATCAGTCGTCACGCAAGTTTCTTTGAGAGATTTAGCGTAACCGGGGTTGGTGTACCGTCTGGCATCCCGGCTGGGCGTACCGGATCATGGAACACGGTGGTAACTTCGGGTGATACATCAGGCCCAGGCTTTGTGGATGCCGCCGCTAACGGACAGTCAGTGCACATCAAGCTCATTTTCAAATTAACTCCTGTTCCGGTGCCACCGCCACCGCCACCAGTTGTGGGACCGGTCGGCCCAAGTGGTGGATATACTCTCAACCTAAGCTGTACGCACCTAGATGTTAGAAATAACAGCGAGACGTTTGGTGCGTCCGCACTAAGCACGAATACCCTAGTAAATATGTCAGGTGCCGCTCCTGGGATCAGCACTACTTTTGCCGATCCGCCTGGTACTGGCAATGGCGGCGGAAACGGGCTTGTTGGCTTCGGTGCGTCTGGTAGCTGGGATTTTGCCGGACCGCCAGGGGTAGGATATACGGTCTCTGTCACGGTTTATGACATATACCATAATCCAGGTCCACCTAGCTTGTGGCACCGCGTGGTCGGCAGTACTACTACGCAGAGCGTAGACTGTCCGGCGCCCACTCCGCCTCCAAATCCTCCGGTAGGCTTTCTGGACGGTGCTTCCTGCGGCGGTACAGTGTTTGGCTGGGCTGCTGATCCTGATTTCGATACGCCACTGTACGTTGATATCTATGCCAATGGCGCCTATTTCACGACAGTCATAGCGGATCAATTCAGGCTTGATGTTGGTGCTCATGGATTTTCGGCCGATCTTTCGTCTTTGGAAAATGGCACCGACTATACCTTTACCGCGGTGGCGCATGGCGTGAATTTTGGGGGTGCTCTCGATGGCCTAGATGCCGGGCTGCCAAGCTCAGGGGCGTTTATAGGTTTTACGGGCTGTGGCCAGTTCCATTTGCAGCCCTCTGTGAGTACAGCGGCATTTGATAATCCCGAAGATCCATCGTCGTTCTGCGGTACGGTCAATGTGGTTCCGAGCTTTTTGGGCTGGAGTGGACCACCCGGCGGTGTTCCAGCAAGCGCGTCTTCCGCGTTTACCAATAACGGCAATCCAATCCCAGGCGGAGGACCATTTGGCGGCGGTCTATTCTTAAATCAGAGCGCCTCGTCGTGTGTCGGAGTGGGGGCAGTTACTGCCGGCGCATTATATTGTGTCACTGCTGAGGTGACACCGACAGACGGTCTTGTGGATAGAACTGGTGTTATCCTGGCTTCTAGTGGTGACATTGTCTCTTTGCCCGGATGTGATTTCGTCCACAACAAGCCATATTTTAAAGCTGTCAACGGCGATCTTAGAGCGGGGGGCAACTTTACGGGAGTGGCCGGCTGTACCGGCGGCGGTACGCTCGGAGGATGGTTCCATGATTCCTCATCACCAAACTATGGTGCCGGTTCGACACTGGCATCGTTAGCCCTCATCAGGATCACTGGTGTTGCCAGCGCTAGGGGTACTACTGTCAGCACTCCTCTTCTGAATCCCGGAGGTTCGGGCATCAGTTTTGGCAACAAAGCTCCAGCGCCGCTGAGCAGTTTCCTGGGTCATCCGGACAGCCCGGTGCTGGGTGGCGGCTATGGTGCCAGTCATTGTATCGACCGGCCGCTGCCGCTGCTGCCGACAACTCCTCTGGGCAGTGTTATTAACATTAGTGGACTGGGCAGCGGCTCTTACTCGGCAGCTGGCCCGACTACTACTATCAATAGCGGCGGCATCGCCAACGGCACCAACATTGCTATTAATGTGACTGGCGACGTCTACATCACCGGCGGTGGTGGCATTAGCTACAGCGGCAGCGGCGGGGGCTGGGCAGTCTCGCCGACTACGACTACCAACACCGTCCCATCATTTACGCTGTCAGTGACTAACGGCAACATCTACATTGATGCCGGCGTGACTCAGCTCGACGGTATTTACACAGCCGCTAACGCTGGCGCGGCAGGCGGCAAGATCTACACCTGCGCCTCCGGCTTTGCTCCGATGCCCCAGACCAGTATCTTTGCCGGCTGCAACAAGCAGCTGGTGATTAATGGCGTCTTCCAGGCTAATCAGGTCAACCTGATGCGTACCTACGGTTCGCTGCGCGACGACAAGAATCCGCCGATCCTCGGCGGCTGTGCCAATAGTCCCGGTTTTGGCTTGTTCCCGAACTGTGCTGCCGAACTGTTCCGCTTCAGCCCGGAGCTTTACCTCTCCAACCAGCCTATACAGCCTCCTGGCAGCGGTGCCAATCTCTATGACGCCTTGGTTAGTTTGCCGCCGGTGCTGTGATGAGTGTGCGGTGGGCAATAACTGATAGTGCTTATGCTATAATCGGAAATATATTATGAGCTCACTCCTTAGCGGCGTTTCTGAATTCTTTGGCCTGGACATTGGCACCACGGCAGTGCGTTTGGTGCAGCTGCGCGGCAATGGCAATCCCAAGAGCCTGGTTAAATACGCCTATGTACCCCTGGACAGCAACATTTCCCAGAGTGACTCCAAAGCTGATCTGCAAAAACTTGGCCAGACAGTCGCCCAGCTGATTTCACAGTCCCGCCTGACCACCAAAAACGTGGCAGTCGGTATTCCATCGAGCCGGGTATTTACGACCGTAGCCGACATTGACCGGCTATCGCCCGGCGAATTAGCCAAAGCTATCCGCTATCAAGCCGACGGCCTGATACCCACCCCGCTGGCCGAATCAAAAATCGACTGGGCTCTGATCGGTGATTCGCCAGTCGACAAGACCAAACAGGAAATTTTACTGAGCAGCGTGCCCAATAAGTTCGTAGAAGCCCGTCTGGATATGCTCGAAGGCATCAGCCTCAACGTCATTGCCTTTGAGCCCGACAACTTGGCCTTGGCCCGGGCCCTCGTGCCGGAAGACTCCGCCATCGCCCAGCTGGTGCTGGATGTCGGCCGCAAGTCAACTGATCTGGTGGTTGCCCTGGGAGGGGTGCCGCACTTGACGCGTTCAATTCCGACTGGCGCCGAGGCGATTATCCGTTCGGCTTCCCAGAATTTAAATATCGATGCCGCCCAGGCCGAGCAGTTTGTCTTTAAATTTGGCCTCAGCAAAGAAAAACTGGAGGGCCAGGTGCTGCAGGCTATCAGCGGTACTGTCGATCTGCTGATCACCGAAATTGATAAATCCATTAAGTTTTTTCAAACCCGCTATGTCGGTGTCAAAATCGAGCGCATCGTCGTTACCGGCGGCGCCTCAGTCATCCCTGAATTTCCACTGCACCTGGCTAATAAATTTGGTCTTAACGTCGAAATTGGCAACTCCTGGCGCAATGTGACATTTAGCCAGGACCGTCAAAATGAGCTGTTAACCCTGTCTAACCAATTCGGCGTAGCTGTCGGGCTGGCGGAGCGTATGCCATGATCCAATTCAACCTGCTTCCCGACGTTAAACTCGAATACATCCGGGCTCGCCGCTCGCAGCGGCTGGTATTTGGCGTTGCCGGCATCGTGACTGCCATTTCGGTCGCTATATTGCTGGTGGTAGTAAGTATCGGTTTGGCTGAAAAGAAACACCTGAGCGATGTCAATAAAAATATTGCCAGCGAAAGCAGCGATCTCCAGAAAAAGCCGCAGATTGACAAGATCCTGACCGTCCAAAACCAGCTGGAAAGCTTGCAGAAACTGCATGACACCAAGCTGGCCAGCAGCAGGCTGCTTGATTATATCAACCAAGTGACGCCCGCCGAGGACAGCATTACTGAGCTGCATGTCGATTTTGTGACGTTTAAAGTCGCGATCACCGGTAAAGCTGACTCTTTAAGCAATGTAAACACCTATATCGATACGCTCAAATTTACCACTTATAATGTCCCCGGCGGCGACACCAAAAACCCGCCTTCAGCTTTCAAGGACGTCGTGATGACGAGCTTTTTGATCGGGACAACCGAAAATGACGGCCCCAAAACCCAGTCAACCTACGGCATAGACTTCACCTATGACCCGTTAATTTTTGATATTACCCAAAATGTAACCTTGAAGGTACCTGACGACAAGATAACTACTCGATCCGAACTGGAAAAACCGACTGATCTGTTTATCAAGTCGCCTGACGCCGTGACAAACGGAGGGAGCAGGTAATATGGCTAAGCTGCAAGCGTCTACTAAGCGCCTGGCTATCACGCAGGCAAATGCCCGTATGATTATCGTGGTAGGCGTCGCTTCAGTAGTAAGCATTTTTTGCCTGGTAGGGGCTAAAGCCCTGATGAGCCAGAACACCTATCAAGCCAGGGTCAACAAAGAAAAAGACAAGGCTCACGTCCAGCTGCAGGCAAACCTGACCGCCGCGGACGATCTAATAGAGTCCTATCAAAAATTCGCCAATAGCGGCAAAAACATATTGGGCGGCAACAGAGTCGGGGCAGGCGACAGCGACGGCGACAATCCAAAAATTATTCTCGATGCTTTGCCAGGCAGCTATGATTTTCCAGCCCTTGCCTCAAGTGTCGAAAAAATTATCACCGACCGGCACTATCAGATCACCAACTTTACCGGTATTGACGACCAGATCAACCAGCAGCAAAATACCACCAGCAGCACGCCAACCGCGCAAGCCATACCCTTTGCCTTTACGGTGAGCCATGCTAACTACCTGGCTGTCAAAGACGTTATCGACGCCTTGCAGCTGTCAATCCGTCCAATTCAGGTTGATTCTGTGGCATTGTCGGGCGGGTCAAGTGACATGGAAATTGTCGTGAATGCCCATACTTACTTTCAGCCGCAGAAAAGCCTAACTATTAAAAAACAGGTCGTGAAATGAAACAAAAAGACATTACCCTAATCGTCGTAGTTGTAGTCGTGAGCGCGGTCTTTGCTCTTGTCCTATCATCGGTTGTTATCGGCTCGCCGCAAAAAAACCCCCAGCAAGCTGAGGTGGTAGACGTCATCAGTACTGATTTCCCGCCGCCTGACAAAAAATACTTCAACGACAAATCGATCGACCCGACCAAGCTCATTATTATCGGGCAAAACGCCAACCCTGAGCCCTTTAAGGGCGCAGCCCAGCCATAAGGCTGGCACGAGACTATGGCCGTCCTTTTAGCCAATACCCAGCAGCAGCTCGAGGATACGCTTATCCAGGGCGGGATGATCACGGCCGAAAAATTGGCCGAAGCCAAAACTGAAGCCAAGAAAAAAACCGAGCCCCTGCTCAGTTTTTTAGTAAAAAATAACTACATTACCGAAGAGCAGCTGACCAAGGCTACAGCTACGATTACCAAGATGCCGTACGTCAATCTCACCTCGGCTCGCATCGCGCCGGAAACTCTGGCGCTCTTGCCGCAGGATGTCGCCGAGCGCTATATGGCGGTTCCCTTAGGCGAAATGCAGCACCGTCTGGTCGTTGCCATGCTCGATGCCAACAACGTCCAGGCCGTGGACTTCCTGAGCAACAAAATTGCCCGTCCGCTCAAAGTTTACGTGGCTAGCGAGGCCGGTATCCGCCAGGTGCTCAAACAATACAGTGCTCGGCTGGATACCCAGATGAACGATGCTCTCAAGGATCACCTGCAGAACACTGAAGCTGAGGCTGCTGCCGACAAAGCTAAAAATAACAAAGGCGGCAAGGCTGGTGATAAAAATATCCAGACGATCGTCCAAGATTCGCCGATTAGCAAGGCGCTGTCGGCGATTTTGGAATTTGCCGCCCACAACCGGGCCAGCGATATTCATATCGAGCCGCTCGAAAAGGA
>CAZXIT010000034.1:0-9036 GCA_964640775.1 uncultured Candidatus Saccharibacteria bacterium
GTTTGATTTTCATGATGTGCTCGACCTTGTCGACGTCGATTTCCATTTCTTTGGCAATTTCTTCGTTTGACGGCTCGCGGTTGAGTTCCTGGGTCAAACGGCGCTGGGTGCGCAGCAATTTGTTAATTGTCTCGACCATGTGCACGGGGATACGGATGGTGCGGGCCTGGTCGGCGATGGCACGGGTAATAGCCTGGCGGATCCACCAGGTGGCATAGGTCGAGAATTTGAAGCCCTTGTCAGGATCAAATTTTTCGACGGCGCGCAGCAGGCCGGTGTTGCCCTCTTGGATGAGGTCGAGCAGGTCGAGACCGCGGCCGACATAGCGTTTGGCGATGGAAACCACCAGGCGCATGTTGGCTTCGGCCATTTGGTCTTTGGCTTCTTTGTCGCCGGAGACCACGCGCTGCGCCAGGGCCAATTCTTCTTCGGCGTTGAGCAGCGGGATTTTACCGATTTCGCGCAGGTACAGACGCACCGAGTCGTCGGCAACGTCATCGTCTAGATAGACAGCAGTATTGGTGGCGACTTCTTCCTCTTCGGGCTCCTCGGCTTCCCACTCGGTAGTAAAGCCAGCGACATCAGGCTCGGTGGTGGTAATCTCGATGTTTAAGTCGGCCAGCTCGGTGTACAGAGCGTCGAGGGCTTCAGCATTTTCGGGGGTCTCAGGTATGACAGCAAATATGTCGCGCTGCTCGACATGCTTTTCTTTTTTGGCGCGTTCGATCAGCTGGGCTCGCAGCTGTTCGGGTGTCAGAATTTCTTCAGCGGGCTTAGTATCTTTTTTGGCTTTGGCCATGAGCGGCTCCCTTCACTTTATTGAGTAGTTCATTATATTTTTTATCTTGTTCCTGCAGCTTGCGCTTCGCGGTATCGTCGGCAGTTTCCATTTCCATGCTCAATTTTGTTTTTTGAGTTTCGACAAATTTTTTGATCAGTAATGCCTGCAATTTAGCGGCGGTGTCATGAAGCTTGTTCAGATCATCATTCTGATAGTTCTCTTCATAGAGCAATGCTTCTATTTTAACATAATCAGCCAAGTTTTTCACGCTCTTGGTGTCTTTGCCATCAAAATCGGGGTGTGTTTTCAAAAATTCCAGCAGCTCCCGGCCATTATCGGTATACAGCATGTCAGCGGTTATAAGTTCGAGGAACTCGCGCAGGGTCTGGCGCATGAGCATCAGGCTCAGGAAATTGTCTTGGACTTCTTGGTTTTTGACGGCCAGCCTATTGAGCTGCGCTGGTTCGACTTTAACAATGCGGCGCCGGGCAGGCGGCGCGTCGCTGCTGGTTTTCTGGAATTTCTGGTCCAAGGCTTCCTGGCTCACGCCAATGGTTTTGGCGATCGCGCCTAAGTAATGGTCGCGCTCAACGTCATCCGACAGTCCTCGGACTACTGGCAGCAGTACATCGCTGAATTCGCGCTTGCCCTGGGCTGAAGTAATATCGAGCAGCTTGGCGTAGCGGTCCATCAGCCAATCCAGGGCGTACTGGTGTTTGCCGATGGCTGTTTCCCAAAGTTTTGGGTCTTGGCGGATCAAATCGTCAGGGTCTTTGCCAGCTGGGATAGTAATGACGCTCAGTGAAACCTTTACCCGCGAGGCGATTGGCAAGGCGCGTTCAGTGGCCGCCATACCAGCCTTGTCAGCATCAAAACAGAGGCGTATATCACCAGTAAAGCGGCTCAGGGCTTTCAGGTGCGGCTCGGTCAGGGCGGTGCCGGCGGTAGCGACCACTTGGCGCACTTCCGCCTGATGGCTGGCAATAACATCCAGGTTGCCTTCTACCAGCACGACGAATTTTGTTTTGCGGATAGACTCTTTGGCTAGATGCAAGCCATAGACATGGCGGCTTTTATCATACAGCACGGTTTGAGGTGTGTTGATGTATTTCGGCGCGTTTGGGTCGTCGTCAAGCTGGCGAGCCGTGAAACCGATAAGCCGCCCTTGCGGGTCCTGCAGCGGAATCATTAGCCGCCCCCTGAACATATCTTGTATGCCGCCCCGGTAGCTTTTGGCGCTCAGGCCTGCCTGCTGCAGCTCAAGTTCGCTGAAACCTTTGCCTTTGGCGTAGTCTACCAGGGCTGAGCCGTTATTTGGCGAGTACCCGAGACGCCACTCCAGCGCCGTTTTTTTGGTGAATTTGCGCTGTTTTAAAACATAGCCTAGAGCATCCTGATTGCTGCCAAATTGCACCTGGTAAAATTTTGTCGCCAATTCCAGCAGCTCATACAGTCGCTCTTTGTTCGGACCGCCCTCGCGGGGCGCTGAGCGGTACTGCTCAATATCGATGCCGGCTTTGCGGGCCAGCAGCTCCAGTGCGCCTTTAAACTCCAGCCCCTCGACTTCCATGATGAAGCTAAACATATTGCCGCCTTTGCCCGAACTGAAATCATGCCAAATCTGCTTTTCAGGGCTGACCATAAAACTAGGCGTCTTCTCATTGCTAAAGGGGCTCAGCCCGCGCCAATTGCGCCCGGCACGCTTCAGCTGGACATACTCGGCCACCACATCCTCAATGCTCAGCCGACTTTTAACTTCCTCTATGGCATCCATATATTAGTAGCTTATAGCGAATCGCCTCGAGTAGCCAGCATAAGGGCTATGCGGCCGATGTGCGTTCGGGGTTGCGGATGCCGGCGAGTGAGACAGCACCGCCGGCAATCAATAGGCCGGCGATGCTCAGGATGCCGGCGTGAAAGGCTGAGACTGAAGCGTCGCTCAGAGCGCGGCGAAATTCGGGATCGTTTTGATATGGCGCGGGCGGAGTGGTTTGCAAGCTGATCTGCTTCGCCGCGCTGACAGCCGCCGAGGTGGCTGTCGAAGCTGACATTTTGCGATCAACGGCACCGCTAAACTGGGTAGCGACAATTGCGCCGACGGCTGCTACTGCGATCAGGCCGGCGATGCGGGCCACGGCGTTATTAATCGCCGAAGCGATGCCGGCTTGGGTCGGAGGGACATCGCCCAGGATAGCAGAGGTCAGCGGCGCTACGGTAATCGCCAGGCCGATGCCAAACAGCACAATAGCTGGAAACAGCTGCGTCCAATACTCCACGCGTGTCCCCAGATGCAGCATCATCAGGAAGCCGCAGCCAGCCACGATTGGGCCGAGTCCCATAAACAGCCGCGGGCCATATTTGCCAGACAGTTCGCCCATTTTAGGCGATAACAAAAACAGGATCAGGGTCACCGGTATACCGGCCATCCCGGCAGCCAGCGCCGAGTAGCCAGCCACCTGCTGCAAAAAGACCACCAAGATAAAGAATGAAGCTGTCAAACCGGCATAGACGAGCAGTGTCGCCACATTGCCGACGCTGAAATTATGATTTTTAAATAAACTCAGCGGCAGCATGGGGTGTTTGACCCGCTGTTCGTAGAGCAAAAAGGCGGCCAGCAGGGCAATCCCCCCTATCAAAGGACCGAGAATCAGCGGACTGCTCCAGCCATAGTGCGGCTGCTCGATCAAGGCATACACCGAACCGCCCAGCCCCAAAGCACACAGGGCGGCACCGGTAAAATCGACGGTGGCCCGGGATTTTTTATCTTTGACGGCGTCCACGCTCCGCAGCAGATACAGTGTCACGGCAATGGGCAGGATATTGATGGCAAAAATCCAGCGCCAAGAAGCAGCATCAACCAGCACACCTCCGACAAAAGGCCCGAGGATAAACGAAATACCCGTCCAGGCCGTCCAGCTGCCGATAGCTTTCCCCTGGGCCGGGCCTGAGAATGTCGCGATAATCAAAGCCAGTGAGCTAGGCACCAGCAGAGCACCGGCAATTCCCTGCAAGCCGCGGGCAGCGATCAGGAAACCGCTGCCGGGGGCGATAGCGCACAGCAGTGAAGCCGCCGCGAAGCCCCAAAGTCCCAAGGCTAGGATTTTCTTGCGCCCCAAAAGATCCGACAGTGAACCGGCAATCAAGATTAAAGAGCCGAGAGCCAGCAAGTAGGCATCGACGATCCATTGCTGCACTGAGAGACCGCCACCCAGCTCCTGCTGAATAGCAGGCAGCGCCACGTTCACAATCGCACTGTCTAAAAAGGCCACGAACGAAGCCAAAATACTCACCCAAAGCACCAGGCGCTGCTGTTTGGTCATAGTATTAGAATAGCAGATTGGCAGATAGACTTCACTTCGAGGAGAAGCTTATGGTTTAATTAAGCTCATGCCTTCTCGTCCACCACAGCCATCACATTCGCCGCAGGATAGACACACCTACATACCGCCCCACGTCCAGCAGGCTCTCGCCAAGCAAATGTCACAGTCCGTGCCGGCACACATGAAGCAATATATTGCCCCATTTATGGCCCAGCACGTCGGCGGCGGGACACCCCAGATGTTCTCACCGGTTAGTCAAAGCCACCCCCCTCCGCACGCTTTTGCGGCGCATCTGCCCCGGCAAGTAGGACAGGCGGGTGATGCGCAGCATTTTCAAGCCGCTCCAAGCGCCAATTACGGCGCGGCAGCAGTTGCACCAGCTCCGTCGCAACCGGCACAGCCGCTCCAACCCGTTCAAGCTGTCGCGCCGGTCGCACAGCCCGGACCACCACCATCGACGCCAGCCACACCGGGTGCCCCCGACGGACCGCAAGCCAGCTACGCCGCCGCTCCCGGCGCGATTGCTCCCGTCTATGACTTCATTACCAATCCCGGGCACGCCGCCAAACAATCAAACCTGCCCAAAATTCCCGGTACTTCCAATCCGATTTTCTCACGCATCGCGCTTGTGGCCGGGGGCTTGGTACTGCTGCTTGTTATTGGTCTCATCTTTAAAGGCATACTGACTAATGGCACCGACCCAAAACCATACATAATTAGCGTCGCTCAAAGCCAGCAGTCAATCGTGCACCTCACGACTAGTGCCGATCTCGTCACCAGCCTGTCGACACACAATCGAAACTTCGCGATTACCGCCCAGCTCAGCCTCACCTCGGCCCGCTCGGAAACTATCACCTACCTTAATAAAATTGGTCTAAAGAAACTCGGCCCGCAGGCGCTCAACCTCAAGATCAATCCCAAGCTCGACGCCGAGCTGGCTACTGCGGCTACCGCCGACAACTATAATCCAACATTTGAGGAAATCATGAAAACTCAGCTGACCAACTATCAGATAGCACTTCAGACAGCCTACAAAAAAACCGCCGGTATCAACGGCCGCAAGCTGCTAGCCGACCAGTTTAAACAGTCCGAACTCCTGCAAACCCAGCTCAAAGACACCACAACAACAGCGCCAGCTCCTTAGCGCGCGCTGCCGGCAACTAGTTCATAGCTATGACGAATGAGACCCTGTACTTCATCCCAAGGCAGCTGCCCAGCTAGGACCAGCGTGTTCCAGTGTTTCTTATTCAGATGATAGCCTGGCATTATTTCGTCGTACTTTTCACGCAGCGTCACCGCCAGCAGCGGGTCGCATTTCAGACTGATCTGTACCGGCTTCTTGCCTTCGGAAATCAGAGCAAACATTTTGTCAGCTACTTTGTATACCGCCACTCCTTCGCCAAACGGATAGTCCAGCCGGGCATTCGGCATGCCTAGGACATATTCTTCAACAGTTTTATGATCCATCACTGCCCAAACTATCGTGCGGCTTTAGTGACATCGGCGAAATCAGCGAGCTCACAAACACCGAGAGGCGGAGCCGCGCCATCATAATATCTGGGTGGCGGCAGAGTGACGTCATATATTACAGGATCCAATTTTCGTCTGATTACTTGTAATAAATTATGGGTAAAACCCATCGCCGCCGGAGTCGGTTGTTCGATACCAGGAAGTACCATGTTTTGATTACCAAAAATAGCCAATAAATCATCAGCACCGGCCTCAGCTACATGTTGCGGATCGTCATCCGCGACGCTAATAAGTTCAATGCCGTGGTGCAACATGCCCTGCCGTAAGGCTACAAAAAATCCTCCCTCCTCCTCTTCTACAGGATGGGTTGCCCGGAGAAACGACACGCCGGGTTTTAGGCCTACCTCACCTTCAGCAACAGGTTGCCTGATGTGTGGCCGTGTAATCACCAGACCCCCTCGTCCTCCCAGCAGCTCTGAGGCAAAATCTGCAAGCTGGCGCCGCCTGGCTTGATCCCTCTGGGCATCGGCAATAATTTCTTGCAGCCCCGCAACTGCTCCACCCTTATGGGCAACTTGTGTAAGCACGATAAAACTCCCTATAATTTAACGTTCTTTGTCAACTGTAAACCATGTGAGGTAATGTTGCAATTCGGCAATCGAAGCTTGGATATCATCGAAAGCGCGGTGGACTTCTTTCTTCTCAAAACTGACTCCATACTTTGCCTGCATCACTACTTTCCAGGCACTGACGTCGAGCATCCGGTAATGGAGTTTGAGATCGAGTGCCGGCCAGTACTGCTTGATAAAATTACGGTCATTATGGATGCTATTCCCTGCCAGCACCGCCGGTTCACTGCCAAAATGCTGCTCGACCAGGGCGATCAGCTCCTGCTCTACTTGCGCGGAAGACTTCCCCGTTGCCATTTTATTAATAAATTCATCGCGGTTAGCCGGAAAGTCCGCCCACCAGACATTTTTTTGCATTCGCTCGACCACCAGCTCGCGCGGCTGCTGCACGATCGCTTCATAACTGGCCAGGGTTTTAAATTCAAAATCGGTTATCTCGGCGGCAACCTCCAGGATTACATCCTGTAGCGGGTCCAATCCGGTCATCTCCAAATCCACCCACAGCAGTTTGGTCGGCACAGCGTGTTTATCAATCATTGCCTACATAATAGCAAAGAGGCCCGGAATGGACCTCTTCGCCGCACGCATAGGGCTCTCAAACCCGATCAATCAAGCTGGCACCAGTTCTTCTTCCTCTTCCCGAACCCGAGCGGCATTGAGGGCGTCGGCATACCACCGCAGTTCATCAAGCATGCCTTGCAGTTGGCTCTGCGGACCGTATGGATTAGCCTTGGCCTCTGCTGAGAGCCTGCCGGCCTCGTCAATCACGTCGCTCATACGGGCAATGGCGCTAAATTTTGATATTGGTACCGACTGCGCCTCAGACAAAATTTCTTTGAGGTGTATCGCTGCCCGTGCGCCTCCTACCCCGCCGTGCGAGGCAATAGCCGTCGGCTTGCGCTGCAGCTCCCAAGTCAGGTAATCAAACGCGTTCTTAAGTTCGCCAGGTATGGAATGGTTGTATTCGGGGGTCACGAACACATAGGCGTCAAATTCGCTTATCTTATCGAGCCACTTCTGGACGGCCGGGTCAATGTCACGGTTAGGATTGTAGCGCGGCGAGATTGGCTCGTTGATAAACGGCATTGGATAGTCTTTGATGTCGACATGTTCGGCCTCGACGTCCTCCATGGCATTGGCGGTTCTGACAATCCACAGTGACTGGCGCGGCGTGACTCTGTTTGGCCGGCTAGTCCCAGTTATTACAGCTAATTTCATATTTGTTCCCCCTATGCTATACTTTTTATAGTTAACTATGAGGTAGTATAGGCCTAATACTATACTTTGTAAAGTAATGAATAATACATCTGTTAAACAACCCCTGGAGCCTAAAGTCGGTTGCATCGCGGCCGCTATGCAGATTATCGGCAATAAATGGACAGCCCTTATCCTCCGCGACCTCTTTAGCGGCCCCAAGCGCTTCTGCGAGCTAGAAAAATCCGTCGGAACCATCAATCCTCGTACCCTTTCCCAGCGCCTAGACGATCTCGAAGCTCACGGCATCATCACCCGCAAAAGTTTCGCCGAAGTCCCGCCCCGCACCGAATATACCCTCACCGGCAAGGGCCGCGACTTGTTCCCCATCCTCAAGCAAATGGCTACTTGGGGCAACAAATACGAAGAGTCCTGCTAGCCTTAGCGAGCTGGACGGCTCCCTGATTGTCACCCGAACGAATACCTTTTTTGAGAGGGCTGCTGGTGAATGGCTATGCGTTAGATATCTATTGCCTGGCGATTGCATAGCTAACGGATATCTAATGGGCATACGCACTAAAAAATACGAGCGAGTTAGCTATTGTTCGACTGAGAAGAAGTGGGCTTCAGCCAGGTTTTTAGCAACTTCTGGCGGTGTGAATAAGTTTCCATGCATAGAAAGTAAAATACCTGCTTTCATTTTCTGAATCAATCGTACCGCCGGTGATTATCACGTCTATTTTTTATCACTTATAGCGCTGACCATATTACTTCTTTTCTTTGAAGTCGAGGGCGGCAGAGTTAATGCAAAAACGCATGCCGGTGGGCTGGTCGGGAGCGTCATTGAAGACATGTCCGAGGTGGCCGCCGCAATTGGCGCAGGTAACTTCTACGCGATGCGAGCCGAGACTGACATCCTCGACTAGGCGGACCGCTTCGGTGTTGGCGGGGTCGTAAAAACTGGGCCAGCCAGAGCCGGAGTCAAATTTGGTGTCGCTCTTGAACACCACGGCGCCGCAGGCGCCGCACACAAAATCACCAGTCCCCTTTTCGTGCAGCAGCTTGCCGGTTCCCGGCATTTCCGTCCCTTTGTTGCGCAATACTTCGTATTGCTCGGGAGTTAGTTTCTTTTTCCATTCGTCCTCTGATAGATCCATGGCCATTTATGCTTTTTCTCCTTCTTCGACGTCCTTGGGCTTAGCCAGCCGGTCGAGTAGAACACACACACCACGAAGGAGACGAACGATGAACCTGACCCGCCACACCAACCAGCAGAACCGCAACGACCACCTCTGTAGCCGCTGCGACCGCCCCATGACGCACGGCGAGTCCTACTGCCGCGACGAACAGGCCAAGATCGTCTGCGACGAGTGCCGCGACAACGAACTCGACCTCGACACCCCCCTCGACGTGGGGGCCCTCACGCGGGAATGCGCCGGCAACTAACCCCTACACCCCCGCCGGGACGCCCCCTCCGGCCACGAAGGAGACAAGACGATGAACACTTTTCTTGCCGCCCTGTCCCTGGGAATCCTGACCGCCTTCGCCCTGGTCGGTGCCGCGTGGGGGGGGGGGGGGCGGGGGGGGGGGGGGGGGGGGCGGGGGGGGGGGGGACAAAGAGGGCAAAAACACACCCCCCGAA
>CAZXIT010000035.1:0-8806 GCA_964640775.1 uncultured Candidatus Saccharibacteria bacterium
GTAATAAATGGCGTTATCTACAAAGTTCATGATCACCTGGCGAATCTTGGTCTCGTCGAGCATGGCTTCGGGGAATTTGCGCGGCTTTTTGTAAGTCAGGGTCAGCGAGCGAGAGGCGGCCGTCTCCTCCAGCTGAGCAATTTCCTGCTGTACCAGCTCGGCTAGATTGACAGGGGTCGGCTCGATCAAGAATTTGCCAGTGCGGATCCGCGAGACATTGAGCAAGTCGGCGATCAGGTAGACCATCCGCTGAGCGCTAAAAAATGACTGGGTCAGCAGTTTTGTCTGGGTAGGCGTTAGCTTGCCGGCATCGCCCTCCAGTACCATGCTGGTATAGCCTTTAATACTGGTCAGCGGCGTACGCAGCTGGTGGCTGGCCATACTGATGAAGTCATCTTTGGCCTCGTCGAGCGCCCGCAGCTTCTCATTGGAGTCTTGCAGCTGGCGCAGGACACGCTGGTTTTCTTCAAACAGCAGCTTGTTGTCGAGCGCCACGCCGATACTTTCGCTGAGACGGTCCAAAAGTTTGGTGTCCATAGCAGCTAGTTCTGCTGCATGGGTAAAGCCAACCACTAGCAGCCCGACAACTTGGCGCCGAGCCATAAGTTTGACCACATAGACTGATTTGAGGGCGATCTCCTGCTTCATGCGCTGAATGTCATGGGTGGTGCAGCCTAGGAAATTCGCCAGGTGCTCGTCAGGGATGCCTTCCAAGGCCACCGTTTTGCTGCTCTGGATCTGGCTAAACCAAGGGTGCAGCAGTTTGATATGCAGGGGCCGGTCCAACCCCGGGGCGACATCGACTGATTTGCCCAGCCAGCCAGTGCCGCTCCAGCCATTCAAGACCAGTTCGGGCTTCGTACGATTTGAGCGGGTCAGCAGACCAACAAACGGATAATCAGCCACCTGGGCGATGGCTTGGGCGATATGCTCGGAGACCATTTTGAGAGAGGCATGAGACTCCAGCACCAGGGCATCGATGGTTCTGAGCAGCGACAGCGTTTTGTTGGTCTCGGCCAGCTCCTTGTTGCGGCGGTACATCTCTTCGGTGATATGCTCGATATCACGCTCCAGCTGCTTGCGTTTCTGGAATGGCAGCAGTGATGTTTTGTCGGCAGCCGTTATTCCCACCTTAATGTCTTCTGGCATAGGGGCGCCTACTTCAGGGCCTCAGGCAGCTGGTCGCCGTGCAGCTGGCTCAGCAGCGAGGCTGCCGATTCTCGGGAGACCTCAACCGAAATCTGGCCAAATAATTCCTGGTATTTTTCAATCAGCTGCTCCAGTACCGAAACTTCATCGCCAATAATTGACACTTCGTGCTTGGACCAGTCAACTTTCAGATCAGCTACCTGCTCAGCTTGCTCAACCGCCACCGGGCCAATGATGGCCTCTTGGGCCTTAATGATCTTGACGGCTATCTGGGCGTAGATATTCATAGCTGCTCGCTTTTTGGCTGCTGGTTGATCGCCCGATTGCCAAACATAGCAATCGAGAATGACAGTGCGACGGTGGCGATTAGCAGGAAAATATCACTCAGCTGGCCGTTTGCGTAGGTGCCTTTGGTCGTAGCGTAGGAAAACGTCAAATCATAAATATAGGATGCCAGCATGCCGCATAGAATAGTCAGCACCGGCCGGCGCAGCGAGCCGCCGATATATTTTCCAGCCACGATGACTACCGAAGATATAACCAAGAGGGCGGCGACATCAGTCAGCGGATAGTACAGATCAAAAAATACCTTGAGCAGGTCAGTTTTCTGCAGGCCCAAGCTGCCATCGCGGGCAACAACAATAAACAGGTAGTACGACAGGGCTATACTGGCGGCCGCAAAACTAACGGCCAGCCATTTGAGTCTTGGGTGTTTCTTCATCAGCAGCAGGACACCGACTGACCGGCCGATATAGACAGTGCTCAGTATCCAAAATAGCACTCCCAGGCCATAGCCTAGATCAGCCAGCGAAGGATACGGCGCCTCGACATGCAGCACCAGGTTGTAATAGGCCCAGGCAAAGTTGCCAAATGACCAGAGGAGCAGGCCGTTGGATAGTGACAGGATGGCTTTGCCGAGCAGGCTTTTCGCTCCGCCCCAGCCGCGGGCCACCCCAAAGCCAAGACAGCCGGCGATAAACGGCGTGACACTGAGCGAGAGAGCAAAGTAGTTCCTGACTGAATCTATATCCTGGGCAGCAGCAAACCTGATATACAGCCATAATCCCAGTGAAATAAGCGACGAAATGGTCAGCAGGACGACGAGAGGCGAGAGGGGCGGCTTTTTACTAGTTTTTTGTATGTTTGCCATTAGCAATATGTTACCATGCATAGGCGTAATTTATAATAAAAATAGCCGTACGAAAAATAACAATTTATGGAACTAGATCGTTTTTACGAACAGTGCGCTTTGCTCGCAGAGCACATTACCGCCAATGACGGTGCGATTCATAGTATGCTGGCTGGCTACGAAACCAACGAAGTGATCGAACATGAAATTGCTTCATCTATCCAGGCGCTACAAAACGTGCGAGTTGAATACCAGTCGTTTGACCAGCCGGATATACAGGTCACCGCCAGCTGCTATCTGCCGGTTAATATGCCTCTCTACTCCCTGATACTGTACGGTGTTGTACCGAGCCGCTACTTTGATGCCCTCTACATCCGGCCGGGTGTGTCGCTCAGCACCCTGATACCGGCTTTAGCCGAGCTGCTTGACTTGCCACGCTTCGGATTTGGCCAAATCATGATCAAGGACTTGCCTGCCAAGCTGTTTACTGACCTCTACGCCAAAGACTCTGATGTTATCCTATTTACCGGCAAATACGACAATGCTCTGATGCTGGAGCGCGAATGCCCGGACAGCATGCTCATCTTTGAGGGCACCGGCCCCTGCCCCTTCTTTGTCTTTGAAAATGCCGATATTGATCTAGCGGCCCAAAAGGCTGTCGCCATGCGCTGCTTTAACAGCGGCCAGGATTGTGTGGCTCCGGATGCCATTTTTGTGCACAGCAGTATCGCTGACAGCTTTGAAACCAGCCTGGAGAAGCTGCTGGATAACGTCAAAGTCGGTGCTTCGACCGATCCGGAAGTCCGTGTGGCCCAGGCCATCAAAGAAAAATACCTGCTCAGTGTCCAAAAATGGCTGGAAGAACATCGTCAAAATATCGTCTACGGCGGCGAAATCGACACTAAAAACCTGATTGTTCACCCGACCGTCCTCAGACAAGCCATTGCAGGGCACCAGGGTGCTTTCAAGGAGCTGTTTTCGCCAATTTTTTACCTGTTGACGTACGACAGCGAGCAGTCACTTACGGATACAATAACGGCCGACAGCTTTACCAAGCGCGCCATGTATGCCTGTGTATTTGGCGAAAATGAGGCAATCACCGACAAGCTCTCGCTCTGCACCATCCTCAAAAATACCACCGTCAACGACCAGGAGGATGGCAACCAGCCATATGGCGGCTACGGGCCGATCGCCAACTTTATTAGCTACCGAGGCGTCCGAAAAGCTCGGCCGCTGCTCATATCACGCGATGTCCGGGAGTGGATACTGGCCGAAAAGGGTAGTCGCCTCACCGATCATACGCTTCAAGTCGCCTAATCTGGCAGCTTCGGCAATTTCATACTCAAAATCCAGGATATACAGCAGTTCGCGGCGCTGTTTAGTGCCTAGGTTTTTGATGGTTTGCGCGCGGTAGCCGGCTTTGGCATCACTGACTACTTTTGGTATCGACCGGTGAAAGGCATCGGTGAGATGCTTAGCCTGCTGGTCGACATCCAGCGTGCTAGCGGCTGGAAAGACGTCTCGCAGCAGTTTGTTAACTCCTGAGGTGCCTACTAAAAACGCTTTCTTCCCAGCATCACCATTGTCTTTGACAGCGGCCATGATGAAGGCTGGCGCGTACCAGCCGCCTTTGACTGAGCGTAAAGCGTGGGAGTCGTTGCCACCATGGACGTAGACCACCCCTGAGTCCGGTTCTTGAACCACGCCGGGCAGCGAGCTCAGCGAAGCCCTCATGCTGTCATCAGATTCGACGCGGTACTGTCCGGCAGCTGACGGCTCACCCGGCAAAGGATGCAGCAGCTCGCTGGCAATACCTGCAGCAGCCAGGCATTCTTGGAGCACCTTGGAAGCTGTTGCCGCTTGGGTGTCCGGCGAGGTACGTACTAGGACTATTGCCAGAGTTTCCTCTGGCGGCTCGGTTACGTCCGGCTCTGCGTGGGACCGCAGCACGCTGCCGAGGAAGTCTCCGGTAAACATAATGTTGAGATAGCCGTTGACGAACTCCACCTCGCAGGGGAAGGCGGCCATGACGGCATCTTTGAGGCGCGCATAAATCTCCAGGGGGTCCTTGCCAGCCTCGCGGGCATATCCAAACAGCGGAATCGCATAATCGATGTGCTCCAGCTTGCCCAGCTTAGTAGCATAATTATAGCGGTCGACTTCGGCTTCACTGGTAATGCTAGGATCGCTTAAGAGGGTCTGGCGGACGAGGGATTTTATGGTTTGTTTGAGGAAGGTTTTGCCCATATTAGTAGCCCTCATTAAATCATAAACAGGCCGGCAAGCATAAAAATTATACAGATAATCTTCTTGTTGAATCGACTGTCATGGCGTTCGCGAAAATGACGCGGCAAAAACCGCGACAAGACGATACCGATCAGCAGCACGTACAGCGGCTGAATGCCCTCCAGCCCCCGCACTACGGTCACTGGCCCGCCGCTGATAGCCGCGCCCTGTACCAGCTCTCCGGTGATATCCAGCAGCTCCACCCCTGCGAGGATGGCCATCAGGCGTTTCTGGCTTTTATTGAAAATGCCGCGAATCTGGCTTTTATCTTTGAGCAGGGCAAGTGCCGCCAGGCCGCCGATGCCATAGCCGATTGAAATCCAGATAAAGACGCTGGCAAACGAACCTCCCTGGTAGGCATACTTGGCAAAAATTGATATCAGTGCGTAGGCGGCAGCCG
The DNA here is from genome assembly GCA_964640775.1 of uncultured Candidatus Saccharibacteria bacterium. Classification (GTDB taxonomy): domain Bacteria; phylum Patescibacteriota; class Saccharimonadia; order Saccharimonadales; family UBA4665; genus CAYMUN01. The sequence continues at coordinate 4,965 of CAZXIT010000035.1, forward strand.
CATAGATAGCGTAGAGAATAGCACTGGTGAAACGCAGTCTTTTAATATCGATGGCCGATAGCGCAAACGATCCAAACACAATAATGGCCAGGCCAATGTATTGCAGCAGGTCTAATTTTTCGTGAAGGATAAAGAACGCCAGGAATGGCACGATGGCCGGCGCTAGATTATTGAGCGCGATGGCCACCGACGGGTCTTCGTTTTCCAGCGTCTTAAAATAGAAGTAGTGAAATACCGCTGTCAGGAAGCCGGCGATAATAGCACAGACAATAAATTTTGATTCGAGCGTCTGGGGATGGGCAAAGCAATAGATGCAGACTGCCGGCAAGACCCCAAATATGCCGGAGATCGCCGTGCCAAACATAGCGCTGCGGTAAACATTTCTCAGCAAATGATCATCAAGCAGATTGACGCAGGCCCAAATCAGGGGAGCGATTAGCGCTAAGGTAAACCAGCTCATATTATAAGCCAGTATGGCCTATCCAGGGGTGTTGTCAATCAAGTTGCATTTGCTATTGGGCGGTGTTGTTTAGTAGCATACCTATTATGACTAAGATCGCTATCATCGAAGATGACCAGGCTATCTCCCAGATGTACCGCTTTAAGTTTGAGGCGGAAGGCTACCAAGTCGAAACCGCCGAAAACGGCCGGCTGGGACTGGAACTCGTCGAGCACATGAATCCGGATATGATCCTGCTCGACCTGATGATGCCGGAAATGACCGGCGACGAGATGCTCGAAAAACTGCGGGCTCAGCCTTGGGGGACCAAAGTCAAAGTTATCGTCCTCACCAATGTCGGCGAGCAGGAAATCCCGCCCAAAGTCAAAGAGCTCGGCGTCATCGGCGTTATCCTCAAAGCCGACATGACCCCACGCCAAGTCGCCGACGTCGTCAAAAAGCACCTGGCTGGCTAGCCCTCGTCTCTCGCAATTGCGTTAACCGTGCGATAATGAGGCTATGAAAATAGCCATCTTGGGTTACGATGTCGAAGGTCGTGTTTCGTACGACTATTTTGCCGCACAGGGTCATGAGCTGGAGATTCGCGACCAGGATATTGCGTTAAAGCTGCCCGAAGGAGCCAAGGCGGTACTTGGCGACAATTATCTCGACAGCTTAGAAGTCTTTGATCTATTGGTCCGGACGCCTGGATTGCTGCCAGAAAAAATCCTAGCCAAAAATCCTGATGTGGCCGACAAAATTACCTCTCAAGTCAATGAGTTCCTGCGCGTCAGCCCGACTCGCAATATCATCGGTGTTACCGGCACAAAAGGCAAAGGTACGACGAGCACACTGCTATCACTGATGCTGGAAGCCGCGGGGCTGGATGCCCGCCTTGGCGGCAACATCGGTGTCCCCTGTCTCAGTTTCCTGTCTGATTTAACGCCGGAATCCTGGGTCGTCCTAGAATTATCAAGTTTCCAGCTGGCCGACCTGCAGGCTTCACCGCATGTCGCTGTTTGCCTGATGGTCGTGCCCGAACATCTCAATTGGCATACCGGACTCAAAGATTATCACCAGGCCAAAGCGCAGCTATTCAGTCATCAGACTCCGCAAGATATCGCCATTTATTATGCTGAAAATACTATTTCTAAACAAATAGCCTCGGCTGGACAAGGACAAAAAATTCCCTACTATGCCGCGCCTGGTGCTGAGATAAATGACGGGGCTATTACTATCAGCGGACAAATTGTCTGCCGCACGGACGAACTGAAGCTGCTTGGCCAGCATAACTGGCAAAACGCCTGCGCGGCAGTGACCGCTGCCTGGCAGGCCACCCACGACATCCGGGCTATCCGTTCGGTGCTAACCTCATTTGCCGGCTTGCCGCATCGGCTGGAACTTGTCCGCCAGCTAGAAGGCGTCAGCTACTACGATGATAGTTTCGGCACGACCCCGGAAACGGCAATCGTTGCCATCCAGGCCTTTGCCAGCCCTAAGGTGATTATCCTCGGCGGCTCCGACAAGGGCGCCAGCTATGACGAATTAGCTAAAGTCGTCACCGTCAGCAACGTACGTTCAGCCCTGCTAATCGGCGAGCAGGCTCCTAGGATCCAGGCAGCTTTGGGAGCGGCTGGGTTCACTAATTTTCAGCCTGGCGGCAAAGACATGTCTGAGATTGCAGCTGCAGCTCAGCGCATTGCCCAGCCTGGCGACGTCGTACTGCTGTCAACCGCCTGTGCCAGCTTTGATATGTTTAAGAATTACAAGGACCGCGGCCAGCAGTTTAGCCTAGCCGTGCGAGCACTCGCCTAAGCTGAGCAATCAAGGCCGCCTCCGGCTGCATCACCGCTGCCCGGCCGGCAGCCAGAGTAATGATTTCCTCTTCAATCCAATGATAATGGGTGCAGGCTAGCACAATGATGTCGGCACCAGCTTCTAGCACTTCTTGGACGCGATCGGCAATTACTTGCCGATTAATCTGCTGGTCTTCTATCATGCGCGACCAGTCGCTGCAGTCTGGCTCCAGCACCGTCAACCCGGCAGCATACTCTGCTTTGAGCCATTGGTAGCGCGGGCTAGCCAGAGTCGCCGGCGTGGCGCAGATAGCAATCACGCCACTCTCGGTCTGAGCGGCTGCTGGCTTCACCATTGGCTCGACAGCCACCAGTGGCAGGTCAAAATGCTGGCGCAACTCAGTAATCACGGTCGTTGTGACAGTATTGCAGGCCACCACGATCACCTGGCAGCCAGCATCAGCCAGTTCTTGAAAAATGGGGGTTGCGAAACCCAAAATCTCCTCCGGCGAGCGGCTGCCATAGGGCACATGCTCCCGATCCTCGCGAAGCATGATTTCGTCATCCGGCAGGGCAACCTGTATGGCATTGGCGACAGACAAGCCGCCGACTCCGGAGTCAAAAACGCCAATCTTCATACTATTTACTTTTGGACGGTGCGCTCGGCCGCCCGAATGACATTATCAAACAGAGCGCAGACAGTCAGCGGACCGACACCGCCCTTGCGGGGAGTCAGTGTCAGGTCATCTCGGTCGTAGGTCTCGGGTGCCAAATCCCCGACTGTTTTACCGCCCTCTGATGCCACGCCGGCATCGACTACTACAGCCCCGGTTTTTAGCATATCCGGCTTGATCAAGCCCGCAACGCCGGTCGCGCTGATGATGACATCGGCTTTGCGCATCTCACCCGGCACATCAGGTGTCTCCTTGACTGCTATGCGGGGAGTGACACCAGAATTGAGCAGTAATTTTTCGAGCGGCTGGCCGACGAGCTTGCCGTAGCCGACGAGAAGCACATCTTTACCCTTAAGCTCGATATTGTAGCCTGCCAGCAGCCATAAAATAGCTAGCGGTGTCGCCGGATCAAAGGTTGACGATACAGCTAGTCCATCGACATCCTTTTCGGCCGCAACCAGGTTTACGATCTCCTCAGTCTCCGAGGGATCCTCAAGCGGCAGCTGCACAATGATGGCATGCAGCGCTGAATCATTACTTAACTTGTTAAGTAATTCTCGCACCTCCGTTTGTTTAACGCGATAAACGTCAACGTCGACCAAAATTTCAGCCCCGTAGCGCTGCTTTAGCCGCAAATACACTTCAGTGACCGGGTTGTCGACAGTCACTACGATAGCCAGTTTTGGCGCTACCTGGTGTGCCTGTCGAAGAGCCCGAACTTGGTGTGCTTGCCGCTCTTTTATGAAGCCGGCCAGTTCTGAACCATTCAGTGATCTCATTACTACATAGTATAGCGTATATCCTTGCAAAAACAGAGGTAATTTGCTAAAGTTTTGTCAATGTGGATGCAGTATTAGCATTCGCAAAAAGTGCCGCTTGTACTTTTTGGGGCCAGTAGCTCAGCTGGTTAGAGCACCTGCCTCTTAAGCAGGG
>CAZXIT010000036.1:0-8763 GCA_964640775.1 uncultured Candidatus Saccharibacteria bacterium
TGTGGGACGACAACGGCAACATCGGCAAACGCTACCGCCGCCAAGACGAAATCGGCACCCCCTACTGCGTAGTAATCGACTTCGAAACCCTAGAAGGCGACACCAAAGACACCGTCACCGTCCGCAACCGGAACACCACTGAGCAACGAAGGGTAGATATAAGTGGACTTGTTAGCGGACTCGGTAGTTAGATACTACAGAAACCCACAGTGGTACCAAGCACTATTTACGTTGCTAGGAATAGTGGTTTCGTTACTACTTGCATACATTGCAATTTTTGGAAGAGAGAAATTTTTTAATCTGAAGTTCTCTTATTTGATAAGCAAAATTGACCAACCTATAGACGGCAATAACCATCAAATTTTTAGATTAAAAATCAAGAATCAATCTAAAAGACATGCAAAAAATGTTGTCGTGACCGTAACTGAAATACGTGATAAAAAGCAAGGTAGATATTACGTACGGAATGACTTTATTCATATGCCTTTGTCTTGGACTCATGCGGGAGAAAAAAAAGAACGTAACTTCGCTGTTAATGAGGAGGCTTTTCTTGATGTTGGTCTATACGACCCTCGAAGTCCGGGGTTGCAACTATTCACGAACCCCAGAACAAGTGCGCCCCAGCTTTTTGACATCAAGAACGACGCAATCATTACGCTAAGAGTGCTTGAATATCAGGGTTTTGTCCAGGAACTGAAACTCAGGTTCGCAAAAGGCGCGACGGGTGGCGGTTTAGAAATAATTGATCAGAAAATAACAAACAAAAGTTGACTCGGGATATCCGATTGAAACACTGGATCAACACCATCAGCCGAGACCATGTACTACATGGAGTTAAAGGCGGATTCACGCAAGCCGGGCACGGCAAGGCTTCAGGGTTGAAGCGGCTCCGCGCCGGCGACCAAATTGCGTTTTATTCGCCTAAGACGGCTTATGTGGGTGGCGAGACTTTGCAGGCCTTTACAGCCATTGGGCAGATTCGGGACGAGGAGTTGTATCAGGTTGAGATGGCGCCGGATTTTGTACCTTGGCGGCGACGTGTTGAGTTTCTGGAGTGCGTGGAGACGCCGATTCGGCCGCTGATTGATGACCTGAGTTTTATCGTCGACAAGACGCATTGGGGGTATAAGCTTCGGTTTGGGCTGTTTGAGATTCCGGAGGCCGATTTTGAGCTGGTTCGAGGTGCTATGATCAAGCCAAAGAGCTAAATATCCCAGTCTCTAATTTAATCATTGTAGTTCGGGTTGGTTTGGCGCAAGAAAAGTTCTGCCAGCCGTACCATGCGTTGCGGCAGGATTTCGGCAGCGTATTTTGTAATCGCTTCGGCATCTTCGATGATGGTCTCCGGAGGCGCGGCTCTACGCGTGATCATTTCAGCTTCAAGAACCGCGGTTACCGGAGCTGTATCTTTGGTGAGTATTTCGGCCACCTCGATCATAGTTGCCGGGGTAGTGGTAGCTGTTAAGGCCTCTGCGTTTTCGATTATATTTTCGCCAAGCACATAGACTTCGTAGGAATCAATTTGTGCCGCAAAGGAAACTTCCGCCAGTACATTCACGGCATTGGCGTAATCCCAATTTATATCTTCCGGGGGAAGAGGCACACTATTTTCTCGCGGCATTATTTCTGTATTATACATGTTTTATGAAATTTTACTAGTCTATGATACAGGGATAGACAGATAATTTACAATGTTATATAATTGTTAACATAAATATTGCAGGAATAAACTTATGAACAATGCTGGCCAGCAGCCGCCAAACCTGGTTGAACTCAGTGATTACCGGAAACCGCTGGCTGCCGCGCCTGAGCAGCTGCCTGAACCGCACGACCCGCAGCTCATCGCTGCGCTGGAGGGACTGCAGCTGGCGGTGGAAGCACAGCATGCCGCGGCCTATCGGCTCGACCAGCCGGCTGATGGGCAAGGCCAGCTGATATATTTTGCTGGCGGCGGCTACGTCGTAAATGGCAAAAAACCGCTGCGGCGCTACGTAGCGGCTCGCGACGACCAGCTGCGATTATTGCTGGCTATCCCGGATTCAGATATTCATATCGGGGCAGTGCTGGGCGAGCGGCGGCCGCGGGGAGATCGATTTATGAAGGTTGTAATTGATTATGCTGATAATGAGATACCATTCGACCCGGGGGCATTGGATGGCCAAGACCAGGAAAGCCTTGAGACGAGCGGAGAGCTGGCTGCCGGCTTATCGCTAAAGGCAGCATCGCTCTGGACGCCGCATCGTAATCCCGATCTCGCGCTAATCGTAGAGCACGATGTCCTAGTGGCTAGCGATTCGGATGCGGACGAGAGACGGCTCAAGCTCAAATTAGTCGGCTCGTCGGCCGTCGATAGCTTCACCGAACTGGTGTCTTTGAGTGAGCCGGTCCTGCAGCGTCCTGGGGACTATTTCCCCTCGCTCTACAGCTAGCTGTATACTAGTGGCTAAGGTGAGTGAACGACCAGCATTTCGGGCGGTGGCTTTGGGCGTGCTTTTAGCATTGGGAGCTAGCGGCTGCGGTGCCGGTGCGCGTCCTAGTTCGGCGCCGCTCACAGCCTCTTCCGGCGACACCCAGCCAAGTTGTCCAGAACCTAATGCCGAAATCAGGGGCAGCAGCGCCTGCGTGTCATATCAGGGCGACACCCGAACCGTATTATTTGTAGCTGCCGATGGTCTTAGCCGGGTATTTTCGAATGTCACAGAGCAGTGCAGCAGCGGCCTGCTGGATGTTTCGAGCACTGTCGTCGACAGAAGCAGCCCTCACTACGGAGCAATAAACGCCGAACCATATATCATCACCGAAATTTGCGCCAATGGCAGTCCCGATCCGGCCGAAGCTCGGACGCTCAATCGGCATATCCCTGAGCAGGCTCTGCCGTAGCGCCGGCGCCGTGGTACAATCGGGGTCTATGCGGCAGAAACAAGCGTTAAGCGTCATGATGAGCGGAGCCAATGTCTTTTTGACGGGAGCACCGGGGGCGGGCAAGACGTATGTTTTAAATCAGTTCGTGAAGCGTGTCGAGCGGGCTGGCAAGCGGGTGGCGGTGACGGCCAGCACCGGGATCGCTGCCAGCCACATCGGCGGTCTGACGATTCATTCCTGGTCGGGGCTGGGGATTTTGGACCAGCTGGCGAGTGAAGACCTCAAGCGGCTGGGAGGCAGCGAGCGCTTGGTGAAGCGCTACAACAACACCGATATTCTGGTGATTGATGAAGTCTCGATGCTCCATGGCCAGCGACTCGACATGGTTAATCAATTGGCAAAACTTTTGCGCAGCAATGACGCGCCGTTTGGCGGACTGCAGGTTATCCTGGTCGGTGACTTATTTCAATTGCCGCCCGTTAGCCGCGGGTCGCAGGCGGCTGATTTCGTGCACCTGTCCGAAGCCTGGGCCGAACTGGAGCCGCAGATCTGCTATCTCACCGAGCAGCATCGTCAGTCGCAAAACGATGCTTTGCTTGATCTGCTGACCGCCATGCGCAGCGGCCAGGTCCAGGAGCTGCACGAAACGATGCTGCACGACCGTCTGGCACACGACCCGCCGGAAGCCGGCACCGTCACCCGGCTGTTTTCGCATAATATCGACGTCGATGCCATCAACCAGCGGCATCTCGACGCTATTGTTGCCGACTCCAAAATATTCCTAATGCAGTCCAAGGGCAGCAAGGCCAAAATCGAGCAGCTGGCCAAAAGCGTCCTGGCGCCCGAAGAACTCGAGCTCAAACTTGGCGCCGAAGTTATGTTTGTGGCCAATAATTTTGGCGCTGGCTTCGTCAACGGCAGCCGAGGACAAGTCGTGGATTTCAAAGACTCTTGGCCGCTGGTCAAAATAGCTGGCGGCCGCCTTGTCAAAGTCGAGCCCCACAGCTGGAGCCTGACCGAGGATGGCAAAGTCCGCGCCGAGGTTACCCAGCTGCCGCTGCGTCTGGCCTGGGCTATCACCATTCACAAAAGCCAGGGCATGAGCCTGGACGCCGCCGAGATCGATCTCGCCAAGGCTTTTACGCCGGGTATGGGCTACGTGGCGCTGTCGCGGGTGCGCAGCCTGGACGGCCTGTACCTGCAAGGCCTCAATAATATGGCTATGGCCATGCATCCGCTGGTCCACCAGTTCGACGCTGACCTGCGTGTCTATTCCGAGCGTCTGGCCAGCCAGTTTGAGGACATTGCTGACGAGGCAGTCACGTCGCCGGCACCAGCCGATGTGCTTGACTTTGACCCGGAGCTGTTTGACAAACTCAAAACCTGGCGCCTGCGCCGCGCCCACGCCGACAAGGTTGCGCCCTTTATCATCGCCCACAATACCCACCTCCAGGCTATTGCTGCCCGGCCGCCAGAGACGACTGCCCAGCTGCTCGGCTTGGCTGGTTTTGGCAAAAACAAAGTCGATAAATACGGCCATGAAATCTTGGCGCTGGTGGCGATTCACCAGGCAAACCTTAAGTAATTCTTAAATCTGGTCACAAAACGTGGCTAAAAATTGACCAGGCATAGTGGCAGGCGCATGATGCCCAGCACTAACGTTAAAGGAGGTGCTGGCTATGAGACTATCCAATAATTCTAAAACACTGCTGTGGGCGTTCGGCTTGATGGCCGTGCTGCTGGTTATTGTTAGCGGCGCGACATTTGCCGCTCTGCAAAGCCAGCCCGGCGTACTTAAAGGCAACACCATCCAAACGGCTGTCGCCAGTTTGCAGGTAAGTCCCGACGGCACGAATTACAGCAGCCTGATGGACGGCTATGTCTTCGGCAATCTTATACCCGGCGGCCAGTCCAGTCCGGCCAACGGCTATCCGCTATATGTCAAAAATGTCGGCACCACGCCGCTAGCCCTGCGTCTCAGTGTCAGCAGCCAGGTCAGCAACCCCGGCAACGTTGACCTGAGCAAAGTCCATATCATCCTGGCGCCGACTAGCGGCGGGGCAGCCCAAAATATCACGCTTCAGGACTTGATCGCCGCAAATTCTAGCGGTGGTCTTGCCGTCAATCAGGCCACCCATTTGCTGCCAAGCGAAGTGACTGGCTTCCTTGTCAAAGCTTCGCTTGATGCCGATGCTGTCAGCGGCCCGAGCGCCAGTCTGAGCAATATCGACTTTAACTTCGGCGCCTTGGCGGTTAACTAAGTTGCTGCAGGCGCGGGGTGGGGCACCCTGGAAGCGTTGGTGTTAGACTGTAGATATGAGACACGCTCCCAAAAAGCCGAATAACTACGCTTTTATCGACAGTCAAAACCTCAACCTTGGCACCCAGCGCATGGGCTGGAAGCTCGATTGGCGAAAGTTCCGCGAGTTGCTGGCCAAGAAATACGGTGTCAGCCACGCCTATATGTTTATCGGCTACATGAGTGAAAACGAGCAGCTTTACGAATACATGCACGAGCTGGGCTACTTGATCGTGCTGAAACCAACCGTCGATATCAATAACTCCTCTGAGGCCTCCAAAACAGCCGCACCAGCCGGCAAAGACCAAAATTCGCCGGCTGATCCCGCCAAAAAAACCGAAGAAAAAGAACGCCCGGCGATCAAGGGCAATGTCGATGCCGACCTGGTACTGCACGCCATGAAAGAGCTGCCCAACTACGATCGGGCCATCATCGTCAGCGGCGACGGCGACTTCCTGGGCCTCATCGAGTACCTGCAGGAGCAGGGCAAACTGGCCCATATCATGACTCCTAATTGGCAGTACTCCAGTCTGTTCAAACCTTACGAATCCCAAATCGTCCGCCTCGACCAGCTCCGCCGAAGTCTCGCCTACCACGACCGCAAAAAGAAGTAGCAGGGCGCAATAATTGCCTGGGCGGCGTATACTAGCTAGTAACACCAAGACCAGAAAATGTATCAATTTCAGTGAGACAGGAGGGTGACATGCTTAATGAAGGCACAGTGTACGCGACCATAGCGGTCAAAGATATGGACGAGGCCAAGCAATTTTATGGCGAAACACTTGGACTGAAGCAGATCGACGAAAATCCCGGCGGCGTGACTTACGAGAGCGGTACGGGCAAACTATTTATCTACCAAGCCCCATCGGCCGGCACTAACCAGGCCACTTCAGCGACTTGGGAAGTCAGCGATATGGAAGGCGCCGTACAAGCTCTCAAAAGCAAGGGTGTCAGTTTTGAGCACTATGATATGCCCGATTCGGAGTGGCAGGGCGACATTATGATGATGGGATCTATGAAAGCGGCGTGGTTCAAAGACCCCACTGGCAACACCTTGATGATTGGCAGCGGCGGTCAATAGTATGGCCGCGGCAGGCAAACAGTGGGATTTTAGCGGGCTCAAAGCAGTATTCTTTAACGGCACTCTGGCCAAATCACCCGAGCCCAGCCACACTGAAAAATTGATCAATATCAGCACAGCAATCATGCAAAAGCATGGCGTGGAGACCGAGATCATCCGGTCAATTGACCGTGACATCGCTGTCGGGGTTTGGCCGGACATGCGCGAGCACGGCCATAAAACTGACGAGTGGCCGGACATTTTCAAGCGGGTCATGGAAGCTGACATCCTAGTGCTGGCCGGACCCATCTGGCTCGGCGATAACAGCAGCGAAACCAAAAAAGTCATAGAGCGCCTCTACGCCTGCTCCAGTATCCTCAACGAGCAGGGCCAGTACGCTTTCTACGGCAAAGTCGGCGGCTGCCTGATTACCGGCAACGAAGACGGCATCAAGCACTGCGCCATGAACGTGCTCTACAGTCTGCAGCACCTCGGTTGCAGCATCCCGCCGCAGGCCGACGCTGGCTGGATCGGCGAAGCCGGCCCCGGCGCCAGCTACGGCGATCCCGGGCCTGACGGCAAGCCAACCGGCTTTGACAATGACTTCACCAACCGCAACACCACCTTTATGACCTGGAACCTGCTCCATCTCGCCAAACTGCTCAAAGACAACGGCGGCATTCCGGCGCAGGGCAACCAGCGTTCCAAGTGGGACGCCGGTGCCCGTTTTGACTTCGCCAACCCCGAGTACCGCTAATAGCCAGGAGGCTCGCATGCAGATCACTAAATTCGTGCATTCGTGTTTGCTAATCGAAACACCGGAGCGGACAGCTCTGTTTGATCCCGGCGTCATGAGCCAGGAGGCGCTGGACCCAGGCGCCCTCGCGAAGCTTGATGATATTTTCATTACTCATGTCCATCCTGACCATTTGAGCGTTGAGCTGCTCGGCGCTCTGATTGCCAAATTTCCTCGAGTTCGCATCACCAGCACCCCGGAAGTCGTGGCCCATCTCGCCCAGCAGGGCATTACGGCCACTGACCGGGCTCCTGAGGGAGTGGTATTCTTTGATTCGCCGCACGAGAGCGTCAAACCGCTGTCGGCGTCACCGGAGCAGAGGGGCATTCATTACCTTGACATCTTCACTGATCCCGGCGACAGCCACAGCTTTCATGAGACTAAAGCCATCCTGGCACTGCCGGTTCAGGCGCCCTGGGGCAGCACTATCAGGGCGATCAATCTGGCGCTGGAGCTCAAGCCGCGATTCGTACTGCCTATCCACGACTGGCACTGGAGCGATGCTGCCCGGGAGCAGACCTACGATATACTGCAGCGAGTTCTCGGTGAGCACAACATTAAATTTTTGAAACTCGAAACCGGCCAGCCCATAGATATTGCACTGTAGCACTAACACAACATTGACAAAATACACAATATTTGCTACAGTAATGTAGATGTCAATCAAACATAAAAATTCACCATCAAATACTGACAAGTTCAACACCGTCGCCATGCAGGCTGGTTTAATCCTAATGACTGCTGCTGCAACCATCGGCATGGTGGAGCTGCCTGAGCACCCCAACAAAGTTGCTATCAACATGCAGCCAGTGTTTGCCGTGGCCTCTGACAACGCCAGCGAACCGAACCCCTTGCGCCGCGAGCGGGAAGAGACGGCTCCGCATTTTATTAGCTACAGCGTCACCCAGCGTACACCTGGCCGCACGGGGAGGTTCTAAGCTTGACCTTTATGGGTTAATGTGATAGGATAAAATCATTATGAAGCCTTCAGTAACCACATCAGGCCCGCGCTCACTGCGACACAGCCAAGCACCCCAGATTCGCTGGGACAGGATCGCTGTCGTGAGTGCGATGATGGTTGCCGCTGCGGGATTTGGAACAGGTATCGTCAGGGGTGTCCATAAACGGGATGCTTTGATAGGTCAGCTCTCACAGCCACGTGCGACAGTTGAAGCCGGGCTCGCCGACGGCACGATTGATGCCAGTAAAGTCGCTGCGATCCCAGCTCCGGAGCAAGGCTACCCGGACACGATTGCCGGTGATATCAGCCGTGAGGGCAAGGGGGTTGAAGTCAAAGGCATTCTAGATGCCCAAAATAATGCTGCAGGTGGCGGTCCCGAACTTAGCAATACGATTGAAGCCGGTGATCCGCAATACGTACCCGCAGGTGATGTTGCTCCAGAAATACTGAAAGCAACCCAGGCTCCCGCAGCACCCAGTTCTGTAGTGCCAGGTAATACACAGTCACGCTAGATGTAGCGGCAGGCCAGCCAACTCTTATAAACCTGTGGATAAGTGGTGTGGGAAACACCACTATATTTATCATTTGTGACTTGCAGGGGGTGAGTGTGGGTAGTACACTCATTCCAGTGGGTAGAAATGGAACGGCAAAACAGCGATCCAAATCGAAAAATAAAAAACCACTAGTAGCTTAAAGGGTATTAATGGCCACGGTAGACTACTTCGAACGCAAGCTGGACGATAAGCGGCGGTTAACCATACCTCCGGAACTTCGTGATAAGTTTG
>CAZXIT010000037.1:0-8661 GCA_964640775.1 uncultured Candidatus Saccharibacteria bacterium
GTGAGGGTTGTTGAGAGGTGTGGTGTTCCGATCTTGGTCGCTGGACTCAAAAGCGCGCGCCGCGAGCCGACCGGTCAGGTGGCTGGTACAGATGGTTGGGGATGCCAAGTTCCAGCTTGGGCGGCTTGTAGCCGCGAACCGGTACTTGGTCTAGGCCGCCCTGCACGGCATTAAGCTCCACAAATAGGCCTTCTACGGTCTCTTGCCACTGCATGCCCCGGGTCGCGCGCCGGGCGATCTTGTCTCGTGCGGTTTCGACCGCTCCATCGGGGCTGGCCAGCTGCCCTAGGCTGACACCCATGTTTCGCAGACCAGCCTCGGCGTGTCGCCAAGCTTCATAATCGATGCCTAGTACCACTACTTGGGCATCCGGGCCGTATTCTATACCTGGCATAGTGCTACCTCGTTAATTATCAACAGGATAGGCAATCGCGCGCCAACATGCAAGCATGAGCAGTGATTCTGGGTTTGACGGGAGGGCTCGGCGGTATTATGATAAGCATTGAAGAGGTAGCTATGCTCGTACATCAACGATTTTCGCAGGCCGCCTGGGACCAGGCGCCGAGGTATGAACCGCTCGACGTGCCGGACGTCTTGCTGCCAGTAGATTTTGATCGGCTGAGGGGCATGGCTGCTCAAGCTGAGGCAGATGACGCCTTCCTGGCTGATCCGGCTGGTGTCCTGGCTATAACTCCAGTGTTTTTTGGCCGCCTGCCAGCGGCATTTTACCGGTTGGAGTCGCCGCCGTCGGCACTGGCGGCTGAGCATGCCCCGACGGGTGACGAGACGCTGGTGGTTCTCAGCGGCATGCTCCAGGTGATTGATGATGCTGAGTATCGCAAGCGGCGGGCTGATCCGCGGCAAATCTTTGGCGAGGGAGAGGTTGCCAGGCTGCGCGGCGACAGCCGGCTTCACATACAGGCGGTCAGTAAAATTAACCGGGCCAGGTGTCTAGCCCTGGCTATTTTCCATGATTCTAATTTGGACCTTACTCCGCACGGTATTCCAATCCTCGGGGCTAGTACGCCAGGATAACAGCTATCGTAGCGATGACAGCCGGCAGGCCCTGAATGAGCATGATACGTTTATTGACGACATAGCCCGCAGTTAGGGCGGCAACTATTACGCAGCCGAGCAAAAAGAGCTGAACTTGAAAACGAGCATTGCCGTTTAGCAGAAATGACAGCAGCAGGCCGGCTGACAGGAACAAGTTGTAGACACCCTGGTTAATGGCCAGCGGCTGGGTGATTTTGGCAGTTTCCGGGGTCGTGCCAAAGGCCTTGCGGGCCCGCGGCGTCTGCCAGAGCAAGGCTTCCATGACGAAGACCTGGATATGAAACAGGGCTACAAAGACGACGAGTGCGGCGGCTAGGGTGTGCATGCTAGCAGTATAGCCTATGTGATGGCAGCCGTGCTTTTGTCGAACTGGCTGGCTTAGGCGCGAAGCGCCATCTCCCGAATATCGCCGTGCCGATCGGCTGAGGCGTGGGCGAAGGCTTGGTAGACGCTGCGCTGCATGTTGTCGCGAGTCCATTCGGTGACTTCCGGCGGCCGTTCGAAGCTGCCGTCGGACAGTTTGCTGAGGTGCAGGTAGACGGTGCTCGGGTCAGTGTAGTAGACGCCGATAGCTGAGACCAGCGGCTGTTCGATATTGGCTCGGACGACCATGGCGCCCATGCCGTGTTTGAGTGTCGGGACGGTCTGGGGAACGTAGCGCTCGCGGGTTTCACCGGGAAACAGAGCACCGTTGAGCCCGGCTTCCAGCATGGCGACGCCGGCTTTGACGAAGGCCGCCCCGGCTGGCCGGGCCAGGGTAGGCGAGGCGCCTTTGGTCTTAGCGACATCTTTGCCGCGAAATACCGGGACAGCACCCAGGTTGTCGACGGCGTGCCTGAGGATCGGGTACTTAAACAGCCCGGCTTTAGCACCGATAAAGGTGTTGCCCAGCAGCAGTTTGCAGGCCTCGGACTGCAGCGGCAGCTGAGCCAAGGCTCGCGGGTCATTGAGGCTGACATGGTGGGCGGCCAGCATGACTCGCCGTCCGCTCTCTAGGGCTTGTCCAATCTGTGATTCAGCACCGGGATCGAAGCTAACATGAGTGTTTAAGTGGATGCCGGCCAGACGGTGAGTGACATGCGCCATAGCGGTGCTGGCCCGGTGGTGCGCGTAGTAGTCGTAGACTCTGGCATAATTGTCCGCCCGTACCTGTGGCCGTCGTTTCATAGAGGATTATTTTACCATACGTAAACATAAATTTCAAGTCAGTCTAGTCTTGACACAATTGATAATTTGTAGTATTATTGTATAGATTTATGAACCAGAGACTACGTGATGCCTTGGGCGGGAATAGTGCGCAGCGCGAGCAGCAGCTGTCGGTGTTTGGCGGCCAGCGAGTGCGGTTAGCCGATGGCCGTCAGGCCGGTTCGCAGTCTGTCGACTTGCTCATCAATACCGTCGCCGCGATTGCAGAAGATCCGCAGGCAATAGCCCTGCCTGGTACTGACGTGCGGCTGCGATCGCTGGAACAGCCTCACGGATCACAGCCCGGCAAGCCGCGCCGCAGCCAGCTTTGGCTGCAGAGCAATCCGTACGGTGTTGATCACCAGGGAGGGCCGCAGCCCGTGCCGCTGCTGGTTCGCCAAGGCCTGGTAGCCGTCCACTACGTTGAGAATTCGAAACGCTGGATGAATCCGATGAGCCTGCCAGCAGGCCGCTGGGCAGTCCATGAAAGCCTGTTTTTTGACGAGCAAACCGAGCGAGCCTATATGGCTCGGACACTGACGCCCAAGCTGCTGGTTCCCGGCGTGCGCGTCGAACCGCAGACGGCTTACTTGCCAGCCAGCGACACCTACATACAGGGCGCAGTTGCAATGGTTACGGATGCAGTTCGCTACGACGACTGGCTGCACAATCTTGATGGTCCTGCTTTCGAGGGCATCCAGGGCTATGACAGCGGGGCTGAAGACCGTGAGTGATTATCTATTTTTGCCAAGCTTAGAGCCCCAGGTCTACGATGGCGGCGCTGGCCGCAAGACCGTCGTTGGCCTGCCAAATCTTGGCCATGTGGCGTTATTTCAGCCACCGCAGGAGCGCGAGGAATTGCCAGGCGAACGGCAGGCCGAAGTTGTTGAATTTCGGCTTGTGCCAGTCCTGAGATACAGCGGCTATGATACCTGGCTGGTTGATCAAACACTGGAGGCCGCTCGAGCAGAAGGCGTCGGGGTGGTGAGCGTCCCCGTTATGGGTACCACCGAACTGACACTGCTGGAATGCTTGCGAGGCGTGCCGCCGGCAGATATCGAGATCTCCGAGCGGATAGCCATACCCGTCCAAGGCGGTGTGCAATACGGTGAACAGTCACTAGAGGGCAAAGGCGTTGGATGGCTGGCCGGACATTTAGTCGAGCGGGAATCACTGCTCGGCCCCATCGATCCCAACAACGCCGACGCCGAGCCGCCCTTTGTCGTCGATATCAAACTCAACTAAGCCGTCCTAGCGGTTGCCCTCGGGGGGTTTGTCGGGTAATCTTAAGAGGAATGCCTTTTGACGAATTTATCCAAAATCGATCAGTCCAAGTTATCCTGACGCTGCTGGCGGCAGCCGTGCTGAACGTCGCTGGCCGGCTGGTGATTGACCACCTCATACGCCGCCTGGTCCGGTCTGACAACTACGAAAACCAGGCCGATGCCCGCAAGCGCGAGGACACTATCATCAATGTCTTTAATACGACCTTTTCGCTCTTCTTGGGGATTGTGACGATCTGCGTCACGCTGGCGATTATGCATGTCAACATTGCCGCCCTGATCACTGGCGCTGGTGTCTTCGGTGTGATATTTGGCTTTGGTGCGCAGAGCACCATCAAAAGCTACCTGGCCGGCATACACATCCTCAGCGAAAACCAGTACCGCGTCGGCGATGTCATTACCCTCAGCGGCGGCAACCTTGGGCCGCACGCCATCTCGGGGGTTGTCGAAGAGATTAGCCTGCGCGTCACCAAGCTGCGCCACGAGGATGGGACGCTCAATATCATCGCCAACGGCGATGCCGGCACCATCGCCAATAAGACCTATAAATTCGGCAACATTCTCATCAACCTGGATGTCAGCTATGACAGCGACCTGGACCTGGCCGAAAAGGTCATCAACCACACCGGTGAGCGTATGATGGCCGACGATCGCTGGAAGACAGTGATTGTGGAGCCGATACACTTTTTGCGGGTCGAGGATTTTACCCAGGGCGGCGTGCTGCTCAAAGTCGTTGGCAAAGTGACGCCGGGCGATCAGTGGGAAGTAGCCGGTGAGTTCCGCCGCCGGCTCAAAAAAGCCTTTGATAAGCGAGAGATAGAATTCGCGGTGCCGGAGAGTGTCGTGCACAACGAGACCAGCGAGCAGGAAGAAGAGGAGGCCGAAGCGGACGAGGCAAAGGACGACGGCGCAAGCTCCGACTGATGGGTGGCTTTCGTTTTACCATTGGACGGCAGCTGGGGCAGGGCACTCTGGCCCGCACCGGCGTCATCAGTACGCCGCACGGCGAGATCAAGACGCCGGCCTTTATCGTGGTTGGCACCCAGGCCGCCGTCAAAGCACTGGCGCCAGAACAAGTCGCTAGTGTCGGCGCTCAAGCGGTGCTGGCCAATGCCTATCACCTGTATCTGCGGCCGGGCCACCAATTAGTTGAACGCGCCGGCGGGCTTGGGAAGTTTATGAACTGGCCGGGTCCGACATATACCGATTCCGGCGGTTTCCAGGTGCTCAGTCTCGGCAGCGGCTTCAAAAAAGTGATTGATATGCAGGGCGAGGTGCCGCTGGCCGAGCCCAGCGAACGGCTGGCGCATGTCGATGACGACGGCGTGACATTTTTTTCGCACCTCGACGGCAGCCGCCACCGCTTCACGCCGGAATTGTCGATGCAGATCCAGCACGCCGTGGGCGCTGATATTATGTTTGCTTTTGACGAACTGACGTCACTGGTTGACAGCTATGACTACCAGGTGGCCGCGCTGGCCCGGACCCACGCCTGGGCCGACCGCTGCCTGGCCGAGCTGGACAAATTGCGGGCCGACCATAGCGGACGGCCTTACCAGGCACTGTTCGGCGTGCTGCAAGGTGCCCAGCACCAAGACCTGCGCCGGCAAACGGCCGGGCATCTCGGCGGCCTGCCGTTTGACGGCTACGGCATCGGCGGGGCGATCGAAAAAGACCGGCTCGGCGATATCGTCCGCTGGTGCAATGAAGAGTTGCCAGCCGACAAGCCCAAGCACCTGCTGGGCATTTCCGAGCCCAACGACATCTTCGCGGCGATCGAAAACGGCATTGATACTTTTGACTGCGTGTCGCCGACCCGGGTCGGCCGCAACGGAGCGTTTTATACCTACGAGGGCCGCAAAAACATCCAGGGCGCCCGCTACATCGACGATTTTTCGCCGCTAGTCGCGGATTGTGCCTGTCCGGTTTGCCGGCACTACAGCCGGGCCTACCTCAACCACCTGTTTAAAGCCAAAGAGATCCTTGGCCTAACGCTCCTGTCGCTGCACAATGAGCACTTCATTATTAAACTTGTCGACGACATCCGCGCCAGCATCGAGGATGGCAGTTTCATGAACCTCAAACAGGCCTGGCTGCAGCGCTATTACCGCAAGTAGTAGACAACTTTCACTTCGTAGGTCAAGTTATTTTCGCCCTGCTGAATGGGCGCGCTTTTGGCGCTGGCGGCGCTATCGGCGCCGGCTGACAGGGTGTCGGAGGCGTAGTAGCGGGGGAAGATGCTGTCGTCCGGACTGTCGGTAACTGATTTGACCTTGCCAATTTTAAAGCCCAGGTTGTCGGCACTCTGGTCGGCTTTCTTGCGGGCGGCTTTGGTGGCTTGGTCGCGGGCCTGGTCGGTGAGCTCAGTGCGCTTGGCTTTGCTGAAATTAGCTTGCGGTGATACTGAGCCAGTCGGCGTCGTTGTCAGCAGATAATCCTGTACTTTTTGGGCCAGGGCTTTATCGCCGGCGACAATTGTCAGGTAGGCGTAGTAGGTATCGCCGTAGGAATCATAGTAGCTCTGGTAGCCGCTGGTATTGGTCTTGATTTTGCTGTCCGGTACGCCGAGTTTTTTGAGCTGGGCAACGACTTCGCTGGTTTTAGTTGTGGCGTCGGCCAGGGCGGTCTTCTGGTCGGCATTTTTAAAAGTATACTGCGGGTTAAAGGTGTACTCGTCGGGCTCAGCGGTGATTTCGGCACTGCCGCTAACGGTAATAGTACGGTCAGTAGCCTGGGGCTGGCTCTGCCAGGGTTTCCAGATCAGCAGCAGGCCGCCAATGATGACCAGGGCTAGGATCAGCGGCAGCTGGCCGCTGAGCGAACGGTAGGTTAGCGTTCGACGCTGGCTAGTGACAGGGCTAGGCGTGGGGGTTTCTTCGTTCATATCCGGGATCTCCGCTTATGGTTATGACATACAGTATAGCTTAGTGCGGATGCTGGCGCTGGCGGTCAGTCTCATCCTCAATTTCATGGCCAATAATTTCTTCGAGCAGATCCTCGATCGTCACGATACCGATAATTTCGTCGTCTTTTTCAATGGGAATCAAGTGGGCATGGGCGCCGATAAACTTGCGAAACATGGTGTCCAGCGCTGTCATGCTGCCGACAATCTGGGTAGGATGCAAGGCGATATCTTCGACCCGGTAGACCTGTTCTTCAAAATCGATATCGATTAAGTCTTTCATCAGCAGCAAGCCGTACGACTTGGTGAGTTTTGGGTCAAAAATTGGGATCCGGCTAAAGCCTTTGGCTTTAATCTCGTCGATGCGGGCGTCATCGAGCACCGTATCAGTTGTCATCCAATAGGTGTGGCGAATGTCGGTCATGATGTCGCGCACCCGTTTTTCACTGAGGCTAAGAGCGCCGCGCATAATCTCGACCTCATCATCATCGAGTTCGCTGGTCTTGTCCTCCAGGTGTTCGGTGATCAGCAGGCCCAGCTCGTGGCGGCTCTGGAGCTTGCTGCGCTGGCGAGGGAACAGTTCGTCGAGCAGCAGCTGCAGGGGTTTGCTGGCCACGTAGGTAACGGTGATCATCACCCGCAGCAGCGGCGCGAAGCGGCTGGACCACAGCAGCGGGTTTTTGCTGAACAGCGCCTGGGGGAAGACTTCGCCGAATACCACGATCAGAAAGGTGCTGAGCAGTCCGGCGATCAGGCCGTTATAGCGCTCGCCAAGCACCAGCGATGTCGAAGATACCACAGCGACATTGGTAAACAGGATACTGCCGAGCAGCAAGTGGATGTTTTTGCGCAGCGGCAGTATGCGCTGGGCCTGCTTATTGCCCAGCTTGGCTTTGCGGCGCAGGTCGGCCATATCGAGCGACATAACGGCAACATTGAGGCCCGAACAGATGGCCGACAACAGCACTAGCAATATAACTTCAATGATAATTACGGTCATGCCAGGCGGTTCATCCGTCTCCATTATACAAGAAACATAAGCAATCTGGAGCGTTCATTTTTCAACAGGGGTCATAGGCAAGTGTGATAGGATATGAGAGCATGCTTCGCTACTTCGGTTTTTCAGGCTTTATTACCGTGGCCGCCATCCTGCTGGCCGGTGTCCTGCTCGGGCCCGCGGCGGCAATTACCACGATCGTGCTGATTGCCATCGAGGTGGCTTTTAGCTTCGATAACGCCATTATCAATGCCAAAGTCCTGGAACGGCTGTCGGCCATGTGGCAGCAGCTGTTCCTGACTATCGGTATGGTATTTGCTATCGTTGGCGTGCGATTTGTGTTTCCTATCCTGATCGTTATGGTAACGGCTCACTTGCCCTGGGGACAGGTCATCGACGATGCCTTGCACCACCCGGCAGTCTACGGCGCGCATTTGCTGGAGGCTCATGCGGCTATTGCTGCCTTTGGCGGCAGCTTTCTGCTGGTGCTGACGCTGTACTTTTTGTTTGATGACGTCCGCAAGGAGTTGTGGTGGAGGCAGGTGGAAGCCCCCTTGCAGCGGGTTAAAAGCGGCATCTGGCTGCCGCCAGCCATTACAATTGCCGTCGTAGCTCTCGCAGCTTTATTTGCCGGCGACCATGCCGGGACGGTCCTCAGGGCCGGCCTCATCGGGGCAGTATCCTATACGGGCATTAAAGTTTTGATCGATACTTTGGATAAGCTGTCGCCCAAAAGCCACAAAATCTACCGCGGCTGGCCGGCCTTCGGTGCCTTTATGTACCTGCAGCTGCTGGACGCCAGTTTCAGCTTTGACGGCGTACTCGGGGCGTTCGCCATTACCGACAAGGTCATATTGATTGCCCTCGGTCTGGGCGTCGGGGCTATCTGGGTGCGCAGCCTGACGGTCTTCCTGGTGCGCAAAGGCACCCTCAATTCGTACATTTACCTGGAGCACGGGGCCCACTATGCCATCCTGGTGCTGGCCATAGCCTTGCTTGGCAGTATTTTTATTGAGATACCTGACGCCGTCACCGGCGCGGCTGGCCTGGGTGTCATTGGCGCCTCATTTATCGCTTCCCGGCAGGCCTTGCGGGCGCGAACTCAGCGGTCCAGCATCGTATAGCGCTGCGGCACGGAAGTCACTGTTGCATTTTGCTGCGGGCAGGCATAAGCTTGAAGGTAGGAAGTGTGAGGCTTCCTAACGAACCGGCCGAATTTCGCGCCGGTTCTTATGATT
>CAZXIT010000038.1:0-8071 GCA_964640775.1 uncultured Candidatus Saccharibacteria bacterium
CCAGCCGCCTCCACCACCGCCTCCACCACCGCCACCGGAGAAACCGCCGCCGCCAAAGCCGCTGCTGCCGCTGCTGCTGGGGGCGCTAAAGGCGTTATTGACCGCCGAACCGATACCGTCGCTCAAGCTGCTGGCCAGATAGACGGCATTAAAGGTCGACCAGTTGCCACTATACCAATCAGGCGGCGAAATGTAGAGACCCTCAAACTGTTTGGACCATTCTTTCTCCACTCCCAGCACCATGGCATAGGGCAGTAATTTTTCATAGAGATCGACTGTCTTCTCCGGTTCTCCGGCATTAGGCGCGTATTTGGCATCAGGCGCCTGCAGCTTTTTGAGGCGCTCTTTTTCGGCCACTTCCAGATAGAGCTTCAGCCCCAGAATCTGTTCTTTAGCCGCCACGCCTTTGGCCGTCCGGGCATCAAGCGCCAGCAAAAACGGCAGGGCGATCAATACCCCGGCGACTAGTCCGACCACAAACGCAGCTTTGACAATAGCAAATAAAATACAGCCAAACACAAATATAAAGACCACGCGCAGTATGGTCCAAAGCACCGTCCCGGAGCCAAGCGAATCACTGCGCAAGTAGCCAGCGGTTTTGAGACGATTTTTAACCGTCTTTTTGAGGCTGGCGGCGACTGAGTAGAGCTTATTTTTGCTGGCCGAGATGTCAGTTTTGGCTCCGACTGCCGGATGATTTGTAAAAAGCGATGAAATGAGCAGCAGCTCGTCGGGGTCTAGTCCGGAAAAATCAAGTTTCAGCAGCTCGAGACTGTATGAAAGCGCGTCCTTGCCAATCAGCTTGTTCTTTTTAGTTTCGATAATTTTAATATAGCCGCGGATTGCCAGGTCAATAATCGTGGCGGTGATGTCGCGGTTATCAACTTTGAAATCAATCAGCGTACCGACATCCAGGGGTTTCATACCGTCAGGGGCGTCATAGTGCGGAATAATGATGCCGGTCCCCCGCGCGTCGCGGCCTTTTTTCCACCAGTACAGGGCGCTGCCTCCGCCCAGCACCAGGATTGGCAGCAAGACACCGGCAATTTGCTTCCAATACTCGCCGAGCGTCTCGTAGAACGTAGCTGGGCGGAAATAGCCCGTATCAAAGCCAGCGACGTAGGTCAGCGTCTGATTGGCCAAAAGTGGTCCGGTTGTCTTGGCTTGTATCAATTGGCTGCCAGTAAATACTGTGCACTGCTGGTTATGTGCGCCGCGAGTGCCGGCATAGCAGATTGGCGGGCGGCTTTGATGAAGTTCAGCTGGCAGATGCAGCGTAACAGCAATCCTCTCAAATGACTGCGCCCATTGGTCGCCGTTGACGTCCCAATACAGTTCGTCATGATCAGGATAAAAACTGATGACATTATGCAGAACATAGTCGATGGTGTACTCCTGGAAGCCAGTGACGATCCGGTTAGGATCGCCGATTTTGAGCACGGTGTTGCCGTTAGAGCCATAGGTGGTGTAGCCGGCGCTCGCACCGCTGTCGCTGCTCAGGCTATTGATGTGCAGCTGCAAGGGATGGTGCTTGTAGCTGTTTGGAATTGCCCGCAGGATACCGTGATTGAGATCAGCGAAATTGACGTTGATACGCTCAACGATATGCAGCTCGCCTTGCGGGTCGGCTCGACTGAGTGTCTCGTCAGCCGTAAAGGATGTGACAGTAAAATTATTGGTATCAGCGTGAGCCAAGCCTGGCAGCGCTACTAGACCTGTCAGAATCACGCAGGCAATAGCGAGCTGCAGTTTTTTCATATCCTCTCAGCGTCAAGTGTTGTCCGGGCGGCTTCGGCGATAGCCTCAAGCACCCCAGTGACTTCTTTGTCGGTCAGCGTCCGGTTTGTGCCAGTGATGGCTATCCTAAGGGTCACCTGCCGGTGGGCCGGATCATCGTCTTTTTGGTAGATATCGAGGGGATCCAGCCGCAAATGGGTGTCGTCGGGAGCACTCGATGCCAGTGCCTGGTCGACAAAGTCATATAGCTGCTCATAGGATACGCTTGTGGGGACCTTGAGAGTTACATCCTGTCTGATGCTCGGGAAGCGCAGCAGCGGCCGGTAGCTGCTGCCAGCCGCCAGCAGCGGGCCAAGAACTTTTGTATCAATTTCAAAACCGGCGGCATATTGCGGCAATTTGAGGCTGCGGCTGACGCTAGACTTGAATTCGCCAATAATACCTAGAAACTCGCCGCCTTTGATGCTGACTAGAGCTGATCGCTGGGGGTCATAGGGCTGGACCACCGGATACTGCGACATGGCCTCGCCCACCGGCTTAAAGGACAGCTCAGCTTTGGTCAAGGCGTCCAAATACTGGCGAGCCTGGTAGTATGCCGCACCGGCCTTGGCCAGCTTGCCATTGGCCGCTATGACCAGCGCCGTAAACTCAAATTCGCCCGGCAGGCCGTCGTCGTCACGCTGGTCAAGACTATGCGTCTTGCCGAGCTCAAACAGGGCAAATTCATCATAGCCGGCCTTGAGATTGGGATGGACTTTTTCCAGCAGACTGGGCATCAGGCTCATCCGGTAATACTGCAGATCAGGGCTGAGGGCATTGCTGATTTCAAAGGCTTTGGACTTGTCCTGTCCGGCTTTTTCCAGCAGGCTGCCCGGCACAAAACTATAAGTCAGGACTTCGTTGGCCCCAGCCTTGCTGAGCCGGGCCCGGACTTTGGACTTCAGCTCCAGCAAAGGGTTCTTGGCGGCAGGGGTCAAATCACGGCTTGGCAACTGCAAGGGCAGCTTGTCAAAACCGTGCAGCCGCCCGACTTCTTCGACCACATCTTCGCGCAGCTCGATATCTGTCCGCCAAAATGGCGCCGCAACCGTCAATTCGTCGCCGTCAGTTTCAACTTTGAATTCGACGTTTTGGAGCAAGGTCTTCATCTCAACGGCGGTCAGCTGCGTACCTAGGCGAGCATTGATGAATTCGCTCGGCAGTGTGACTGGCAAATGAAGCGAACCACGGTCTATGACTGAGGGGTCTAAGCGATTGTCATCAACTGCATGGCTGGCCGCTTTGCCGGCGGCCTGCTTATGAATTTCATCGACAATCTTGCCCAGCACCGCCAGGTTTTGCAATGGGCTCTGGCCTTTGGTAAAACGGGTCGCAGCGTCGGTGAACAGGCCATGCTCCATGGAAGTCCGCCGGATAGAATACATGTCAAACGTGGCCGATTCCAGAATAATATGTTTGGTATGCTCGTCGACTTCAGTGTCGGCTCCGCCCATCACGCCGCCGATTCCGATGAGCTGCTTGTCGGTGGCAATCATGATAGCCTCGGGGCGCGGCTCGATTTCTTTACCGCTCAGCAGCTTCACCGTTTCGTGCGGTTTGGGATTGCGAATGACGATTGCGGCGCCACCATCGCCGCTCAGCGCTTTGACTTTGTCGTAATCGTAAGCGTGCAGCGGCTGGCCGGTCTCCAGCATAAAGAAATTGGTATAATCGACGATGTTGTTAATTGATTTCTGGCCAAGTTTGGACAGCTCCAGCTGCAGCCACAGAGGGCTAGGGCCGACCTGTACTTCTCCCATGGTGATGGCCGTAAAGCGCGGCACCAAATCCGGCAATTCATTGTGTACGCTCAGCGGCAGCGGTTCGGTGGCGACGGCCGGGAATGCAGGCTGCGGCACGTACCAATCGGGGCTTTTGAATGGCAGACCCTGGATACCGGCCAGTTCCCGGGCGATACCTATGAAGCCAAAAGCGTCGGGACGATGGGTGAACATTTTATTCTCAATATCAATCAAGACGTCGCCAGCCAGGCCAAAGGCCGCAGCAAACGGCGTGCCCGGTTTGATGTCCTGGTCGATTTCCAAAATTCCGGCATGACTGTCACCGATGGCCAGCTCTTTGGCGCTGGCCAGCATACCGTTGCTCACCTGGCCGCGAATCTCGCGGGCCTCCAGCACAAAGGGTTCTGTATCGGCCGTGCTTGGCACGGTAGCTCCAGGCGGCAGCCAGGCCGCCAGCAAGCCTTCCCGGACATTTGGCGCACCGCAGACCACCTGGATATGTCCGCTGCCGTCCCGCGCTGCATCGGCTGTCTTGCCGCCGTCATCAATCGTGCAGAGGCTAAGTTTGTCGGCATCAGGATGTTTCTGGCAGCTCACCACCGCAACAATGACAACGTCTTGGTACTTTTTGCCAATGTCCGTTACGGCATCGACCGCTCCCAGCTGGGAACCAATTTTTTCGACCAGGGCATGAACGCCCTCTGGAGCAATTTCTGCTGCCGAGCCGTACCGCTCGTTGAAGTCCCGGATAGTGTTGAGGCTGACTTTCATGAGAATTGCCTCAAGAAATCAAGTTTAGCGGAGTGGAAGTTGCGAACGTCTTCGATACCGTTTTTCATCATTACCAGGCGGTCAATACCGCCGCCCCAGGCGAAGCCGGTGTAGACATTGGTATCGATACCGGCGGCGTGCAGGACATTGGGATGGATCATGCCGCAGCCCAGCAGCTCGATCCAGCCGGTCTGCGAACAGATCGGACAGCCCTGCTTATCACAAAACGGGCAGCTGAGCATAAATTCGAAACTCGGCTCAGTAAAGGGGAAATAGAAGGGATTGGTTTTGACTTCCAGCTCTTTGCCATAGTATTCCTGCAAAAAGGTCTTGAGGGTGGCGATCAGGTGTCCGGCATTAATGCCCCTGTCGACATAGACGCCTTCCAGCTGGTAAAAGGTATGCTCGTGGCGGGCATCAAGGTCTTCGTTGCGAAACACTCGGCCGGGGATAACAGCAGCGATCGGCTGGCCCTGTTCTAAGCCGGCTTTATGCTGCAATAGTACCCTGTGCTGCATGGTGCTGGTATGCGCCGGGGCGATAAACTGACTATCCTTGTCGTCGGTCTGGGCGGTCATAAAAGTATCGTAATCATCACGGGCCGGGTGGCCTTCCGGGAAGTTCAGCGAGCCAAACATATGAAAATCGTCGTCGATTTCGCGCGATTCGACGGCCGTGAAGCCCATGCGGTAAAAGATATCGAGGATACTGGCTAATTCACTCATCAGCGGGTGCTGGCTGCCGGTTTCGCCAGGCAGCAGCTGCGGCCGCTGGGCCGGCGGCACATTGACATCAAACGGCGCTGTGATATCAATCGGCGGCAGAGGCGCAGCCTGATCCTGAGTTTCGGCTAGCAGCCTGGACAGCTCCTGACGCAGCTGATTGATGGCCTGTCCGAAAGCTCCGCGCTGCTCCGGCGCCAAAGTTTTTAGCTCGTCAAACAGCGCCCGCAGCTCTGGAGAGCGCAACACTGCTTGGTCGCCCCCTGCGGCCCGTTTTTTTAACTCGTCAGCAAGTTTCTGGTCAATCATAATCTAGTCCCTATTGTACCAGAGGTGCTAGAATAAGGATAAGGCCAATCTAACGAGGACCACTCATGGGTTTTTTCAGCAAGATCAAAGACAATCTCAGCCATGGCGGCATCAAGGTTGACCTCCAAGCACCAGCTAGTATATCAATGCAGGATGCCACCCTGCCGGTCACTATCACTCTCACCGGCGGCACCGAACCGCACACCGTCAATCGAGTGACGGCCGAGATACAAGCTACCAGCCGCAACCAGTCATTCAGCCAGCCAAACCAGCCAGCCATGGCGGGCAGCCCTAACAGCGCCCAGACAACAACGACAACCGTGGCTCGGGCCGAAAACGCTCAGCCCTTTGTCATCCAGCCCGGCGAAATCAAGACCATCCAGCTGGCGATTATCGTCAACGGCACTCAGGTCATCGCCGACCAGCTGCCAGAGGGCGGCGCCATGGCCGGCGTAGTCGGGGCTTTCCAAAAACTGCAGTCCGTCAGTCAAGCTTTAAACGAAAACAGCTACACATATACGGTCGAGGCCAAGGCCGATGTCGAGGGAATCGCGCTCGATCCCGCCAAGTCCCAGCCGCTGCAGATGCTCCGGCCCGGCGAAATCGGTGGAGCCGTTAATCTCTAGGCGTTATGGCTAATTTTTCTTTTGATACCGTCAGCGAATACGACAAGGCCGAGATGAATAACGTCTTTGACCAGGTCCAGCGCGAGATTACCAGCCGCTACGATTTCAAAGGTACCCCAGCGGCCATCGAGTGGCTCGGTGACAAGGTTGGCTTCAAGATCACCGGCAATGGCGACTGGCAAATTGAGGCTATCCTTGATATCGTCCGCAAAAAGCTGGCCGCCCGCGAGCAAAGCCAAAAAGTCCTCGACACCACCCGCGAGGTGGTCGAAAGCAACCTCAAAGCCACTCAAGAGGTGCCGTTTAAGCAAGGCCTCGACCAAACCAAAGCCAAAAAGATCACCGCTCTTTTGCGAGAGCACTTCCCCAAAGTCAAAACCCAGATCCAGGGCGACGCTGTGCGCGTCACTAGCAACAGCAAAAACGACCTCCAGGCCGTTATGCAGCTGCTGCGCGCCCAGGACTTCGACTTCCCCCTCGCCTTTGACAACTTCCGCTAGCCCGAGAGTCCTATATACTAAAGCTTATGGCAGACGACGATGTTGAAACAAAAACTAGCCCAATAGCAGGCGACCTCTTGGAGCAGGCAAAGACTGTGCTTGATATGAATGACCGGGGCACCTACACCCAGCCGGCCCAGGGCACCTACCCGCATCAGTGGCTGTGGGACAGCTGCTTTATCGCTATCGGGCGGCGGCACCTCGACAACGAACGAGCCAAGACCGAGCTTTTGAGCCTGCTGAGGGGCCAGTG
This sequence comes from uncultured Candidatus Saccharibacteria bacterium, assembly GCA_964640775.1. Taxonomy (GTDB): domain Bacteria; phylum Patescibacteriota; class Saccharimonadia; order Saccharimonadales; family UBA4665; genus CAYMUN01. Next base: position 6,700 of record CAZXIT010000038.1, read on the forward strand.
GCACAACGGCATGCTGCCCAACCTGATTTTTCGCGATGATCCCCAGTACCGTACCGATCGCAATATCTGGCGCAGCTGGGTCAACCCTTTTGCGCCCAATGACGTCACCACCAGCGGCATCACCCAGCCGCCAATGCTCGCTGAAGCTGTGGTGAAAATCGGCGCCAAAATGGCCTGGCCGGAGCGCCGCAGCTGGTACCGGATGGTCTACCCCGCCCTGCTGGCCCATCACCAATGGCTGTACAACGAACGCGACCCCCACCACGAGGGCCTGGTGCTCCAGATTCACCCCTGGGAGACTGGCCTTGATAATACCCCGCCTTGGATGAATGAAATGCATGACCATCTGCTGCCATTATGGATCCGGATTGCTGCTAAACTGAAGCTCGACCGCTTGATGATACTGTTTCGGCGCGATATACACTCTATCCCAGAAGACCAGCGCGTTTCGATGCTGGACAGCTTGGCAATGTTTGATATCCAGCGCCGGCTGCGCCGCAAGGCCTACGATATCAATAAAATTCTCGACCACTCCTTGTTTAGCATTGAAGACCTGACGTTTAACAGTGTGCTGGTGCGGGCTAATACCCACCTGCGGGACATCGCCAAAAGCCTGCGCGAAGAGCTGCCCGAAGAGCTTGATGCCCGGATGCACAAGACCGAAAAAGCACTCGAGCAGCTTTGGGACCCCTACTCCGGCCAGTATTACTCGAGGGACTTTGTCACCCACCGGCTGCTGAAAATTCCAACGCTGGCTGCCCTAATGCCGCTGTACGCCGGCTCTATCAGCCAGGAGCGCGCCGACCAGCTGGTCAAATTGCTGGAAAACGAGCACAGCTTTGGTCCCGCCTACCCGGTGCCGAGTGTAGCCACCAGCTCTTTTTGGTTTAAGCCCAAAGGCTACTGGCAGGGTGCCGCGTGGATTAACACCAATTGGCTGATCATCGACGGCCTCAAGCGCTACGGGTTCCATGAACACGCCAGCGCCCTGCGTGAAAGCACGCTCGAGATGGTTAGCCGTCATGGCTGCTGGGAGTACTTCGATCCGTTGAGTGGCGAACCAGCCGGGGCGCCTAACTTTTCCTGGACCGCAGCCCTGGTTATTGACCTGTTGAAGACTAGCAAGTAGGGCTTAGGCTTCGTCTTCTTTGGGCCTGTCTAGCAGCAAGGGTTCGATGCCGGGTGAGGTGCTGGAGATTTTGACGATGTCTTTGTCGACTTTTTTGAGCTCTTTGTGAGCAGTATTGAAATGGCCGACGGTGGTACCGAGCGAGCTGCCAAGTTTCTGCATATAGGTCTCGTAGGTGATCAGGTGGCGGCCCAGCTCACCGACGCGCAGCTGGATTTCTTTGGTCTGCTCCTCGATCTGCAG
>CAZXIT010000039.1:0-7881 GCA_964640775.1 uncultured Candidatus Saccharibacteria bacterium
GGGCTAGTTTTGGCGGCAGCATGCCAACGCGGGTGTCGCGCTTGGGGCGCTGGCGGTCGCGGCGGGTGTAGGCTTCGATGTCCTGGACCCGGACGGTCTGGGCGACGATGGTTTGCTGGCCGTCTTTGATGACGTACAGCTCCCAGCCGTTGGTGCCGGTCAGCTGATTGTGGATGACCTGGGCGGCATTGAGCTCAAAAGCTTTGTTGGGTACCAGGCGGACGGAGCGGCCATCCAGTTTGCGGATGGCTTTTTTGATGCTCAGCCCGGTGGCTTCCAGCTGTTTGATGCTGACGTCAAAACCGAGGGCGCTGAGGCCGAGCAGCATGCGGCCTTCGGGAATGTGCCGGCTGTGGCCGGGCGAGACATCGACCAGGAATTTTTCGATAGCCCGCCAGTGGGTAGTGTCCAGCGTGGTCAGGACTTTGCAGAATTTAACGCTGCCGCCGAGGCGGTCAAAGGCTAGCAAACAGGGGTCGACATCGACAATCACGGCCTGCTTGCCGACGGGCTGCAATGTTTTGGCGCTGTACAGGCTTTCCAATTCCGCCAGGCCGAGCGCCGGCTGCCGTCCCAAAATTAACAGACTTTTCATCACCCTAGTATAACCTGCCGGCAGGGCCAGCCCTAAGTTGATATACTAAGAGGGTATATGTCTGAAACACACTGGCTGAGGCGGCGCTGGAAGCTGATACTGAATGTCGTCACGCTGGCGGCCCTGGTGATCCTGATGTATGCTACCCGCCATCAGCTGGGTGCCACCATCGGCAATCTCAAGCATGTCAACGCCTGGGCGCTGCTGCTGATGCTGCCCATTGAAGCGCTTAACTATCACGCCCAGGCCAAGCTCTACCAGGGGCTATTTGGCATGGTGGGCAATAAATTATCATATACATTTTTGTATCGGACGTCGCTGGAACTGAATTTCGTGAATCATGTCTTTCCCAGCGGCGGGGTCACCGGCATATCGTATTTTAGCTTGCGGCTCAGGAGCGGCATTGAGCTGACTGCCGCCAAAGCGACGCTGATCCATGCCGTGAAACTGGGCCTGACCTTTGTGTCGTTTGAACTGCTGATTGTCTTTGGCCTGCTGTGTCTGGCGATTATGGGGCGGGTGAGCAACCTCACAATCCTAGTATCAGCTACTATCTCGACGCTGCTGCTGGTGGGCACCCTCGGATTCGCCTATATTGTCGGCAGCAAAGCCCGGATCAACCACTTTTTCACCGGTGTAACCAGGATGCTCAACCGGCTCATCCAGCTGGTGCGCCCCAGGCACCCGGAGACGATTAATATTGATCGGGCACGAGGCGTGTTTGATGATTTTCATGATAATTACAAAGAGATTAAAAATAGCTACCCGATGCTTAAAAAGCCGTTCTGGTATGCGCTGCTAGCCAATATTACAGAGGTGATGGCTGTGTATGTCGTCTACATAGCCTTTGGGCATTTCGTGAATATCGGAGCGGTTATCCTGGCCTATGCCGTGGCCAATTTTGCCGGGCTGATATCGGTGCTGCCGGGCGGGATCGGCGTCTACGAGGCGCTGATGACGGCCGTGCTGGTCAGTACCGGCGTGCCAGCCGGCGTCAGTTTGCCGGTGACCGTCATGTACCGGGTAGTCAATACGCTGATCCAGATTCCACCGGGCTTCTATCTGTACCAAAAGACCTTGGGGCATAAGCATCGGCCGCCGGGAGTTTCCGGTGCCGGCTAGCACTGGCCTGGCTGGCAGCGACGTTGAACTGGGTGTCAGTGAATTCGTCGCCTTGCTTAATCAGACACTGGACTACGCGTATCCAAACGTGGTGATTACCGGTGAATTGGCTAATTTTCGGGTGAGCAAAAATCGCTGGGTGTATTTTGACCTCAAGGATGAATCGGCCAGCGTGAAGTTTTTTGGTACCGTCTTCCAGCTGCCCGGGCCGCTGGAAGATGGCATGCTGCTCAAAGTGCGCGGCCAGCCGCGGCTGCACCAGCTGTACGGTTTTAGCGTCAATATAGCCAGCATCCAGCCGGCCGGTGAGGGAACTATCAAGCGGGCGGCGGAGCTGCTGCGGCAAAAATTGCAGCTGGAAGGCCTGTTTGATAAATCGCGGAAACGCGGCTTGCCATACCCGCCGGCGCATATCGGCCTGATTACTTCCAAACAATCAGCCGCCTACGCCGACTTTATCAAGGTGCTGCAGGCCCGCTGGCGGGGTATTGATATCCAGCTGCTCGATGTCCAAGTACAGGGCGAGCCAGCGTCCTCCCAGATCGTGGCAGCCATCGAGCAGTTGAACGCCCAGGCTGTGCCGCCGGAGGTACTGATTATTATTCGCGGCGGCGGCAGCGCCGAAGACTTGGCGGCCTTTAGCACTGAGCAGGTGACCCGGGCGGTCAGCGCCAGCCGGGTGCCAACGCTGGCAGCCATCGGCCATGAAATTGATTTGTCGCTGGCTGAACTGGCTGCCGATCGGCGAGCCAGCACGCCCAGCAATGCCGCTGAACTGCTGGTGCCGGATCGAGCCGATATCCTGGGCCAGCTGGCCGCGGCTGCCCGCCAATTAGAGCAGTCCGGCGAGCGCCAGATCCGAGCAGCCCGATCAATACTCGCTGGGCAGGCAAGCGGCATGGAACAGGCTGTTGCTCAGCTGTTTGGCCAGTCACGGGACAGGCTTAGCCATACTAGCCGCCTGCTGGCGGCCTTAAATCCGCAGGCGATTCTGCGCCGCGGCTATGCTATCGTCCGCGCCGAGGGCCAGGTGCTGCATAGCGCCAAAGGATTAGCCAGCGGTGCTATAGTGGATGTACAGCTGGCTGACGGCCGCTTTAGCGCGGCAGTGAATCCTGCCAGCAAAGGAAAGCAGTAAACACCTGATGGCCTCGAAACCCAAGACCACCGCACCAACTTACCAGGCGCTCAAAAGCGAGCTGGACACGGTGATGCTCGAACTGCAGCGCGAGGATCTCGATATTGACGAGGCGCTTCAGCACTACCAGCGCGGATTGGAACTGGTCCGGCAGCTGGAGCAGTACTTGGCCGCCGCCGAAAACAGCGTCCAGGAACTCAAGGCCAAGTTTAATACCGCCGCCTCGTGAACTGGGCGCTGGTCATAGTATCGGTGCTGATCATTTGTTTCTCCGGCGTACTGCTGTTTGGCGCGCCGTATTTGCCAACGCTGCGCCCCCAAGTGCAGGCGGCTCTCAAGCTGGCTGGCCTGAAGCCGGGCCAAACCCTGCTGGAACTAGGCTGCGGCGACGGCAAAGTCCTGATTGCCGCCGCCCGGCAGGGGATCTATGCCGTCGGCTACGAGCTGAACCCGCTGCTGGCCGCCACGGCCTGGCTGCGGACTCGCCGCTACCGCAAGTATGTCCGGGTTATATGGGGTGATTTTTGGCGTTTACCCTGGCCGGAAGCCCAGGCGATATTTGTATTTTTATTGCCAAAGTACATGCCAAAACTGCATAAAAAAGTTATACAATACAAGCATAAGCCCGTCAAGCTAGTGAGCTACGCCTTTGCGATTCCAGGGGTGGCTCCCAGTGCCGAGAGTGCCGGCGTCTACTGCTATTCGTACCAGGATAAAGCCTAAGCTGTTGCCAAATGAGCGCTAACTAGGGTACCATTGACCATATGATCAAGCATAACCAAGATGGTGCCGTCAGCGGCCTGCTGATTTCTTTGATTCTGACGGTATCGCTGCTGCTGGGGGCGGTTAGTTTTGGCTTTTGGGCATACTCCCAGGAGCAGGATTACAAAAACCACTCGGATGTCAAAGTAGCCGCCGCTGTAGAGATTGCCAAGCGGGCGGAATCAACGGCCAAGACCAAGGAATTCCTAGAAAAGGAAAAAAATCCGCTCAAAACGTATGTCGGACCGGAGGCCTACGGGAGCGTTGTATTGCAATTCCCAAAAACCTGGAGCGGCTATGTCAATATCGGCACCACCGGCCAATCACTGCTCGACGCCTACTTTTCACCGGGTGTCGTACCGGGTGTCGCCCTGACCACTTCGGTATTCGCGCTTCGGGTTCAGGTCGTGCAGACACCCTACGCCCAGGTGCTCAGCCAGTTCAAGGCTCTGCAGGCCCAAGGAGTAGGACCGAGCGGCAAGAAAATCACGATTAACGCCTACTCCGTACCAAAGCTGCGCAATGTTATCGGCGTACAGGTGCTCGGCCAGCTCAATGGCAACCAGCAAAACCCTAAAAATATCGACATGATTGTGCTGCCGCTGCGGGCCCAAACGCTCGAGATTTGGACCGAGGGTGATCAGTACATCGCTGACTTTAACAGCATCATATTGCCGAACTTCAGCTTCTCGCCGTAAATCACCAAAATCAGTCCAATTTAGGCTATACTACCTGCAATGGCGCAAGAGGGAAGCGATCACGGCTTAGTATCACAGCAGCTCCTGTTGAGTATCGCTGAAGAGTTAAAATTGCCCTTGCTGCAAATCGCCCGGCAGGCTGAGCAGGGACGTCTCAGCGGTACGACTGACCTCATGCTGCTGCAAAACACCGCTGATACCGCACTGAGCCTGCTTGATAACTACGTACTTGGCGTGCGGCTGGCTCTCCAACCCGAGCAGCTTGACCTGGAGCCGGTCTCAGTATCGGCTGTCCTATACGATACTGGCCACCAGCTGGATGCCCTGGCCAAGAGCTATGGCGTCGAGCTGCAGCTCAGTGTCGCGGGCCGCTACGGCCCGGTCCTGGCTCATCGCCAAGGTTTGCAGGCAGCTTTGGTCTCTCTCGGCGCGGCGCTGATCGAAGCCTTGCCGGCCCAAGACAGCCCTCAGCTCAAACTGCAGCTGGCCACCCATCGCAGCCGCTATGGCATTGTGGCCGGCCTCTACGCCGATACGCCGCAGCTCAGCAACCAAGCCCTCCAAAAGGGCCGCCAGCTGCAGCGCCACAGCCGCCAGCCGCTGATGAACCTGACCCACACCAGCGGTGCCGGTATCTTTGTAGCCGACAGTATTCTCCGGGCTATGCGTCTTAGCCTCAAAGCCTCAAGGCATCACAACCTCTACGGTCTGGGTACCGTCTTGCAGCCAAATCATCAACTCCAGCTGGTGTAATTGACCATATGGCCAAGCTGCTTTTAATCGAACCTGACCGTCTGCTGGCTGAAACCTACCACCAGGCACTGACCGCTGCCGGACACGAAGTCATGGCTGCCAACAGCGCCCAGGCTGCCGTCTTGGCTGCCGATCAAAGCCTGCCCGAGCTGGTTATTTTGGAACTGCAGCTCGTTGACCACTCCGGCATCGAGTTTCTCTATGAATTTCGATCTTATCCGGAGTGGCAGGGCATACCGGTGGTCGTCCAGACCCAAGTACCGGCCAGCGAATTTAGCGAGAATTGGCGGCTGCTAACCGAAGAATTAGGTGTCAAAACTTATCTCTACAAACCGCAGACTTCGCTCAGCCAGCTGCTGCGTGCCGTCCGCGGCCAGCTGCCGCTGACAGCCAGCTTATGAACCAGCTGCACAGCCGCGCTATCGTTCTCAGCCGCACCGATTACGGCGAGGCCGACCGTATCCTGACCATGCTCACCCCGGAGCAGGGCAAACTGCGGCTGATGGCCCGCGGTGTCCGCCGCCAGAAAAGCAAACTGGCCGGCGGCATCGAGCTGTTTAGTGTCAGCGATATCAGCTATATGCACGGCCGCGGCGAAATCGGCACCCTGATCTCAACTCGGCTAATTAATTACTACAGCCATATTGTCCAGGATATCGGCCGTGTCCAATTGGGCTACGAACTGATCAAAAATCTCAACAAAGCCACCGAAGACCAGCCCGAACCGGACTATTTTGACTTGCTGGAGCGGGCCTTCCAGGCCCTCGATGATCCTGCTATCGGCCAGGCACTCATACGCCTGTGGTTTAGCGCCCAGCTGCTGCAGCGCGGCGGCCACCAGCCCAACCTCCAGACCACCCTCGCTGGTGAAAAGTTAGCCGCCGGAGAGGTTTACAATTTTGATTATGATGATGTCTCATTTGCGCCGCATCCGGCAGGCAGCTATACCACCGACGACATCAAATTCCTGCGGCTCAGTTTTAGCAGCCACCCGCCGAAAATCCTGCAGCAGATACAGGACAGCGAGGCTTTAGTTGCTAAAAACAATGCCTTAGTGCAAACTATGCTGCAAACCTACATCAGATTATGAGGAGGCTGCAATCGTGATAGACAGGCTGCATCTGCCGCAGACCCCCCGGCGCGCTCTGACTGCCGCTGTTGCTATGGCGGCGCTGGCCTTCAGCGCCCATGAAAGCATTTCAGCCGTCAGCGCTTCTGAGCACGATCGTACCATCCAGGCCCAGCACTGCGCTGACACGCTCGGCCCGATAGCCACTGATGCTGCTGATCTGACACGACCATGCGAAAATCCCGATTACCGCGCCTCGTTTCCGTACCGGCAATCAACGATTACTGAAGTTAACCCTGGCGAGACAACCGAAAGCGACGAATCAAAAATCCTTGCCACCAGCCGGGAGTATCAGCTCCCCAGCGCCGATAGATTCATGCAAGAATTCAAGGCTCGCGGCGATCCCAAAGCTGACGACAAATGGGCCCTGGCAGTGCTTATCAGCTTCATCGCTCCGCTTGGCCTAAACGCTAGGTGGCACCGCCAAAATCTCAAGGAGCGGCGCAACCAGGTCTTTTCTCAGTACTAGACAGGGCAAATCGGCTCCGCAACTGATATAATCGAAGCATAATGAGCGACACATCCCTCGAAGACATCGTCAGCCTCTGCAAACGCCGCGGCTTTATCTATCAGGGCAGTGAAGTCTACGGCGGCCTGGCCGGCACCTGGGACTACGGCCCCCTCGGCGTCGCCCTGAAGCGCAATATCATGCAGCTCTGGTGGAAGACATTCGTCGAAGACCGCGACGATATGCTTGGCATCGACGCCGCCATCCTCATGAACCAAAAAGTCTGGCAAGCAAGCGGCCACGTCGACACCTTCACGGATCCTCTAGTCGAATGCTCAAACTGCAAAGGCCGCTTCCGCGCCGACAAAATCGACACCAGCAAGTGCCCAACCTGCGGCCAAAAGGACTCCTTCGGCGAAGTCCGCCAATTTAACATGATGTTCCAGACCACCATGGGACCGGTGGCCGACGAAAATTCCATCACCTACCTCCGGCCCGAGACTGCCCAGGGTATCTTTACTAACTATAAAAACGTCGTCGACAGTTTTTACCCGGACATGCCATTCGGCTTGGCGCAGCAAGGCAAGGCCTTTCGCAACGAGATCAGCCCCCGCGATTTCATCTTCCGCGACCGCGAATTCGAACAGATGGAAATCGAATATTTCATCCATCCCGACAAATGGGAAGCAGCCTTTGAAATGTGGCGCCAGCTGATGCACGACTGGTGCGCCTCGCTTGGCCTCGACAAAGACTCCATCAGCGAGCTCGAAGTCGGCGATGACGACCGTGCCCACTACAGCAAGCGCACCATTGATTTTGAATACGAATTTCCGATCGGCCGCGAAGAGCTCTACGGCTTGGCTTACCGCACTGACTTTGATCTAAAAAATATCGAGCGTGTCTCTGGCAAAAAAATGGACTACCGCCCCAAAGACGGCGGCGAGCCCTACGTGCCGCATGTCATTGAGCCGACCTTCGGCGTCGAGCGCACCATTATGGCCGTGCTAACCGCCGCCTACACTGAGGACGAAGTCAACGGCGAAAAGCGTGTCTACCTGCGGCTCCCGCACCACTTAGCTCCCGTAAAAGTAGCCGTCAGCCCGCTGCTCAAAAACAAACCCGAGCTAGTAGCCAAAGCCCGCGAAGTCTACGCTATGCTAAAGAAGGAATTCGGCAATGTAATGTGGGACGACAACGGCAACATCGGCAAACGCTACCGCCGCCAAGACGAAATCG
>CAZXIT010000040.1:0-7826 GCA_964640775.1 uncultured Candidatus Saccharibacteria bacterium
GCCGACAACGACCTGCGCAGCAACCTGATTACCCTGCACGGCCTGCTGCGGCTGATGATGGGCGGCGCCCAAGTACAGATGACCGGTTCGGGCGCCAGCAATATGATGCCGGCGCTGGCCCCCAGCGAAGAAGCCGACCTAGATGCCGCTCTAATCGAGACTTACGCCAAAGCCGGCATCACCAACGACCCGCTGACCCACAATGGCCGGCCGCCGGCCATTGTCGATCTCTACGAGACACTGCTGCACATTGGAGGCACCGGCCCGCAGCTGGCCCAGCGGCTGCGCAAGTACACCACCGGTACCTTTGCCGGCATTTTTTCACAGCAGAGCAATATCGACATCCAAAATCCGCTGGTGGTCTTCAACCTGCGCGACCTGGAAGACGAACTGCGGCCCGTGGCCATGTATATCGTCCTGAATTTCATCTGGAATAAGACCAAAAGCGATCAAAAGCGCCGGGTATTAATCGTCGACGAGGCCTGGCAGCTGATGAAATACGAGGATTCAGCCAACTTCATGTTCTCCCTGGCTAAGCGGGCCCGAAAATACAACCTGGGAATCACCACCATCTCCCAGGACGTCGAGGACTTCATGGGCTCGCGCATGGGCCGGGCCATCGTGGCCAACTCCAGTATGCAGTTCCTGCTCAAGCAGTCGCCCTCGGCCGTTGACGTACTGGCCGACGTCTTTAAGCTGACAAGCGAGGAGCGCAAGCGTCTCAGCCAGTTCCCGGTCGGCCAGGGACTGTTTTTTGCCGGCCAAAACCATGTCCATATCCAGGTAGTGGCCAGCCCCACTGAAACCAGCCTGATTACCACCAACCCCGATCAAGTCCAGCAGATCAACGCCAACGCCGCCGACCAGGCCGGCGAGCTGTCCGGACCCCAGGGCACAATCGATCTCGGAAACCGCTTGTCTCCAGGCAGCGGCTAGGGATATACTGTAACCATAAAAAGTTTAGGGTAAAACTAACAGCATGCCCACGAAGACCACTGACAGCCCGCAAGCCGATCGTCAATCTCCAGAAGGGGCCGGTCAGCCAGCCCCTCAAGGCAAGGGGCCGCCGAGCGCTGAAGTTGCCGGCCACCAGGCCCGCGAGGAGGGCCGCCAGGCAGCCCTGGACGCCGAGCAGGGCAAAGGATTTTTTGCCCCCCAGGATAATCGCGCAACGCCGGAGAGCAGCCCTTCGGATTATAAAGACTCGCTGCGCGGCGCCGAGGAAGACGGCGGCCTGGATAAACCTGGCGGCGATGGTGACGGCGAGGGAGATGGCGGAAGCAGCAGCACCAAGGGCTATGACCCCAGCAATATCAAGGGCCGCGAACAATTTGCCGACAAGGATTCGCGCTACAACGCCGGCGGCGACCAAGCCAGCAAAGACAAAGACTCAAAATATAATCCCGACGGCGATAAAGACCGGCGTTTCGGCAAGGCTCGCGACAGCTTTGATAACTTCAAAGGCAAAGCTGGCGCCCTAGCCAAAAATAAGTGGCTGGCTGGCGGCGTAGCCTTTGGCGGCGGCGGCATGGTCATCCTGATTATCCTGCTAGTTCTGCTCGCCGGTTCGCTCAAAATACCCAACCTGGCCCAGCATATTGCCGAATACCAGATGGCTCGAGTGGTTCGGCAGTTCACCGAGACGACCAATAAAATAACTGATGAAAAGCTGGCGATTGACAGCGTCGACCAAGCCTCGGAGTCACGGATTAAAGCCAATTATGAACGGCTGCGCAAAAATACCTGGGGCCGCATGGACAAGTATCGCCCCGAGAGAGTCATCAAAAACATGAAGGGCAGCGAACAGCTAAAACTCAACTATGGCGACCCGAATAGTTTCGGACGGAAACGGCTGGAGAGCGTGACCATCAAGGGTACTAACCTGGAGGTAGCCAACAAGGGGTCCACCGCGCTGCGGTTTATACCCGGCATCAGCGACGCCATACAGTTTAAGAATAATATTACGTTTTCTAGGGACTTTAGCCCAATCCTGAGTGAAGCGATCAAGGATAATAAAGTCGGTCCTGTCATCCGAGGCCAAATCGCTCGCAAGATCCGTCAGGAATTAGGTATCAGCCTGGTCGCTTGGAGAATCGCCGACTACGCCAACAAAAAGGAAGCAAAAGCCAAGCTCCAGGCCGAGCGCGATGCCTACAAAGCCATCGCCGAACCGGGACACGAACCCGCCCTTACAGCTACAATCAACGACGCCACGGAAAAGGTTGACGAAGACACGAAAGCGATCGTCACAGATGACGCCCAGCTGGCGGAGGCTACCAACAAAGAGAACGGCGGCTTGTCTCCGAAGATAATAGCAGACATCGAAGACAAAACCACCCTGACCGGCTTCCAAAATACCGTGGCTTTCGCCAACTCCAGCTACGCCGCAGCTCTGGCAGCCTGCATAATCTACGACGGCTCACTGACCCAATCCGGCGGGACAATTGATGCCGCCTCGGCCTCACAGCAGCGAGCCTACTACTATACCGAGACAGCGGCTGACCAGCAGAAACGAGGTGAGACTAGCGGCGAGGCTGTCGGAGGGTTCAACGATAAGCTCGGTGATATTTCTCCTTCGACGCCGGAGATCCGGGCTGCTACCGGACAGCAGGACAGTTCGACTTCTGTCAGCGCTGAAGCTTCTGCCGGAGGCGAATTATCGATAGCTGGCGCCTTATTTGGCGACAATATCGTCGGTAACTTTATTGATACCGTGTTTAGGCCATTATGCCCGACATTTACCAATATCTACGTGGCATCATTCGGGGCTATCATCCTCGGTGTAGGCACCTTAATTCCCGGTTTTGGCGAGGGATTGACGGCGGCTAAGCTAGCCGTCAACGAAGCTGTCGACGTCGGCGTCAGCGGCCTGACCAAGCGTTTGCTGACTAATGTGCTGACCAAGGCAGTCAACAAGCAGGCTACTAATCGTCTCAAAGCCAATACGCGCTTTATCGTTAAAGACACGGTAAAATCGGGAGCCAAGGTCGCAGCGCTGACTATCCTCGCCAAGCTGGTCGTGATGTCCAAGTCCCACAGTATGAATAACGGCCTGGAGCAAGACCAAGCCTTTGCTGACGAGGCTGATGCTGGCGGCAATCTGCATGGCAATACGCTTGAGCAACGGCAGTTTTATGGCAGGCCGCTGACCACGCCAGAATCTGCGGCAGACCAGAAAGCCAATAACCAATTCGTCGTTGACAGCCACAAGCACGACTCTGCCTTTACCCGCTACTTCGCGGTTAGCAACCCCGACTCCTTGCTCAACCGCTTAGCCACGATAACCGCCAACACCTTTCATGCTTCCATTTTCTCGTCGTTTATAAATATGGGCGGCCGGATACTATCGCCGGCTGGCGCTGTCAATAACCTGTTCGGCGCAGCGTTTATGCCGCATGCCTTAGCTGCCGCGAAGGTTACTCCGACAGACACCTTTTACGGCAATGTCCAGTGGGGCTACTCCCAGCATGAAATGGATATCCTGCGCACTGATTTCTCTTACCGTCCGTTAGAAAACCAGAGTATCTTGGATCTGAGCGCAAAGGAAGACGACATCGATGCCAAATATGGCGAGTGTTTCGATGGCAGCAAAAGCATGGGCGATATGCTGTCAGAGAAAATGATTGTCCGAGATGAAGACGGCAACGTAGACCCAGACAAAGGCTTGTGCGCGCCAAATCACCTAAGCTCTGAAAACGACGAATTTGGGAACCAGATGGTTTTCCGCTGGAGGGTGGCGAACAACTACGATAACGGACTTGATCAAGTGCTCGATGAGCAAGATGTTACCGACCCTGCTGCAGCTGGGGCGGGTGGTGCGGCTGGCGCCGGAGCAGCAGGCAGTCCTACAGCGACACCAGCTACCCCAGCAGCCACGAATACAGGCGGATTCCTAGTACTCTTTAATGATGCCGGCCGCTATGACCGGGCGCTGATCTCCGTCGATACGTCCAAAGGGACTACAGTTGGGGGCGTACCAAACACTGAGGCGAACTGTAACGGCACTGTCATAAGTGCTCAAAATCCGAAGCAGATTGTTGTCCCTCTAAACTCTAACCGAGTGGAAGTTCCATGCAGTGCGTCATCTTTCTTTGTCAATTTCTTTAAGCCGGGACAAAGCTTGACTGATAGAGGACCTCAAAATAATAATGGCCGCGTCGCACCTAGCGTGAGTAATGGCTTTTGTACGTTCGTCCATCGCAGCGGCATCACACGTACGGTTGCAGTCTCCGGCGGCAGCTGCCCACAGATTGACGAAAACGCTGTCATTGAGCAGTTTGCAACAAAATTAACCGCCAAGTATACTCCTTCTCCAATAATCATCGGCCAAAGCTACACCTACCAGCACGAGCTAAGTTTGGCGAGCGGCGACCCAATGAGTCCCGTAGAATGTGCCGGCGATATAGTTATTACACATATCCCGGATGGCGGAGTCGGCCCGCGCAATTATCCAATGCTCTTTAACCCCGAGACTAAGACATGCACCTTTTTCCAGCAGGTTACGGCTGATTATTCAGCAACCCTGGGACCAAAAAGAGAACAATTGAAGCTTGTATTTGCAGGCAACAGCTACCTTAAGCCTACTTCGGTAATCATTAATCATGTACGTATAAGGCCATAGGATGTATATTATTAAAGTTATGCTTAATAAAAAGAGGCTCCTTTCTGGTGCAAAAAAACTCTTTGTGGTCCTCAGCACCATTATCATAGTCTCTACACCGCAAGCAAGCGCCATGACACCTCAGGATTTTTCCTGCGTAACTGATGGCGGGACGTGTCATTATGATCCGACTGAGCAATGCTCAAATACTGGTGGTGGAGCCGCTGCTAGCAGCGGCCCGGCTAGCAGCATTACGGGGGACCTAAAGTCCTTGGCACAGCAGATACTAGACAATCACTCCATAACTTTTGACTTTGGTCCATCGGGCCCGACCGGCACCCAGTTCAAGCGGCTGGCTAACGGCCAAAAAGCCCAGACCGATGACGGCCGGCAAGTCGATGTCCAGCCGATTGTGCTGGTCACTATCCTGCATCTTGCGCAGGGCCATACGGTCAATGTGAGCGCCCTGACCGATGGCAGCTCGCACACTGCCCCCACCAACCCTCATGGCTCAGGCAACGCCGTTGACATAAACATTTTTGACGGCAGCCACAATAATGGCTCTGACGCTGTCGCCAATAAAATAATTAATCTAGCTGCTGAGGTCCTGCCGAGCGGCTCACGATTTGGCATGGGCAATAACCCTTTTGGCAATAAGCAAATTGGCGGCAAAACCTTCAAGTCCTTTGCCGACCACCCTGACCACGTACATATTGACGTGCTGGGAGTCAGCCAAGCTGATAAAGATGCGGCTGTGCAAGCTGCCGGAGGAGGGGCGCCAGTGGCTAGCCCAACACCCGTCGGTGTCGCCACACCCGGCGGCGCGCAAGCACAAGGACCGGTATACATTCTCGGTGACTCCATAACTGTCCGAGCCCAGGACGCCTATCAGGCGGCCTTTCAGGAGAAAGGAGCCACTGTTTCAATTGACGGTTCATCCAGCCGCAGCCTCACGGCGCCGGGTTTGGACGGCAATAGATTAAGCGGTCTAGACGCCATCGACCACGACGCCGACACGATCAGACAGGCTTCAGCGATTGTTATTGCTCTGGGCACCAATGGCGGAACCACCTCAGTCAACATCAGACAAGCCATAAAAGCCATAAAAGCACTGAATGCTACTGCCCCAATATATTGGATTGATACTATTTCGGTTGGCCGATCCGACAACCTTAACGGCGATAGGCTTGGCCCGGCAAACCGGGCAATCAACGGTCTCTCTCAAAGCCTGGGTTATCAGGTTATCTCCTGGTTTAAGGCAGTTGACTCTGATGGCGACCCGCTGCATCCGACACAGGCCGAAAGAGACCCTAATAGCTATATTGTTAACGGTGACGAACACGTACACCCTACTCCTGCAGGCTCTACGGCACTTGCCGAGCTGGTGGCCAATACCGTTGATGTGAGCGCCGTCACGTCTGGCACAGGGACAACGAGCTGCTGCCCTGGGGGCGGGAGTACGGGCACACCAGGTACCGCATTGACCGGCGACGGTCCCGGCGAACAAGTGTTTAACTTTTTTGCAATTACCCATCATCTCTCCAATGATGCGGCGGCGGCGGCGACCGGCAATTTACAGCTGGAATCGGCCAACTGGTCAGCTATTGATGCTTGGGGTGGGGGTGGGGGCAATTACTATGGTATTGCTCAGTGGTCTCGAAATGATCGCTACGTGGACTTAGTCAATTTCTCGGGTGGCGCAGCAAATGCTGCTAAATTAAATTACCAGCTGGACTTTATTTGGCACGAACTCAGCAGCCCCGCCTATAAGGCTGTCTTGCAAAACCTGAAGAGCAGCAGCAGCCTGGAAGACAAAACGATATACTGGGGGCGGCATTACGAAGTGGCCATAACGAACGGGGCGCTACAAATGCAAGCGGGACGCATAGCTTACGCTGTCATATGGGCTAGGAAAGCTGGTGGTGGTGGAGGCAGCACGCCCGCACCCGCCGCAACCACTGCCGATACCAGCTGCACAGCTGGGGCGGCCGCTGGCCCGCCAGGCGAATACAGGAATCCCTTCCATGACATGAGCAATGTGGGTCCGAGTAGAATTGATGAAGGAGCTGACTACTTTGCAACTACGGGTACGGTACCGGTCTATGCAATCGGCAACGGTGAAATTACTCTGGCAACCGCCAACAGTACGTTCTTTAGAAGCCCAACAAGCGGGCATGCTGACTGGATAACCTATCGCCTGAGTGATGGCCCGGCCGCTGGTAAGTACATCTATGTCTCTGAGTCTTGTACGATTGACCCTGACATTCTTTCGGGCACTGTCAAAACAGTCAGTAGTAACACTAAGCTGTGCGACATGCTGCCTTCTAGTATAGAAATGGGCTGGGCTGATAGTCCCACCAATCAAGTCGCCGCCGCCTACGCTTCCTACCAAGGCCATCATGGCTGGAAGACAGCTTACGGCGTCAACTTTGATGAGTTGATAGTAAGTCTTGGAGGGCCCCATGACCATCTCGGCAGCGGCGTCCCGAATCAAGTGACCGGCACTCTGCCGGATGGGTGGCCAACATGGTAGTAAAGGAGAATGGGATGTACAGACTTGGACAGTATATACGAGAAGATCCTCGACGACTTATCAAGGTATTTGGCGGCGTTATTGTATTCTTCCTGTTGGTATTTTGGCTGGTACACTACCTAACTACCGGATCTTTGCATATTAAAACAGGTGATACGTCGGATGCAGTCGTGGTCCAAAGGGCTGTGGACAAGATAGAAGTAGGCCGAGGCAAGGGCGGTTTTAGCGGATCTCTGCCGGGCGGCGATTATGTAGCTATTGTCAGCAACCGGTTTGCGGCGACTAAGCAAGTTGTGCATATAAAGACCCGCCACAGTGTTTCCTACACTATGAAAGTACAGCCGGTAATTATCCCCGAGCCAGTGCTGCCGTTTGGGGCTTCCGGTGTTGTGGCCACGAAGTCTGCATTGTCTTATGTTAATACGGTAGATAGTCTGCTGTATCGAATTGACGGCGAAGGCCCTCCAGCCCCAATAAATAAAACTATTCTTTTCAGCGACGCTAAGTGGCAAAACCAGGACTATGGGGTGGGGCTGGGTAAAGACACTAAAAGTCTTTATTCGATTAGGAATGGCGTTGTTGCTCCTCTGACACTGCCCTTTGTGTCCGACCTGCTATATTATGATCTAACAAGCACCGGCACAATTGTGGTGACTTATGGCAAAAAAATTATTAAAAAGTCAGTAAATTGGT
>CAZXIT010000041.1:0-7802 GCA_964640775.1 uncultured Candidatus Saccharibacteria bacterium
GAGGTCTTTGCGCTTGGCAGCATACTGCTCGATCATCTTGATCCGCTTGGCATCACGGGCAATAATTGATTTCTTAGCCATTACTTGTTCTCCTTCTCGAAGGGCATACCGAATTTCTCCAGGAGAGCTCTCGAATGCGCCTTTTCTTCACTGTTGATTACGAATACTACTTGCAAGCCGTGGACGTTAGTCGTCTCCTCGAATGACAGCTCAGGAAAAACGGACTGGTCGATCAATCCAAGACTGTAATTGCCCTGCTGGTCAAAAGCTTTGGCGCTGACACCGTGGAAATCGCGCAGACGAGGCAAGACGAGGGTGATGATCCGGTCGGTGAACTCGTACATCCGGTCGCCGCGCAGAGTGACTTTGAGACCGACTTTGTTGCCCTCGCGCAGCTTAAAGCCGGCGATGGAGTTCTTGGCAATGGTCTCGACCGGCTGCTGGCCGGTGATTTTGCGCAAGGTGTTGGTAGCCACTTCGAGGATTTTCTTATCGTCTTTGGCTCTGCCAAGACCAATGTTGACTACAACTTTTTCGAGTTTGGGTGCCTGGTGAAAGTTTTTGAGTCCTAATTCTTTGAGGAGATCTTTAGCAATGCTGGTGTTGTATTCGACGCGCAAGCGCGCACCTATGCCGGTTTGCTTGAGCGGCTTTGCGGCTCGTTCTTGAGCGGCAGTCTTCACCTTAGCTTCTTTGGGCGCTTTCGTTGCTGGTTCGGTGGCAGCCATTACTTGATCTCCTTTCCGGTCTTCACGAAGACCCGTGCTTTTTTGCCATCTTTATCAAGCTTGTAGGCAATGCGGCTGGCTTTCTTGGTAGTCGGCTCAACGATACTGACTTTGCTCACCCAGATCGGTTTGGTTAATTCGACGATGGCGCCCTGCGGATGCTGCTGGTTGGGCTTGACATGCTTTTTGACGATGTTGATACCCTCGACAGTCACTTTGTTTTCTTTGGGATGGACGGCCACGACTTTGCCGGTCTGGCCTTTGTATTTGCCGGCGCGGACGACGACAGTATCGCCTTTTTGGAGGCGGATCTTATATATCTTGCCGGCCAAGGTTTTCAGTTTGCTCGCGGAGACACTCATTACAGGACCTCCGGAGCTAATGAAACGATTTTAGCATAGCCTTGGTCGCGCAGTTCGCGCGGCACCGGGCCAAAGATACGAGTAGCTTTGGGCAATTTGTTCTCGTCGATGACCACAGCAGCATTATCGTCAAACTTAATGGTCGAGCCGTCTTTGCGGCGGATGGTGTTTCGGGTGCGGACAACGACGGCGCGGATGACCGACTTCTTTTTTACCTGGCCGTTCGGGCTGGCCTGTTTGACCGTGGCCACAATCACATCGCCAACGCCGGCGTAGCGGCGGCGGCTGCCACCAAGCACGCGAATGCAGAGAATCTCCTTGGCGCCGCTGTTGTCACAGACCAGTAATCGGGTTTCTTGCTGAATCATTTCTTGGCCTCTTTGGGATCTTTGGCCTTGGGCATAGCGTCTGCTTCAGCGGCAGCAGTTTCAGCTTTTTCGGCTTTAGATTTGCTAGCCGGCTTAACGACTTCTTCAGCTTTGGTGATTGACAAAGAATCGGCACGAAGCGCGGGCTTCTCGATGATGCGATCGAGCGTGTGATGCTTGCGGGCACTAATTGGCCGGGTTTCGACGATTGCGACCTTGTCGCCGGGCTGGGCTTCATTTTGCTCGTCATGAGCCATGAATTTCTTGCTCACCGTGTACTGCTTGCGGTACAGGGGGTGGGTTTTGCGGGTCTGGACAGTGACTACAATGGTTTTATCGCCCTTATTGCTAGAGACGACACCGATAAGTTGTTTTGCCATATTAGTTGGCCTCCTTGATTAGGGCTTCACCGAGGACAGTCAGCATGCGGGCCAGGTCTTTGCGCTTGGTGCGGATGACCCGGACGTTTTGGATTTCACCGAGGTGCAAGCGGCGCTTGAGCTCGGTGATTTCCTCACGCATCTTAGTGCTTTCTTTAGCCAGATCAGCAGTTGATAGTTTACGGATTTCAGCGACTTTCATGATGCTACGCCTCCTCCCGGGTCAAAAACTTGGTTTTGACAGGCAGTTTGTGGGCGGCCAAGCGCATAGCCTCGCGGGCGACTTCCTCGCTTACGCCTTGCATCTCAAACATGATGGTACCGGGGCGAACTTTAGCGACGTAAAATTCCGGGTTGCCCTTGCCGCTGCCCATTTTGACATCTTGCGGCTTGCGGGTGACAGGGGTGTGCGGGAAAATCCGAATCCATATTTTGCCGCCGCGCTTAATGTGGCGGGTCATCGCCTGCCTGGCGGCCTCAATCTGGCGCGAGGTAATGCGGTCCTGTCCCTGGGCTTGCAAGGCGTAATCGCCAAAGGCGATGTAGTGGCCAGAAGTGGCTACGCCACGGATCTTGCCTTTGCGCACCTTGCGGTGCTTCATACGATTCGGGAGCAACATACTACTGCACCTCTCCCTTGTAAATCCAGACTTTAACGCCAATAATACCGGCAACTGTCTTGGCGTTGACCTGCGCGTAATCAATGTCGGCGCGGATAGTGTGCAGCGGCACAGAGCCGGCGACTTCTTTTTCGCGGCGGGACATTTCTGCGCCGTTCAGCCGGCCGGCGACTTCGATACGAATGCCCTTGGCGCCAGCGCGCATAGTAGCGGCTGCGGTGGATTTGATAGCCCGGCGGAAGCTCATGCGGCGTTCCAGCTGGTGGGCGATATTTTCGGCAACCAGCTTGGCGTACATATCAGGCTTTTTAACTTCTTCTATGTTAATACGGGTTGGTGTACCGTTGTAGATCTTTTCAATCTGCAGCTTGAGCTCGGTAGCGCCGGCACCGCCGCGACCGATAACGACACCGGCTTTGGCGGTAGCGATTGTCACCGTCACCAGATTCGGCGTGCGAGTGATATCAACTTTGTTGATTGAGGCTCGGCTGCCAAGCTTGGTATGGATCAGGCGGCGAACGGCCAGGTCATCTTTGAGATACTTGGCGTAATCGCGCTTGTCGACGAACCACTTGCTGCGCCAGTCTTTATTGACTTGGAGACGCATACTAATCGGGTTTACTTTTTGGCCCATTACTTGGTCTCCTCTTCGGTTTTAGCAGCCGGCTTGGCCGCGGCCTTGGCGGCTGGCTTTTTAACTTCACGCAGCTCGCCGTCGACAACGACGCGGATGTGGCTGGATTTGCGCTGGAATGGCAGAGCCCGGCCATGGGCGGCCGGACGGAAACGCTTCAGTCGCGGACCGGGCGTAACGCCAATTTCGGTAATCATCAGGGTAGCGGGCTTGTAGCCGTGGTTGTGGTCAGCATTGGCTTTGGCGCTCTTAATAACTTTGGCGACAGGGATAGCACTGCGGCGCGGCGTGTGCGACAAGATGACCAGAGCATCCTCGACACTGCGTCCGCGCACCAGAGCCGCCACTTCGGCGCACTTGCGGGGGCTCATCTTGACGCCTTTGGCGATTGCTTGGACACTCATTTTATTTGCCCTTCGCTAACTTGCCGCCATGGCTGCGGAATTTACGAGTTGGCGCAAACTCACCAAGTTTGTGGCCAACCATATTCTCGGTAACAAATACCGGCACATGGACTTTGCCATTGTGCACAGCGATCGTCTTGCCAACAAAATCAGGCGCGATTGTTGAAGCCCGAGCCCAAGTCTTGATAATCGTCCGGTCGTTGTCACCGAGGGCGTCGACCTTGCGAGCGAGTTTGAAATCTATAAATGGACCTTTTTTAAGTGAACGACTCATACTTATTTCCTCTTCGCCGAGTGACGGCTTCTTACGATAAATTTGGTGGTCGATTTGCGGCGGCGGGTCTTAAATCCGAGGGTTTTCTGACCCCAAGGGGTACGTGGAGCCTTGCCCATGCCGTGGCGCCCGCCGTCACCGCCGCCGTGCGGGTGGTCAGCAGCATTCATGACGACACCGCGTACAGAAGGGCGCTTGCCGAGATGGCGGTTGCGGCCGGCTTTGCCAATTTTGACGTTTTGGTGCTGTTCGTTGCCGATGACGCCGAGAGACGCTGTGCAAGTGTCATTGATCAGGCGGACTTCACCGCTGGGCAAACGCACCTGGACGTAGTTGTTTTCGGCGCGGCCCATCAGCTGGGCGCTGTTGCCGGCGCTGCGTACCATCTGGGCGCCTTTGCCCGGCTTGAGCTCAATAGCGTGGATCAGACTGCCGACGGGGATGTTTTTGAGAGCCAGGCGGTTGCCAGTTTCGATGGCTGAGCCCTCGCCGCTATTGATAGCCTGGCCAACTTTCATTCCCTGGGCAGCCAAGATGTAGTGATAGGTGCCGTTCGGTTCTTTGATGCGGGCAATGCGCGCGCTGCGGTTGGGGTCATACTCAATGTGCTCAATGGTAGCTGTCACGCCCTCGGCCAGCTTGAAGTTCATAATCCGGTAAAACTTCTTGGTACCGCCGCCTTTGTGGCGGGTAGTGATACGGCCTTGGTTGTTGCGGCCGTTGCCGCGGCGTTGGGCGACCAGCAAAGAACGCAAGGGTTTTTTGGTGGTGATACTGTCAAAGTCCTGGCTGGTCATGCCGCGGCGGCCGGGAGTAGTTGGGTTGTACTGTTTAATAGCCATTACTTTTCGCCCTCTTTATCGGTGGTCTTTTTGCCGAGGCGGAAACCGCGCTTAGCTGGCTTAGCGGCGGATTTTTCAGTCTTTTCAGCCTGCTTGGCGGCAGCCTTGTCGACTTTAGCTTGCACCGCCTGCTCTTTTTGGTCTTCTTCCTCGATGGCATTAAAGAACGGCAGACTATTGCCTTCGGCTAAGGTCACATAGGCTTTCTTGATGTCATTGCGGCTGCCTTCGGAGTTTTTCGAGCGCTTGCCGCTGATGCTGATAATGCGCTTGGCCTTGCCGGGGATATTAGTCGTATTGACAGCTGCAACTTTGACCTCAAACTGGGCTTCCACAGCGCGGGCAATACTGTGCTTGTTAACACTGCGGTCGACATCAAACACATAGACGCGGCTGGCGGCCAGGCCATAGGTCTTTTCGTTGAGACGGGGTTTGAGGACGATTGATTTAGACATTATTTTGTCTCCCCGCTGAGGCGCTGAGTGGCAGCCGTCAATCCGGCCTGCGTAAAGATAATCTTGTCGGCATTGAGCACGTCAAACACATTGACGTAGTGCGAGCTCACCAGCTTTACTTTGGGAATGTTTTGGGAAGCCCGGGTCAGTTCGGGAGTTTTGCTGTCGACAACGATGAGCGTCGTCTTGGCGGCTTCTACTTTGCCGAGCAGCTTGACCAGCTCGCCAGTCTTGCCGTCTTTGCTGACCAGGTCCTCGATGATAATCAGCTTGCCGGCGTCTGCAGCCAGGCTGAGGGCTTGGCGAACCGCCAGGCGCTTGGCCTTGGTGTTGAGCTGCTTGCTGTAGTTTTCCTGTCCGGTCGGCCCAAAGGTAATACCGCCGCCCCGCCAAATTGGCACACGGGATGAGCCAAAACGGGCTCGGCCGGTACCCTTTTGCTTCCAGGGCTTTTTGCCGCCGCCGCTGACCAGTCCGCGGGTCTTGACGACAGCCAGGTTTTCCCGGCTATTAGCCAGGTACATAACGTAGGCTGCTTTGAGCAATTCGTGATTCTCGGGCGATACGCCAAACACCGCCTTGTCGAGTTTGGCAGCGGCCGCGGCTTTAGTGCCGGTTTTGGTGTAGGTCGCGATGGTGGTGGCAGCCATTACTTGGCGCCTTTCACAAGCAAAATGCCCTTTTTAGGACCAGGTACAGCGCCCGTGACACCGATAACGCCTAGCTCAAGATCAATCAAAGCAACTTTGAGGTTGCGAACGGTAATCTGCTCGTGGCCCAGCTGGCCAGCCATGCGGGTACCTTTGAAAATGTGCTGCGGGTACATAGAACCAATAGAACCCGGCTGGCGGGTGTTGCCCTTGCCGCCGTGGGTTTTGCGCTGGCGGTGGAAGTTATGGCGGCGGATGGTGCCAGCCCAGCCTTTGCCCTTGGTCAGTCCGGTGACATGTACAATATCGCCAATACTAAAAACGTCGGCGCTGATTTTGCTGCCGACGTTGAGTTCTTCTGGGATTTCGGGGAGGCGGAACTCGCGAATAATCTTGGGTGTCACTTTGGCGTTCTTGACATGCCCGGCTAGGCTTTTGCTGAGTTTCTTGGCTGTCTCGGTACCGACTTGGATGGCGGTGTAGCCGTCTTTTTCCTCGGTCTTGTGATGCAGTACGGTGTGCTCAGCAACAGAAAGCAAGGTAATAGCGGTCACCACACCATCGTCTGCGATAGTGCTGGTCATGCCTAGCTTGCGGGTAATTAATGCTTTCATAGATGTTCCTGGCACTTAGTTTGACATAAAAACACCTGGTCACGTGTGGTTTCCACCCCTGTCAAGGCGGACCTGCTATCGCAAACCAAGCAACTGTCTTACGAAGATACCATAACAGAGTACCATGTCTCCATTACCCCAGTCAACCCGTTGCAAATTCTACATACTGTCGAGCGTCGTTTTGGGGAGAATACCGAGCCGCTCTAGATCTACCATCGATAAGCCGGCATACGGCCCTGAAGCCGGGCTGTGTGCTGCGGATTGGGGCCGTTCCGTTGGCGCTCTTGATTGCCCTGCGTTAAAAGTACCAACCCTATTCTCCTCTTGTGACGATTTGATTACACTCGCCACAATCGTCTGTAACGCCCTCTTATCAATTTCTAGTGGCTCTCGTGTGCGCGACGTTGTGGTAGAAAGCTCCAGGGCGAGGTCGTCTAAGCCAGCCGACGCGCCACGCTCGTCCCCCTTGAATTGCCTAAGCGGCAACACGATTACATCATACTCCTCGCCACGCTTGCTAACGGTTAATGAACCGGTCACCGCAACCCCGGTGGCATCTAATGCCTGCCACTCTTCAGGTGCAAAAGGAGGCACGGGCCTGAGGATACCGCGGCCTTCATATTCTCCAGTTTGTATAATTGGTTCAGCTTCTCTTGTCATTTGGCTACATCTTGATTTCGACGTCGCAGCCAGCCGGGAGGGAGAGGTTCATCAGGCTGTCGATAGTCTTGGGTGTCGGCTCGAAAACATCAATCAAGCGCTTGTGGACGCGCATTTCAAACTGTTCGCGGCCTTTTTTATAGACATGGGGGCTTTTGACCACCGTAAAGGTACTCCGCCGGGTTGGCAGCGGGATCGGGCCGGCCAGTGAAGCACCGGTGCGGAGCGCGGTATCAATGATCTGTTTGGCGGCCTGGTCGATCACTTTGTGATCATAAGCCTTGAGGCGAATTCGGATCCGCTGCTTAGCATCTGGTTTAACGGCGTCTGCCATAGGTGGTGTTCCTTCCCTCCCTGTCAGGGAGACCTGCTGTAACATCAAACTTGTTTTTCAAAGATGACTTTTAGTCAGCAAAATTTAATTATATTGTAATAACATTATACCACATAGTGTCAAACACCCGGATATCTTGATTAGCTATGGGGTTTTTAGAGGCTTCCCTGCTATGTCAATATGTTGACATAGGCAAAGAGCCTCCCAAGGGAGAGGCTCTTTCAGGCAGTACAGGATTGTACTATTTGACGATCTTGGTGACGACGCCCGCGCCGACGGTGCGGCCGCCCTCGCGGATAGCGAAGCGGAGGCCTTGCTCCATAGCGATAGGTGCGAGCAGCTTGACCTTAAAGGTGATGGTGTCGCCGGGCATGACCATTTCTTTGTCGGCTGGCAATTCGACTTCACCGGTTACGTCCGTAGTACGGAAGTAAAACTGCGGCTTGTAGCCCTTAAAGAATGGCGTGTGACGGCCGC
>CAZXIT010000042.1:0-7617 GCA_964640775.1 uncultured Candidatus Saccharibacteria bacterium
TGCTGGCACGACGGTTTTCAAGACCGTTTCCATCGACCACTCGGACACCCTTCCGCGTACTTGCCCGCAGACTCTGCGTCCGCCAGCTTTCTAACAGAGGTGATTATAGCAGTAGTAGGCAGACTTTCCAAAACTGCGGTACAATAACGCTTATGGAAAATAACGGCTCGCAGCCCGGGCAAACGGTAACTCCAGCTGACACCGCCTCCGCAGCAGCTCCACCAGTTCCCGCGGTCGCGCAAACACCTCCGCCGGCCGCTGCCCCGCCGCCAGCCAACGCCTCCGCGCCAGCACCATCGGCCGCACCTATAGATATCCCCGAGATTCCACCGGCGTCAGTCCCAACCGGCCTGCTGCAGCCAGAGGATACGGCCAGCGGGGACGAAAACCCTGACGAAGTCAGCTGGACGGCGTCGGAGTTTGTGGCCCATGAAAAATCCCCGCTTTGGTACATCGCGCTGGCCATGGCCGCCGTGGCGGTGGCCGGCATTGCCTTCTTCCTGACCAAGGATTTTATCACTGTCGGTGTCGTCGCGTTTGGAGCCATTATGCTCGGCGTGTACGCCACCCACCAGCCGCGCCAATTGCAATACCGGCTTGATGCCAAGGGCATCACTGTCGGCCAGAAAAAGTATCGCTATGATGAGTTTAGATCTTTTGCTATTGCCTCTGAGGGAGCTCTGTCGAGCATCGTGTTTATGCCGCTCAAGCGCTTCGCCACGCTGACCTCTATCTACTTCGCTCCCGAAGACGAAGAACGGATTGTCAGCCTGTTATCAGACTGTCTGCCGATGGAGGAGCACACCCAGGACGCTGTCGACAGCCTGATGAAACGGATTCGCTTCTAAATACGGCTGGCGCGCTCTTTACGGCCTAGTTTGCGCTCCATGCGGTGGATGAAATCGTGTTTCGCGTGCTTGGCATCCCATTTTTCAAAAGTTTCCATTAAGGCGTCTGCTTCTTCGCTTGACATAGATTCTCTCCTTTTATGTTAGTGTCCCCCATTATCCGGCTTATGGCTGCGTATAAGCTGTAAAGATTTTTACATCCTAGAGCGCATGTGCTGTAATGTCAGCAACTGTACGAAATAAAGGGGACAGCCATGGATAAGTACAAAAAATTGGTGCGCGGCCTCGACGCCTATCAAAAACGGCATCCGGTCGCCGGCTTTTCTTACGCCGTTATCAAAAAATACGGTGAAGATGAGGCTGGGATGCGGGCAGCGCTGCTCACCTACTACGCTTTTCTAGCGCTTTTCCCGCTGCTGATGGTGCTGACGACGCTCACCGGTATTATCGTTGGCGACCACCCTCGCTTGGAGAATACGGTCATCCACGGTATCACCAACTATTTTCCGCTCCTAGGCGGCCAGTTGTCATCGCACATCCATAGTCTGCACAAAAGCGGCGCGGCGCTGCTGATCGGCCTGTTATTCACGGTCTACGGTACCCGGGGGGTGGCCGATGCCTTTAGCCACGGTGTCCAGCATATCTGGCGGATCCCGAAGTCAGCGCGGGTCGGTTTCCCAAAGTCACTCCTTAAAAGCCTGGGCCTGATCAGCGTCGGCGGCACTGGTTTTTTGGTGGCGGCTATCAGTGCCGGTTTGGCCGGGGCTGCCGGCCATGGCCTGGGCTTCCGGGCCCTATCCATCGCCGTCAACCTGTTTATACTGTTCTGGGTGTTTACCTTTTTGATCAATTTTTGCCTGCCCCGGCATGTCGGCCTGAGACAGATATGGGTAGGCGCCGCGGCGGCGGCCATCGGGCTGGTAGTGCTCCAAGCGCTGGGCGGCTATATACTAGCCCGCGAACTCAAAGGCCTCGACGCCCTCTACAGCTACTTCGCCGTCGCGCTCGGACTGCTGTTTTGGATTTATTTGCAGGCGCAAATGCTGTACTGCGCCGTGGAAATTGCCTCGGTCAGCTCTCAGAAATTATGGCCGCGCACCCTCGGTGATTAGGCTAAGTACTGGCGCCACCAAACGCGAGCCTTGGATTTATCACCGGCCTTGCGGCGCATTGTTTGTTCATCGGTCATAACTGCATCTCCCAGATAAGTCTCTACCCAGCTAACAGTACGCTAGCGCCACCGTCGCAAGCAGTTAATTTTCTTACAACAGAGAGCTGTTATTTTTGAGGCTTGACCAGGCGTAACAATTCTTCGATGCGATGGAGCTGTTCTCTGTTGATAGCCATTAGTTCTTCGACTTCTTTTTTGGCTTCGACATTGGTCTGATAGTCGTGTTCGGCCATGGCAGCGCTGATGGCGTCGACTCGCTTGGCGGCAATCAGCAGTATCGCGCCCTGCAGGCCAGCCAGCATTGATAAAAAGAGGTTAAGCAGGATAAACGGGTACTTATCCCAGTGGTGAATGCCGGCCAGGGAGTTAAAAAAGGCCCAGACAACCATAAAAGCCACAAAACCAAACACGAATCGCCAGCTGCCCATAGTGTTGCGCATCTTGTCTGCCGCCCGATCGCCGCGCGACAAGCTGTCTTTATGCGACCGGTGCCAGTTGTGCGGTGTGCTCATATTCGGAGTATAGCACAGGCCGCTAGGCGGCTTTAACGGTGATGGATAAACGGCGCCGAGCGTACGTAATCATGATTTTTGAGCTGGTTAACCAGGGCTTGGGCCACCGCTGGCCGCGGTATGGCGGCCCAGAGCGGCGGCGGCCGAAGATCCAGCCGGTAGCGGGTGTTGCCGCCGCGCATGACCGGTGAGCGCAAACAGGTCCATTCCAGCTTGCTGGCCTCAAGCAGACGCAGATGTTCTTCCCCGTCGCGCAGAATTTTTGGAGCAGCGGCTCTCATAACGCCGTGGCTGAGTTTATCAAGTACGCTTGGCTGGTCTCCCGACCAGTAGGCTCCCGCCCCGGTTAGCGTCACCAGCCGGGTAACCCCAATCTGTTCCATGGCCGGTATGATAGCTCGCATGCCGCTAGCCAAGATGTCTTTCTGCTTTGTCCCCCAGCTCCCCAGCGCGCTAATCGCCGCGCCGCTGCCAGCCAGCGCTGCTGCGACGGCTGCCCGGTCATGGATATCACCCTTCACGACCTTGAGTTTGTCATCAGCCGCAAACGGATCCTGGCTATGCACAAAGGCCACTACCTGGTAGCCCTGCTGCAGAGCCAGAGCCACGACCTGCCGCCCTACCTTGCCCGAAGCCCCAAAAACGGTCAGCTGCATTTCAACTCCGTTTACTCGTTCCCTATGCCGGACGCTTGATGTTTCGGATACGGCTGCTGACACGCTGCCAAAAACTGCCAGGCAGTATTTCCGGAGCCGCTGCTTGCTGTTCGACTTGTTCTTGTTCGGCGGCTTGCTCCTCAGTTGGGATCAATACAGGAGCCACGATCGCCACAACATCATTGGCATCAGAGCCCTCAGGAGACCGCCAAAAACCGCCGGGCACCTGGACGGCATTAACGATGGGTGTGTCCAGGTTCCTGTTTCCAAATCCGTTTATTCTCGTACGTACAACTACAGCTGGGATGTGCCCTATGCCTTCTGCCACTGGCTAACCTCCAAAATTGTTATTTTGATCACGCAACAGAAGTGTATTTCAATGAAAGAATTCCATGTTTCAATTACTGTACACCTAAACTCTAACACTCTATGAATACTCTTGCTGTACTTTTAATCACTGACAAACTTGCAAACGGTGGTACTCCAAATGTCAAAGCCGACCGGCAGCTATATAAAATCGGGAGCAGTTTAGAGAGCCAACACAAGATCCAAAAGTTGAGGAAACTCCGTGTAGCCAGCCTCAGTGTTGAGGTGGCCGCCACCGGCGATAATTACGGGCTTCACGCCTAATCCATCCGCCAGCCCCGCCAGTGCGTCTTGTGTCACATACGGATCATTATCACCGTATAATACTAACGATTGCCCAATACTAGCTCGAACTTTGTCAAAATCGATCGCCTTTTCGCGCAGGAAGTATCCATTGAACTCCGCGCCGTAGTCGACAGCAAAACCAGAGACGCTGACCAATGCTTTTACTGGGGCGGAAACCCGCTCCAGTAAATCCAAAGCCGTCGTTACCCCGAGCGAATGCCCAACAATGATCAGGTCTCCCAGCGCCAAATCTCGCACTGCTTGTTCTACAGTTCGGAGCCATACCTGTCTGTCCGGATGTTCGGTATCCGACAATTCTGGCATCAGCACCGAATGGCCCCGGGACGTTAGTTCATCACGCAGCCATCCTTGCCAATGGATCCCGGCATGCCCACCAATCCCGTGCAAAATCAAAATGTTCATATGCCAAACTATCATACCAAACCGGGATGGTGAGCTATATCACACTTGTAAAGCAGTCTCCAATATGGCATTATTTGAGTAATTATGAGCCAACCACTAGGGAGCGGCAATGGGGATTTCCAGCGAACCCCAATAGAGGTCTTAAGGCATGGCCTTGGACAAGACGATCCCAAGCACTGGTCCGGCTATGCCAGCGCCGGGCTGGCCGCCGCTGCCGAAGTCTTTCGATATCCTAAGAGAGCACCGGAATTCTATAAGAAGGTGGCAGATGGTTCCCTGGCCTTAGCACTAGCATGTACTGATTACAATGAGACTGAAACCGGTAAAGCGCGAGGCGGCGAGCAAACCATGGATGAAGCGAGGATCAAGGTGCTGGGTATCAATTCCTTGGCAGCGGCACTGCTGAAGTCCAGGCAGGAAGCGGTTCGGAAAGCGCTTCGGGAGCTTGATCTGACCACGCTGTCGGACTATTTGCCAGCTGCGGACGAAGTATTGTCTCGACCTCAAGAAATTCGAGACCAAATACTTCACGGCCTGGGTGAGCACCGACCCCTGAGGGGAATGTTTGACGGTGTGCGCTCAGTATGGCCAGAGGCAGTGGCAGTCACCAGGGATCCCCGAGGATCAAGCGGACAGTCGGGCGTCGTGTGGGGCAACCAAGCACCCAATAAGCAGGAAGACAAAAAGAGGGGCGTTCTGTTTGGCGCCGGCTATGACGGGTTGCTGGTAGCAACCGCCACTCTTCTGGGCTATAGCGTCGAACCCGTAGACGAAACCCAGGCAAAAACACCCGCTCGTGAAGTTATCCGCCTGCATCCCAAACCGTGGCCAAAAGAGGCTCTGCCACCGGCCACTCCGTCTGATATCTACGAGTATGTAAAAGAAAGCCAACCCCCTAAGCTCGGCATTGATATCGCCAAAGGCCGCGACGATGCTAGGCGCGATGGCGGCTCAGCTGTCGCTGCCCTGGAGCAAGACGTCCCGGCTCTCCACGCGATTTTTGAAGCCGTTACCAAGGGTGTCGGAGCCTATACCGGGCTGGATATGTCCCAAGAAGGCATCGACACTGGTGCCGGTGCGATTGCCCTGGCCTACGCCAATACCAACTCTAAGCGGCTTAAAGAGGTACTGCAGTCACTGGATTCCCTGGCTCCAAACGGACTGCGCGGTTCTGACCTGCTGAAACGAGCTGTCGCCGCGGCCTGCGAAAGAGCCGAAACAACAGTAGAGGCTATTCGAGACAAAAACCAAGACTTAAACAGGGGCATGGAGGGCCTAGACGGCCTAAAATCGCGAGCCATACAAATAGACCCGTACGAATTAACCATTGAGGACGCAGTGCCATTATTTGCTGGCGTATCCAAGGCTGTGAACGGCAGCGTACAGCAATACGCCGCCCGTAACAACGGACCTACTGAAGATAAAAAATATAACGGCTACCTCGCGGCTGGGCAGGCCTTTAACGAAATACTTTGCGAATTGCTCGAGACTATCCCCGATCCGAATGAAGAAAAGCAGCCAGAAAGGAAGACAGCCTAAAACTGGCTATAAACGGCTAAACTCTTGGCGAGGTTTCTCTGGATAATTGGATTCGTCAAAAAGTACGTAGGTTGCCGGAGTGAGTTTGTATAAGCGGTGTTCGGTGTTGCCAGCGGCGAAGTCTTCTACCCAGGCGGCATCGCGGTTGAATTTAGCCGCGTAGCGCTCAGCGACGGTTCTGATAGCCGGCGACGGCAACAATTCTTCAGCGCGGCCTTCGATTTGGATGCCGGCTACCGGCTGGCCTTTGACAAATTTCACCGGAATAGCCGCGGCGGCTTGGGGATGGTTTTTGATTTCCTGGCTGTGGCGGCGACTGGGGAGGCTGGCCCAGTACAGGTTGTACTCCTCGTCGGCTACGAAGTAGACCGTGCAGCACCACGGCTGTCCGTTCGCCACCGTTGCCAGTTGCATCATATGCTGCCGGTCCAAATAGTTTTTTATTGTCTCAGGAGCACCCATGCTTAGCCGAAGACGGCAGAGACGCACATGACGGCTGCCCGCATAGCTGGCCCCCGCACGATAGAGTTAAGGTTGCGACCTGTTTCCATAATTGAGATTATAGCACTACCACTTTGATTTGTCAATTTATGAATAACGATCCGGAGGAGCTATTTACTTAAGTAATTAAAAATGATAAAGTATATAACTTATGACACTGGCCAATCAGTTAGCGACCCCTCGAGAAGCAGCGACAGATGATGTAGATCTTATGGCTACCGTCGGCAAATTAGAGGCTGCGTATGGCGTTAGTACAGAGACACGATGGCTGGAGCAAGCAGCAGTTTCAGCCTTGGGCCGTATTGAGGATGGTACAGACGTTGCCGCAGAACTAGACACGCTGGACGCGGAATTTCAGGAGACCGGTGACAGCGAAAAACTTATCAGAGGGTCAGCGGGCATGGTCGCGCTGTTTGGTTTATCGCCGGTGCTCGAAGGCCAAATCGAGCCGCGAGACTTGCTTGAAGCCGTCCCCAAGATAATTATGCGAGCGGCGGCGGACGGCCCAGTAACTAGCGGCAGTTTTTTCACGCGCCTCTCGGAGGCCACAAAGGCTCAGCTTGACGAATTGGAAGAGACTGATGGTATGGTGCATGAGATAAAGCGTGCGATCCCTCTGCTGAAACCATCAAAGTTACGCGCAATTAACGACTTGGCCGCTCAAGTTAAGGATGGCTGCCAGCGGTCTACGGATGAGCTTGTAGCTGCCTATCAGCCGGTCATACGGTCAATTATATTTCGCTCTGGTTTCTACCTAAAAGGCGGTGATGAAGACGATTTGCACCAGGAGGGTCTCATAGGGCTGCTCGAAGCAATGAGGGATCATGAACCGGCTAAGAGCAGCTTCACGAATTTTGCGGAATTGGTCGTTAAGCGAAGATTGATAGATGCGATCAAAGTAGCTGGCCGTCGCAGGCATAGCCCGCTCAACGAAGCGGCTTCACTTGATGCCCCCCGGCGCAGCGGCAATGAATTCGACGAAGATTATAATCTGATGGATCAAATTGATGATTCGCGGGCGGACATATATCGCACCGTTGTAGCCAGGGCAACTCTAGCAACCCTATTTGTGGCATCACTCAAACTAACTGAGATGGAGCTCGCCTGTTTTAGTTTGCGAAACGACGGCCTGAGTTACGAGGAAATAATTGCCGAGACTGGCTACCCTAACACAAAAGCCGTTGATAATGCCCTGCAGCGTTGCCGCAGGGTCTTCGCCAAAGCTCTCGCAGAACAGGACTAGCAGCTGCACATAAGCGGAAATGGTGTACCCGACAGGATTCGAACCTACGACCTTTGGCTCCGCAAGCCAACGC
>CAZXIT010000043.1:0-7301 GCA_964640775.1 uncultured Candidatus Saccharibacteria bacterium
GGCTCCCACGGACATCAACCACATCACTTTCTGTCCTGCCCTTCACGACTCTCTTGCGATGTAGCCATGACCAGCTGGAGCCATAGCGTATACGGCACGGGAAGGGGCAGCGGGGGTGGTGGATATGAACCTGGGGAAAATCCGGCGGCAGTTATCGCTGTTGTATTAGCTCTTGCTGGCGGCAGTTACTTTGTTAATAAAGTAGTTTCCTCCCATAGTCACAGAGCTTCGTCAGCACCCACATCAATAGTGAGCAAGCTGCGAGAGTGTGGTCCCGACGAAACGCTAAAACCCTTTGCAGGCCATCTTACCAGTGAAGCTATTGGCCAAACGGCATTATGTCGTATCGACACGCATGTTTTTGCGCCCACTGAGCATTAATCAATAAGAAGCCTGCGGACAAGCCCGAGGTTTTTGCCAGTCTGTCCCGCTTCTTTAGTGTGCTACACTTGGCAGCAGTGAGCAAATTAGCAACTCCCCGCCATACGACTGATGTACCAGCACCTTCGTTTACGCGCTGCTATTTGTGGGTGATTGCCGGGGTTACCGCCGGCTTGGGGATCGGATTGATGTTTTTGCCAGGCTGGGTGGCCAGCTTGTTTTTTAACAGCGCCAGCCATGATATCAATTTCTTTGTGAGGATGCTGGGCTCGACGCTGGTAGGCTATGGGGCGCTCAATGCTATTGCCGCGCGTGACGCAACTCGCCGCGTCTGCCGGGTGGCAGTCTGGAGCAACCTGGCAACCCTGATAAGCGCCTCCGTCATTAGTATGAGCTACTACAGCTTCTTTACCGGCTTTGGGTGGCTGGTGGTTGGCCAGCATCTCGTCTTTGCCGCTGGCTTTGTTTGTTGTGCCTGGGAACTGTCCCGGCAAAAAGTATAAGATAACTCGTTGATTAGACATGAAAAAGTCCGGGTTGCTGCTGTGAGGCGAGTGAGATCCAATGGACCTCGAACTGCGAACTTCTCAGGTATAACCCGGACTGGTGGACGTATGCTCGACAGCGGTGACTTTGGGTCAAGGCTGGAACGTACTACGTCGTGGTGGTGTCCTAATGACATAAGTGAAACCTCCTCTTCGGTCTAGGGAACAATCAATAAGCTTGAAAACGCTTAGTGTTCCCTAGACCGAGAGTAGTTGAGTGGTATCGAGTAAGCGCTACTGCTTTCCTTTCCCCTTGTGGGCTAGTGCTTCAGAATCCCGTTGCCGTAGGTGACCGTGTTGGAGTGGAGGTGGTCGCCACAGTGGATGACGTTGCGGGGTGCGAGCGTGCTGCGGAGCAGGACATGCGGGTACGCGTCAAGCGTGTAGGTGAACCAGCCGGAGACCGTGTAGGTGCTAGGCAGGGGTGCGAGGATCGCGAGGCCGAGCCGGAAGTACACGGAGGCTGCGTACGGGTGGCGCTGGGCGACGACGAGTCCGTTGATCTTGACGACCGCGCGGTGAATGGTGCTGTGCCTGGTGTAGATGCGAACGCCTCCGTGCTTGCTGCAGACCTGCGGGACGCCGGTGCTCGAACCGAGGTTCGGGGCGGGTGCTGCGGGCTGCTGGGCGGGCGGGGTGGGCATCTGCGGGTGCTGCTTGTTCTCCTTGCGGTCGTTGTCACGGTCGCGGTTGCGGTCGTGGTTGCACTGCTCGTCCTGGCCGTCGTTCTCCGGGGTGCCGTTGTAGGCGTCGCTGGAGTCGATGGACCTGACGATGGGAGGGCATTCCGTGCCCGGGTGGTTGTCCTGGTAGTTGGCGCTGGCTCCGGCGGGGATCGCGAGGGACGCGGCGGCGACGGCGAACAGCGGGAACAGCTGGGACGTGCGGGGCATGGAACTCTCCTCTGAGGTTGAACGACGGTATTGTCGTTCGGGGTGGACTACGGACAGGGTGAATGACAGGGGCGTCACTCGGGTAAGGTTGGTGAGCGGGATTGCTCGATACTACTTGTAAAGGTACTGCTTATGGTTTGGAACCAATAATTACTATACACTAAACTTGATTAAAAAGCAATACCTTTTTACATAATATACATTTAGGACATACCATTGTTGTCTCTGTTAACGAGTAAAGATAATCTGATCACTGTCGTCACTGAGCGGTTTGGGGGTGGTTTTACGCTTGCGTAGCCGTTTGCGCTTCCGTTTGACCAGCTCTACATCTGAGCCGCGGACTGCGGTTTTGCCCATGCTGACCGATGTTTTGGCAGAGCCGGCTGGTTTTTTTGATGCTAGCTGTGAGGGAGCTTCAGGTGCACCTATTGGCTGCTGGGGTAATCGGACGGCAGCGGACGGTGCTGGCGCAGATACAGGGGTGACAGACGGTGTTGTATCAAGGAGATAGCGGTGATTGACGTAGGCTTCCACCTCAGCTCTCGGGAGACCATAGACTGACCGAGAATGCGCGATAATGTTGGCGCTTTCATCTGTTTGACGAGAAGGCAGATCAAGCGTGAGCGCCGAAAAGGCCTGGGTTTTTTCACCGTTGATAGTCATGTTGATGACGATGTGGCGGTTGTGCATATGCACCAGGTCGTACTCCTCAAATTTTGGCTCAAAATAGCGCAGCATCGAGCGGGCGTCATCGGCGCCCATACGGAAGGAAATCATCGAGCCGACATTGCCAAAGACGGCGTCTTTAACTTCTTGCGACATCTGGGCAATGTATTGGTTGGCGACGGTCAGATTGAGAGCATATTTGCGGGCTTCGCTGAGGATTGTCGCAAAACTGTCAGTAGCAAAGTTTTGAAATTCATCGACGTACAGGTTAAACGGCGCTCTTTGTTCGACAGGTATATCAGCTCGACTCATGGCCCCCAGCTGGATTTTAGTAACCAGCAGGGCGCCCAAAAGCGCGGCGTTATCTTCGCCCACCAAGCCTCGGCTCAGATTAACGATCAGGATTTTGCGCTCGTCCATGATTTTACGGATATTGAAGCTGCTCTTGGGCTGGCCAATGATGTTGCGGACAATCGGGTTGGCAGTAAAGGCACCGACCTTGTTGAGTACGGGGGCGACAGCTTCGGCAGCGAATTTGTCGTTCCAGCTGGCAAACTCCACCGTCCAGAAGTTACATACCACCGGGTCTTTAACATGGCTTAGGACCTCTTGGCGAAAGGCTTTATCTGTGAGTAATCTGGTAATATCTAACATCGTGGCATCGGGGTATTCCAATAGGGCCAGCAGGCTGTAGCGCAGGATATACTCCAGCCGCGGCCCCCAAGATTCAAACATCCGTTTTAGGACGCCAATCAGTTCAGATACGGTGTGGGTGCGCAGCTTGGGGTCAGTGACCTCCATGGGGTTGAAGGCTACCGGGAAATCGGTGTCGGCCGGATTGAAATAGATAACGTCATGGGCGCGGGAAGCCGGAATCCGCTGCAGTACGCTGGTAGCGTAGTCGCCGTGGGGATCAATAACCGCAAAACCATTTGGACTGTTTATATCGGAGATAGTTAGCAGCTCCAGCAAGCCTGATTTACCCACACCGGTCTGCCCCAAAATATACAGATGACGACCCCTGTCCGAACGCGGCAGGCCAAAGACGATGTTTTGGCCCCGAAAATTAGCCGCCGCAATGGGGCTAATGTCATGCTGATTGGTCTCTGTTAATATTGGTAAATTGGCTGGCGGTTCGGCCGTCTGGCTCAGCGCCCACAGAATATAGGGTGTCTCGACGTTGGTGTGGGGCAGGTGGTAGAGGGTGGCAATCTCTTCGATATTGAGGATTAGTGGCCGGCTGCTGAGTTTGCGCTGCTGGTAGCGCTCCAGCTGGACACGGTCATGACTGATTCGGGCCTGTTCAAAGCCATTGAGATAGGTAGTATTAAACTGCTTAAAACTGGCGACGATGGACTGCAGGCGCAGCTTAGCCTGGTGTTCGGGGACAGGCCCCTTATACACTATTCGCAGACAAGCTTCATAGGCTAGCTTATGGCTTTTATCTTCGGCGCCGCTGGCTCTGGCCTGCTCATACTCAGTTAGTTTTGCCGCCGAGGCACCACTGCCATGCTCAGGTGGTGTCCAGAGAGCTCCCAGGAGGCCGCCGGGGCCCGATTTGGCGGCTCCGCCGCGCAAGCCGCCGATGTAGCGCTCGCTTTTTTTGTGCCAGTTGGGTGCTGCCGGACGCATCACTAGCTGTATCCAAGCCTCCTCAGCTTCGTCAAATTTGGCGAGCGTGGCTGTAATTGCCGCCAGGGGATCAACTTCAAAGCTTTGAAACGTCTTAATTGGCAGGGCATTGTTGCTGGACAGACGCATCTCAGCAATTTGAGCCGGGACTAACTCGGTTGCCTCAGATACGGAATAATCATCGACCTCCGATATTTGCACGGTTGGGTACTGGGCGTAAATCTGTTCTTCAACAAAGCTTTTCAGGTAGCGGGGCACACAGACATAAAAGCCAATCCGTTTTTTGAGCACGGCGATTTCAAAGCTGATACGCACCCGCTGCGGCGCCCGCAGCAGCTTGTGGGAAGGAAATAGTAGTAATCCGTGAAGCGAAGCAAACATTTGTTCGGCTGCCAGCTCTTTTTTGTCATTGGTTCGCGGCACCTGGAGCAGGAGTACAATCGTATCATTATCCAGGTCAGTTTGGTCTTGTTGGCTGGTACTGGTCATACGCTGTTTTAGTTGGCAACCCTTGTTTGTTTATAACCACGAGCACTGATATGTCAACTATAGCATGCAGGTGATCGATGTCAACGGATGGTGTGCTGCTCGGTTGGCGCGGAAGTCAATTCTGCTGTATAGTTTAGTGAAATTACTAGCGGGCGGGCAAACGGATACGAATCGGCCATATGATAGAACAAAAGACTGCTCTCAGGGTCGTCGCCAATACCTTACCAGTATTACGGGCAGTCGCCGGGCCGGTGATTGCCCATAAACTGCATAATACCCCGCCCAAGGAGCGCACCTGGAAATTTGCAGGTGCGGTGGCAGTTTTAGCGGCTACTGATAAACTCGACGGCTGGCTGGCTAGGAGAGTTGGCAGTACTAAACTCGGCGGCTGGCTAGACCAGACGGCTGATAAAAAGTTTCTGACACCCTCATTGGAAGTTCTCGGTGACACCGGCGAGATAGCACCGGCGCATCATACCCTGCGGGTACTGCGCGACGGCAGTGTCGGTGCACTGCGAGCGGACGGCAAGCGCCGCGGGCTAGACACCGCAGCAACGCTGTCGGGCCAGTGCAAGACCAGCCTCGATATGGCTGGACTAGTGATCGCCTGCTCGCCGCTGTCAACACACAGCGGCCTGGTACGGACAGCGATGACAGGCGGTACGATTATGTCGCTGGTGAGCGGCGGTGACCGTCTGCTGCGGCACGGCCAGCCACCTGAGCCAGTACCAGTTCTGGGAGTAGTGTAGTATGTCTGCCGATGTACGCAACAATCCTTTGAGGCAGCTGGTCGGCAATCCCTTGGAGACAACTGTAGACTTCATAGATCGCAAGCTGCCTTGGGTCACTCCCAATCTTGTGACACTGGCCAGCACAGCAGGCATGCTGGCACTGGATTATCTGGTTGTTCGCTACCCGGATCATGGCTTTCCTATCGGGGTGGCTCAGACAGGCACAGTTCTCGGTGATTTAGTCGATGGTGGTTTGGCCCGCAAAAAAGCGGCCAGAGAGAGCGGCTCTACAACCGTTTTTGGACAGCTGCTCGATAGCTTATCTGATAAGGCCCAGGAAGTTGCCCAAGGCGTCGCGCTGTCACGGCGGGCAGCTAATCAGGGTGACCGGCTGGGTACCATACTGCATCTTAGCTCAGGCGTAACCGCACCGCTGCCAGCTTTGGCCCGTGCTAATGCCGAGAGACACGATATTGTGGTTGATGAAACTGGCGGCAAATTCGGCGGTAGCCGGCCAATGCGGGCCACTTTGGGTATTGTCTCCGTAGCGCTGCTGCATAACCGGCCGCGAACCGCGCATGCTGTCAGCGCCCTCATGACAGCTCAAAATATTGCAACCGCACTCCAGCGCCGCCAAGCAGTTAAGCCGGGTTCCCGCTATGCGCTTGGTGCGCTTGGTGATCCGGAGCAGATTGCCGCTTCGGCTCAGCGTTATCGTACCTTGCAGGTCGCCTCAGTGCTTGCTGGGGGCATCGGAGTTGGACTGATGGCCCTAGACGCCAAGAATGCTCACCGAGCGGGCAATGACCAGCGCCAGGGTAAACACAGAGACCAGGGACTGGGAGGCCATCAGGGCCTTGGCCTGCAAGGTGATAGGACGGGTATCAGCCGGGGCAAAATTGACAGCATTGGTGACTGACAGATAGAGGTAGTCGCCGAACTGCGGCTGCCAATGCGGAAATTCCGCTGCCATGTCTTGCTGGGTAAACTGGAAGTCTTTGTCATATTTTGACCAGGTAGTGCGGGTCAGCCCGGGACTGTCAATTTCCCAATACCAAAGCGCATAGACAATAATGTTAGTCATAAAAATAGCAATAGCCGCCACCAGCAGCTCAAAGCCATTAAAACCAGTGTGATTGCTGATTAGCGAGTGCAGCACAAACACCAAGCCGCTGATGTTGGCAACTGAGATGAGGGCCAGTAAGATGATTGCGACAGCGCTATGCAGGCCTTTGGTTGCGGCCTGATGCATATTGGTCGTAAAACCGAGTACCACGGCCAGTACGACTTCAGTTAAAATGATCAAATACTGAGTACCGGGCAAAAAATCACTGCCAATATGGCGGGCAGCCAGCTGCAGCCCAATGGCCGCAAACAAAGCTAGCTGAGCCTGGAGCAGTTCGCCGCGACTAATGCGATGCTTCAGCACTGGCTTATTCTTTTGGTTTTTTGGGCTTTTTTACGGCTTTGCGTTTGTCTTGGCCTTTGGACATAATCGGCTCCTTTTACTTTTTAGTAGGGACAGGTTTTGGTCAGGGTGCGCAGTTTAATTGGTTCACGGTCAAGCACGAAGGCGTGGGTGTCCCAGTACTCCCGGCTAGCCTCGGTGGCGTCGTCAGTACCAGGGTTTGGCGGCCGCAGCGGACCGACCCAAGTATCGACCAGCTCGTACTCGCCATCTTCATCGCGCTTGAGCACGACACTAATGTGCTGGGTAGACAGTGGCTGGCCGTTTTTGACAAACCGCTTGTAAAGTTCGCCATGCAGGGCCTGGGCATATAGGATGGTGTCTTTGTCAGAAGTCTCAACGACGTTAGCGCTGCCGACGGGACGGCCCATATCACGGTCGAAGTACATCTGGGGGCCTTTGACATTGGTCTGCTGGAGCAATTCTTTGACCAGCCCTACCAGGTAGGGGTGCTGCGCGATGCTGGCAGAGGCCTGTGAACCGATAAGGTTGATAT
>CAZXIT010000044.1:0-7288 GCA_964640775.1 uncultured Candidatus Saccharibacteria bacterium
CCGATACCGACCGGCACGTTGACAAAAAAGTTCCAGCGCCAGCCCAGATATTGGGTAAAGAGTCCGCCGAGCAGCACTCCGGCCGCCGCACCGCCGGCCGCCACCGCGCCCCATACTGACAGGGCTACATTGCGTTCGTGGCCTTCTTTGTAGGTAACGAGAATGATTGACAATGCTGCCGGTGACATAAAGGCGCCGGCTAGTCCCTGGATGCCGCGAAATACGATCAATTGCCCGCCCGATTGCGCCAAGCCGTCAGCCAGGGAGGCCAAGGTAAAGGCCACCACGCCCATCATAAATATCTTGCGCCGGCCAAACAGGTCGGCTGCCCGTCCGCCGAGCAGCAAAAATCCGCCAAATGTCAGCGTATAGGCCGTGATAATCCACTGCAGGCTGGTCTGCGACATCGTAAAGGCGGTTTGGATCGACGGTATGGCGACATTGACAATCGAGACGTCCAGCACCACCATAAACTGCGCCAGGCACAGCAGGATCAAGATCAGCCAGTGGCTGGTCTGTTTTTTTGGTGTTTCTGTTTTTTTGGCCGCGGATGATTTTGCCATAATGGACCCCTCCTGCTTGAAATTTTGCACTCAAGCTTCTACAATTGAATGATATCATTGTAATAGTCAACTATTGACTATGTCAACCATTAATCGGAATTTTAGCCGTATGACCCAGCAAGCCACTCTCGAACAGTCCTACCTGATACTGCTGAAGTTCCTGATGCTGTCCAAAAGCCGCGTCATGGAGCTCGGTGCCGAACACGGATTGACCGGCATGCAGGCTATGATGCTCTTCCTGCTCGACGAACCCCGCCCGATGAATAACTTCCGCAAAGTCTTTAACTGCGACGCCTCCAACATCACCGGCCTGGTCGACGGCTTGGAGCAAAAGAAACTGGCCAGCCGCTACGAAGACCCGGCCGATCGCCGCATCAAAATGGTCCGGCTGGAGACCAAAGGCAAGCGTATCCGGGCTGCCCTGCTCCGCAATCTGACCACCCATGACAATCCGCTGCTGTCCAAGCTCAATCCCTCCGAGCTGCGCGTTTTCATCAAACTGCTGCAAAAAATAACCAGCCGCTAAGCGTGGAATTTGGTTTTGCCTATTCGGTTTGGTTAATTTACTCGTCAATGCCAACGGCTTGGAGCCAAATCTCTTCGAACGCCTCATCCCATGCCAGCTTCATATCCTGGTGAGCTTGCTCAAAACGGTCGTTATAGGCCTGTTTTTGTTTTTTGGTGCGCGGTTGCAGCTTGATGATGATCCGGCCTGGTTTGACCTGAAGTTCTAGCGGGCTGTCCGGCTGGATGCCGCTCAACTCCATGACGGCCTTGGGCAAACGGACTGCCCAGCTATGCCCATCGCGAACCAGCTTTACTTTTAACGCCATAGTGGGTACATTGTACCTACAAAACACCCCTGGGACAAATGCCCTTTTGAGACCCCCGTGCCAATGCCCTCTCTCTGGTTCAGTTTTGAATAATCTTCTTGAGGGTCTTGAGATTCCTTACGGTATGAAATTCTTTGTATTTTGCTTTGGTCAGGTACTTCGCAAAGGGACTTTTCAGCGTCATGCCTTTCTGCACGTTCCAGTAGACTACGCCATCGCCTACCTTGATAGTCTCGACAGTTTTATCTAATTCAGATGCCTCCTGTGACAGTTCCGCCGCCAAACTACCCTCCAAAAAAACGACGTACTGATGCAACTCTGGATCACTGGTTTCAAAGGGGTATTTATCAATTATGTCCGTAAGCTTGCGCAGCTCAATGACTTGGACCTTGGCTGGATACTTAAACTGGGCATGCAGCTCAGTTTCTATTGCGGTTTTTAGCTTCACCCCAGTTTCATGACTCTCAAACAAGACATTTCCAGTCTGCAGTACCGTTCGGACCTCGCCCAAGCCCATCGACTCAAAACAGGTCTTCAAATCAGCCATCTTGATAATCCGGCCGCCGACATTGATACCCCGCAAAAATGCCACATATTGGCCCATACTCACACCTCCCTGGCAGGAACCGCGTAGCGTTCGGCCATCAGACCGCCCAGGTCAGCTAGGACTGCCTCCCCCACTTCGCGGCGGCGGCCAGGCAGGCTGGCATAGGCATCCGGCAGCCGCTGGGGATGTCCCCGCACCACTATAGCCAGCCCCGCCAGAGTCAGACTATCCACCGGAAATACCAGTATCAGCTGGCCGTCTGCTTCCATCGCCCGGCCGCTATCCAGCAGCCAGGCCCGGGCCGTATCGGGAGCCAGTAAAGGATTGGCTTCGGCGGTCGCCATGATAATCCTACTTTTGCCTCTCTAAAGTCACGAAGCTGTAGGGATGGTCATTGATATCGTCAGCCGGGTAGGATTCACTGGCGGTTTCCAGCCAATCGCCTGGGTCATATTTGAAAAAAGCGTCGCCCTCGGGAGCAGCGTGGACCTGCGTAAGATAGATTTTATCAGCTATGGGCAGAGTTTGTTCGTAGATGCTGGCACCGCCGATCACAAAAATTTCGTCAGCCGGCCCGGCTGCCTGCAGCGCCTCATCAATCGAATGCACCACGCTGCAGCCCTCAGCCTGATACGCCGGGTCACGCGTAACAATAATGTTTTGC
The DNA here is from genome assembly GCA_964640775.1 of uncultured Candidatus Saccharibacteria bacterium. Lineage (GTDB taxonomy): Bacteria > Patescibacteriota > Saccharimonadia > Saccharimonadales > UBA4665 > CAYMUN01. The sequence continues at coordinate 2,608 of CAZXIT010000044.1, forward strand.
CGCCCTGGCAGCGGCCGGCCAATCGTTTCGTAGGTGGTACGACCCATGATTATGGGATGGCCGGCGGTCAGCTGCTTAAACCGCTGCAGGTCGGCACGCAGGTGCCATGGCAGCATCGTGCCTTTTTTGCCAATCACGCCGTTGTCGGCGGCAGCCACAATCAGTGCAATGTGCATAATTCTACCCGGCCTTAGACTGCAATTGGGGCTTTAATGCCAGGATGCGACTCATAACCAACCAGCTCAAAATCTTGGAATGTAAAGTCAAAAATCGATTTGATATCGGGGTTGATTTTCATCGTTGGCAGCGGCTTTGGTTCGCGCGACAGCTGCAGGTCGACTTGCTCCAGATGGTTCAAGTAAATATGCGTGTCGCCGAGGGTATGTACGAATTCGCCGAGCTGCAGGCCGGTGACCTGGGCCATCATCATGGTCAGCAGCGCGTAGGAGGCGATGTTGAACGGCACGCCGAGAAAGGTATCGGCGCTGCGCTGGTAGAGCTGGCAGCTCAGCCTGCCATCAGCCACGTAAAACTGAAACAGTGTGTGACACGGTGGCAGGCCTGATTTGGCCATTTCGTCGATGTCGGCGACGTTCCAGGCCGAGACGATAATCCGGCGCGAATCAGGGTTGCTGCGAAGTGTCTCCTGCACCTGTTTGATCTGGTCGATGTGGCGGCCGTCAGGCGCCGGCCAGCTGCGCCACTGATAGCCATAGACCGGGCCCAGTTCGCCGTGCTTTTTAGCGAATTCACCGTCAGTTTTTATCTGCTGCACAAAAGCTTTCATACCCTCACGCCATTCGTCGCTGCCGCTGTCCGGCACCGGCTTGCCCTGGCTTTGCAAATAGGCCCGGTAGGGCCATTCGTTCCAAATCGGCACGTCGTTGTCGACCAGGTATTTGATATTGGTGCTGCCCTGCAGAAACCACAGCAGCTCGTGGATAATGCTCCTCAAGTAAAGTTTTTTGGTCGTGACCGCCGGAAACCCGTCGTTGAGATCAAAGCGCAGCTGGCGTCCAAAGACGCTGATCGTCCCCGTGCCGGTACGGTCACCCTTCTGTGTACCATTGTCTTTGATGTCCTGGAGCAAATCGAGGTATTGTTTCATACCTCTATTATGCCACGAACAATGGCCTGTTAGTAGTTGCATCGACTATTTGTTAAAATTTGAATAAGCTTATGATTCGACGCAGCGGAGTATCAAAATCTAAAAGTCATCGACGGCCAAGCCGGTCGCATTCTGCGAGACGCACCAATCAAATCGTGGTTATAGGCAGCCTCATCCTGGCAATTAGCGGAAGTATGATGATCTATATGGCCCCGCGGCCAGCGGCGCTTCAGCCAGCGGCTGACCCGTCAAAGATTATTGCCAGCGATACCCTTCTCAAGGACTACCTCAAGGCCAACGGTGTCGACAAAACGATTGCTATGATTAAATCTACACCCGGTGACTGCCATCAACGCTCGCACAAAGTTGGCAGGCTTAATTACGAACTGCAAGGCAACAAGGCATTTAGCGTCCTTAACAGCGAATGTATGTCAGGCTATACGCACGGTGTCACCGAGGCGTTCTTTAGCGAACACGGCACCGAAAATCTGACCCAAAGCCTCCGGCTTATCTGTCCCAGCCGAAGTCCCGGTTTTTATGCATTTCAGTGTTTTCATGGAGTCGGCCACGGGCTGATGGCGTTTAACGACTACGACCTGCCGGCGTCCCTCAAAGATTGTGACCGCCTGCCGCCAATTACCCTCAACCGGGAATCCTGCTATTCAGGCGTGTTTATGGAAAACGTGGTTGGCGCTATCTCCATTGACCAAGCGAAGGCTGCAGGCCCGACTGCTGAATATCACGCCAGCTCATGGCTCAACAACGACCCGCTCTACCCCTGTGATGCAGTCGACGACAAATATAAAAACACCTGCTACGGCTTCCAAACATCACGCATGCTCCAGGTGATGGGTACGGATTTTCAAAAAGTTGCAGCCGCCTGCGGCCGTATCCAGCCGCAATACCAAAGCAACTGCTTCTCCAGCATGGGTCGGGATATCAGCTCTACCTACATTGACGATTACTCCAGCATGGAGCAAGCTTGCAACTACATATCTGCGTCAGCCCCGAATCTTCGTTTGCAATGTATCTACGGACTCGCTCAGAACAAGCTCTGGGACAAGAGTCAGCAGGATGACGCTCTGGCGCTGTGCAAAGCGCTGCAGTCAGCCGCATACAAAGAGATGTGCTACACGACCCTGGCCACTCGTGCCGGTGAGATCATCACCACACACGAGGAAAGTAAAAAGTTTTGCGCCAAATACGAACCTAAATATGCCCAGATATGTACTGCGAAAAAGTGAAGGATGTATGAATAAAACAGCACGAGCACTGCTTTGTGCCGGAGTTCTGCTGCTGCTTGTCGGGGGCTGGAAGCTAATGCAGCCGGGTTCCCGGCCCGCCGCCGGGCAGTCTATCGCAAAAAAACAAGCGGCTGCACCCGCCGTCAAACTGCCTGAAGGCCCGGTAGTAGTCGATGTGATGATGGGCGATGACGGCTACGTACCCAATATCTTTGAAATCAAGGCCGGCCAAGCCGTGCGCTTTACCAACACGACGAAAAGTGGACGCTGGCCAGCTTCAAACCTGCATCCCACCCACAAGCTGTATCCCGAATTTGATCCTAAACGAGCGCTTGAACCGGGCGAAAGCTGGACCTTTACCTTTCGCAAAAAAGGTACGTGGCGGATGCACGATCATCTCTATCCCTATATGAAGGGCACTATAACTGTAGATTAATCAGTTTTCTTAAATCTAACATTTACAAATTGGCAAAATTATGCTAATATTTATATAGTTCTCGCAAAAACAAACATTATGACAAAACCAGACGGCGCTCCTACTCCCGATCACTCGCTAGCCCAGCGAGCTTTGGCTTTTGGCGCTCTGACAGCGGTGACCCTAAGCGTCGCAGCCGCAGCGACCAGCAACCATGAACCAGCTGAGCATGGTGTCATTCCCTTGACCGCCGATCAGATAAACCCGCCGCACAGCGGACCGGCCCTGCCTGTTTCGGCTCCCGGACACCATGACAGCAAGCAGACGCATCGCATCACGCGCGACCAGCTCAAACCATTTATGGCGGCGACCGTCGAGCAGCCCAGCCCCAAGCCTGCTGCCCAAAAACCAGCCGTCAAAAAACACCGGCGCAAACACAAATCAGCCGTTGCCGAATTCAAGACTACCGGCATCACGCAAACCGGTCTGCACATAGAGGCACCCGGCTCCAACATCGTCATTCCCGTCCCGGAGGCACCGATCGAAGCGCCGGCAGTTTTGGAAAACCTGCATCCCGAACAGCTCGCCGTACCAGCCCGAGTTTCCTCGTACATGAGCAAAAATGTCACGTACAACTACGCCACCGGCTGCTCTGGTTTTTTGGTGCGAGACCCGGCAACCGGCACGCCCATTGGAGAGCAGACGGCCCAGCACTGCGGCTTGCTGGCGCAAAATAACCACCAGACAGTCGACGCCAGTGGACAGCCGCAGTTTACGTTTGGCAAGCCATTCTCGGTCTCGACCGGCGACTATCTCGACGACCGGATGACTCCGGCAGGCACTGTCACAAAAGTATTAGTTAATTCCCTGTCGGACAATACCAAGGACATTATGTACGGTGCTTTTAGCGACAATGATCCGGCTGTGGTAGCCGCCAGTGCCAACCGTGCCAGCGACGATGAAATTGCCGCCCTCAAAAAAGGCGATGTTGTCTACGTATCCGGCTGGCCGGCTGCCCAGCCCAACGCTGAAAATGGGGTGCTCAAGCGCCAGGAATTCGCCATGCACGTGCTTGGCGACGTGCAGTGGACACTGACTGACGGCCAGCAGGTCAAACTAAAACTAGCGGCGGTGCCGAAAAATGCTGATGGCACGGAATGCAGCTTTGGCATCAGCGGCGCTGAAGGCCTGGCAGAAACCACTGGCGGCGAGCTCAAAAACATCGGCACGATGACCGGGTTTAATGACTTTGGTGCGGTATACAACAAAGACCCGGAAAAAGCCCAGGCTGAATTCGACTATGTCCAGCGTTTGTTTGGCGTTGACATGAGCGGCTACTCGGCTGTCTGCGGCTTCGCCTACGAGGCACCGGATCCCGCCCAGGGTGCCTATATCGCTGACATCGTGGATACTTCGGCCGCTATGCAGCCCCAAGCCCCGGATGTGCTCGCCGACCTGACTCTTGCCGAGCAGGAATTTAACGACCCGGCCTACCACAAACAAATTTTAGACGGTATCGTACGGGTATTTTCACCCAAAGACCAGGTTGATTTGTACGTCCGGCGGCCGGCAGTGTTTTACAATTACAAAGACAACAGCATGGTAGTTGCCTACTCCAATACCAAAATTAACGGCCGGCTGATAACAACATTCTTCGCCAGCCCCGACACGCTGCCGGTCTTTGCTGACCGCGGCGACGGTACGGTCCCGGTGCAGGAATCAGTCGGGCCAGCGGCCTTTGGCCCTGATACTGCTGATGACCTGGGGGCCTTCACCGACAGCGCTGGCTTTACGTTTGGCGAGCAGCTCGCAGCCGCACCGCTGAAACCCGGCCCGCAATTCGTGGTGGGTGTCGACAAAGGCGGCACCATCTTCACCCAGCCAGCCGAGCCGAGCCCCGTACCAGTCGGTCCG
>CAZXIT010000045.1:0-7154 GCA_964640775.1 uncultured Candidatus Saccharibacteria bacterium
TGAGCTAAGGTGGCATGCACGCTGCCAATTACCGAAGTATTATAGCAGTAAACTCAGCGTTTTTTTGCCGGCCAGCAGGCTACTCCCCCGCCATACTTAAGCGGCCGGTAAATTCTTCGACCACCGCCTGGTCCTCGGTAATAGTGGCGATTGTTAGTCTTGTCCACTCGATCAACTCCGGCATGTCCTGACTGCTGAGATCACGCGGCAGCTTGTCAAAATGGCTTTTGACCAGCCGGTCAATGTAGCGGGGAGCGGCTGGTCCAAAGTAGTCTTCAGCGATATGGACGACTTTTTCATACAAGGCAGCATCGCGTTTCATCTAGATTTCTTCTATGTGCTGAAGGCTTTTCGCCCCTTTAGCAATTAACGAATAGCCGATAGCAATGATGGTGAGCAAGCCGTAGAGGATTAGCAGGATGGCGCCCAAATTGAAATTCACCAGCTGCGTCGACACTGACTGAAAAAGCCTTAGGACAATTGTTGTGCCTATCACCCAGGCTAATCCTTGGCTCAAACTTTTTAGAGCGTCTCTATAGAGAGCGCCTTTAATTTTTTGCCGATACAGATACATAAGGTATATTGCCTGGATACCCAAAAACCACATAATGAGCCGGGGGATGATAATCGTCGTAACGATGGCCCAGTCTGGTAAGTAATAGGTAGCGGCGGCCACTGCTTGGGTTGGTGCCTCGCGAGCTGGATCACTGAGGGCAATCAAGACATACAGAGCCGACAAGCTGATGAAAGCAATAACTATTTTTTGGGGAAACTGATAGCTGGGCTGCTTAGCAACCTTGAGCAGCTTGTGAGCGCCATGGTTGATAAGCCAAAAGGCCGGCAGGAGTATAGCCAAGTTGGCATAATTATCCAAACGCACCGCATTGGCAGTGGCGGCAGGGTGTACATGGTAGTAGCGGCTCAGGAAATTGGCCAGTATTGCCGATAGCGGCAGCCACAATGTTAGCAGCAGAATGCCTTTGGCAATAACCGCGAACGCCGCCCCATCCTTGCCCTTGATTATAGACTGAACGTAGTCTTGCAGCCGCAAATAGCCGCCAAGTGCTACCAGCCAAATAACCACGTATGGGATAGCGATCGTAAGCAGCAGACCGACTGCCTGCCCTGAACTAATGTGATACTTTGCCAGGGAAGCTTTGTCGGGTTCGGTCAGCAAAGACTGCAATAGATAGACCGTTGAAAAAACTGCAAATAAGACGCTCAGGAATTTATTCTTTAGTGCCAGCACGCGACTGTCCCCGCTAATTACATAAATTTTACTGCATACCCCGCGCTCAGATGCTGTGCGCGGCTTGCTAGACTGACTTTCGACCGGCAACCATATTGTAAATGAAGACCACTAGAGCAATGACAAGCAGCACATTTATCAAGCCGCCGCCAATATGCCCGATTAACCCTAGCAACCATAAAACAATTAGTACGGCCGCGATAACTGTAAGCATACGCACCTCCCTTGAGCTTATATAACGTATATAAGCCTACTCGTTTAGCACGAATTACGAAGTAATAATTATCACAGGCTGCCTACGCATGGGTGGTCTTGGACTTGGATTTGCGCTTGCCGCCAGCGGCTTTGCTGAGTTCATCGTGTACCACGGCACTGGCGCCCTCGTAAGCGGCTACGGCCGGAAGCACGACAATTTGCGGGAAGACGACCGCTCCGGCCAGCGCCACCGCACCAATGCCGATATGCAAATTGCGCAGCCATAGCAAGCCCCGCTCCGCGAGATTGCCTTTTTTCGCTTTTTCACTGCTTGCCATACCCTACAGTATAGCCCTGCCCCGCAAACTAGGCGATGCGGGCTACCCGGTCAGTCCGGCGATTAAATTGATGGTGCTCGCTACAATGACCGTGCCAAACAGATAGGAAATCAACGAATGATGCAGGGCTGTCTGCCGAAATTCGGTAGTTTGAAAACCGGTATCAGACACCTGGAAAGTCATGCCGACGGTAAATGCCAGGTAGGCAAAGTCTTTGTACGTCGGCTGAGGGGTGCCCGGGAACTGTACCCCGCCCGGCCGGCCATGATAATACAGCTCAGCGTAGTGCAGCGCGAACAGCGTGTGCACGACTATCCAGGCGATGACAACGCTGAGCACACCGAGAGCGATCTGCGCTACTTTTGCCGCGCCCCCGGTAGTGCTAGCCCCGACCAGCACGATGCCCACCGCCACCAAGCTCGCCACGCTGGCCGCCAGCACAATGATGTCCGAGGCAGCCGTCGTGGGATCCTCGCGAACGGCATGAGCGGCCGTCAAGCTGCTATTCATCGGCCAGGTATCAATCCAGGTCCACAGCACGTACAGCAGGGCTGCCATATCCCACCCCAAAAGCGGCGCCAGCCGCCACGAAAACATCGTGCCAACGATAACCGTCACCGCCAGACCCGTCGCAGCCGCCATGGCAACCTTGAGTTTCGCCGAGCTGGTAGTCTTGCCACGCCCATATTCTATCGCCACTGTATGTGCCCCCCTTACATAGGGTTAGTATACCATTTGGGCTTAAGCGGCAGTGACCTCGCGGTGAATCATAGCAGGCTGCTGATTTGGCCGGCCAAGTCCCGGATGGCCTGCGGGCTGCCATGCTTTGTAAAGACCACCAGGACGTATTTGGCGTGCGGACAGGTGACAATAGCGGCGTCATGCCAATAGGTATCGACAAACCCGACCTTATCCGCGACCGTGCAGCCGGGCGAGCCAGCTGGGATAGCGCTGCGATAGATTTGGCGCTGCATGCGGTCCAGGAGCGCCGAGGAGTCAGGGGCTGACAGCAAACTGCCACTGTCTAAAGCGCTCAGAAAATTCGCGACATCATTGGTTGTTGTCGCCAGCTGGCCGGTCAGCGATGTTGCACTAAATCCCCTGCTCTTAGCAGCAGCGTCGATAGCTGGCCAGCCGTAGGTACTAGCGACTGCCAGGGGACAATCATTGGCCGAAACCACTATCATTGATTCCATGCAGCTGGCAATCGTTTTGCCAGGCAAAATCTCGGTAGCAGGATTAATCTGACCCTGAGTGATCCCGGTGGCTAAAAATAGGGTGGTAAACAGCTTGTAGACACTGGCCGGCAGGAACTGGAGGTCGCCGTTGAGACTGGCCTGCCTGGACTGTCCGCCGATTTCGCGAAAGGTAACACCGGCAGTCATGCCCGGGTTGGCCTTGCTCCAGTTTGCAATCACCAGTTCTAAACCGTGCGAAGTCGCTGAAAAGCTCCTGGTTACCTCCACAGGAATAGCGGATATCGCAATCACTGCGTCGGCTTTGTCGGCTTTGGCAGCCAGGGCCTGGCTGACCACACCGGCAGTTTTGTCCATATCGACTGTCATGCCGGCCTGGCCGGGCAGCGTTTGGACAACCGCATCGTCAACCACCACCGTTTTGGTTGGGATTGCCGCTTTGAGGGTACCTGGTACATTGGCCGCCAGCCAAGCCTTGATAGCAGCGGCGTCATAGCTAATACTGATTACCCCGGTCTTTTCATCAGTGGTGATGTTGGTCCAGCTCCGCAGCACATCTGGGCTGGCAAGGTATGGTTTGCCCGCTACGTTTAGGATAAGCTGCCGGACTGACTGGGTGTTGATGGCGACTACCGCGGCGTGTAATTTTTGCTCGTCCACCGCCGGCTTGACGGTCTGGCCCTTGTAATTAAGCTCGTCGGCTCCGGAAGATACATTGATCAGCATGGCTTTGAGCCGGGCCTGGTCAAAACTCACACCTTGAGCGCCTGGTTTCACGACAAATCCGGAAGAGGTTAAGGCGACTGCCGGGTTGGTAGGCAGTACGGTGTTTTGAGAGACGTATTTTTTGACCGTCTGGTCTAGCGTAGCCTCGTTAATATTCTTAATTGATTTTACTTGGACACTTTTGAACATCGAAAAGGGCACCAGTCTCTCCCTGAGCGAGTAGCCGGTGGCCTGGCTAATGGACGCCGTAAGATTAGAGTGTATGCCCACGCTGGCAGATGAAGCCCGATAGCTGGCTTTGCCGACAGTGAGAGTATGCTCGGCAGTATCAGACGACTGCAGCCCCGCTTTGATGGTGCCTGACGACTGCAACCCGACATAGGTCGAGTCCAGTTTAGTAAACGGCCGCGCCAAACCCATTGGATAGACCATCTGGGCTGCTGTGACGAGCGATAGGACCATAAAGCCGGCCATCGTCGTCTGGCGCAGCAGGCGAATAACTTTCAGGCACACAGCTAAGCTGTTGATGTTTAAGCGCGTGATCGGCGTGCGCAGCAATAATTTCGTGGTGAGGGACATATCGTTTTTGTGTTTGTTTTAGCGTAGATTACTTCTTATAATCTAGCAGATTTTAGATAAATTGTCAAGTTTGTATCGAAACATAAATCTCTTAACTGACTGATCTGGAGTCTATAGGTCTGGCTCGGGAAGCTGCGGCTTGAGATATATCGCGCAGTGCTGGTAGTCTTTGGACTGACTATTGCTTGCGGCCAGTTCAACTGCCTGCACGCGAGGCAGCGCTCGTATTGCCCGGTAGAGCAGCCGCTGCTGCGTACTCTCGGCATTGGATACATTCAGGGGTATTTGAATAATAAATACGCTTCCGGATCGCATCACCCGCACCGCTGAGGCGGCAAGCGCATAGTAAGCAAGCGGCGGCAGGCGCTGCAGTCCTAGCAGCGGCCGGTGCAATCCTACTGCGAAACCTTCTGGTATTTCTCTTTGCTGCCACTTCGTGATGTCCCGCCACGTTTCCACTTTTGTTAAGTCGCCGGTGATAAGCTGTGCTTTAGGATTGGGGAGAGCTGGATCACGCCGATCCAAGAAATTTGTATATAAACCGCGACCTATATAACCCCTGTCCATCAAGCCTTTTAAGGCTGCCCCGTTAGAGCCGCCCGCGATATCCAGACCGATATTGTTGGGATTTCTCCCTATCGTCTTATCAAGTACATCAAAAAGACTGCCATCCCTAAAAGTTACGTCCTTGAAGTAATCTTCCAGCGGCCAATCGTCTTCAGGCCACCCCTTGCGTTCCCGCCTAAGATCGCTTTTTGTGGCGTGAAAGGGTGTAAGCACTCCGGTAAATATGTGACGGATAAGAGTATCAGGGTCGTTCGTGGCAATAAATTCTTTGCCTGCAACATCTCTCAAAGATGGTAATCGCTCCCCTGCTGACATTAAAAAATACTACCATAAAAGTAGTATTTAGTCAACGTGGCGGACCTTGACGGAAGAAGTCTGGAACTATTTCGCTAGACCTAAGACTTAAGCGCTCTACGGCCAATAAACCTTCGTAATTTCCCGCCAGAATGCCTTGGTTGTTCGTTTGAAGGGAAAGTTTCTTCTAGAGTTTGATGAAATTTGATTATTCCATCGAGATCTTTTGGCACAGCGGGAGAATTACCCTCTAAATCAGACTGATTTACATCAGTTACTTCTGAACCACCCTGTGTCCAATTCACCGTTGCGGCACCTCTATCTCCGGTAGAGTGCCACAGTGATAACGCAGTCTGATAGGCAACTGTACCGTCAGGTGAAGTTGCTCTTGCAATAAGACCTTTACCGCCGGGAATAAGCATAGTATCTACTGTGTCATCTGGATTAAAGCCGAGAATTCCCTTTCGGGGTTCGCCTAAAGCAGCCTCGCTAAATATCCTCTGCATGGTAGCGTCTAGACCTGCGATGGCTTGTTCTTCTGGGGTTGGTGCTGAAGTTTGTGTTTCGGGAGACATGTACTTATGTTAGCATAAGCTTTACTAAAAGTCAATATACTGGCGGGCTCGACCGGATTTGAACCGGCGATCTCCTCCGTGACAGGGAGGCGTGATAACCACTTCACTACGAGCCCAAAATGTCGGTAAAGACAGGGGTAATCATAGCAACTCCCCTGTCAAAAAGCAACTGCGATCAGCGTTAGGCTTTGGTTTTGATATACAAGTGCGGTGCATGCTTGGCCTGCAGCGGCTTGGTGTAGGTGGCGATGTCTTTGAGAGTAAACTGCAAATGGGCGGCGTGGCGGCTGACACCCGTCCCGTCAATGACTTTGATAATTTCCAAGGTATAACCGGTATTGATGATAGCCGAAGTTTGACCAGGTTTAAGCTTGAACAGTTCGGCAGTCACGGCTGGCGGGACATCCCGATCGCTGATGGTAATCGGATTGGGATATTGGCCGCCATTGGCCTTGGTAGCCAAATCATCAGAGGCAGTGAGGGCTAATTTTGCAAAATCAGTGCCGGTGAGCAGCTGTCCGAGCGCAGCTTGGGCGCGAGCATTGGTGGCGGTGTCGAGTTTGGTCACCACAGCTTGCTGCAACAGCTGCTGCCTGAGCTCACGTTTGAAATCGGCTACGTTCCAGCCCCAAAAGACATTAAGTACATCACGAAATACCCGGTCGTTGCTGCCAAGGCGATTTTCAGTCTTGAGCAGAGCCACTTGGGCGTCAACTGTCTGGCCGCTGACGCTGACATCATGCTGTTTGGCAAGCTGTTTGACATAGGCCTCACGAATCACCTGGCTCATAGCCTGCTGGCGCAGCCGGGCTAGCTGGGCTTTGCCGTCGCGAGTTGTAAAGTCAGCCTGCTGCTGGGTCTGGTAATAGTGCATGTTATGGCGCAGCTCAAACAGGTACGATTCGTAGCTCACCCAGCGATCTCCAGCTTTAGCCGCCGGGAACGGCACGATCCGGGTGACATCATAGATAAAGCCTGAGGTAGCTTGGAATTTATAGAGGCTGAGACCGGCAGCGGCAAAAAAACTGACCAGTACTAGCACTAAGAGCGCTAGCGAGATTCGGACCACCCGGTGTTTGGAGTGCTGCAAAGGATAAATGTACTTGCGGGCGCTTGATAGCACTTCTTCCCGGTGATCAGCTACCGTGTCATTGGTAATCCGCGGCACACTGGCCAGGGCCTCGCTGAACTTCTCTTCCGCGGACCTGCCGGGACGCTTAAAGGGACGTTTGATAGTCTTGGGCAGTTTAGGTTTCTGGGGTATCTTCAGTTTCTTCATGTGGCTTATTGGACTGCTGCATGGCAGCCGGGGACGAATTCGTCGTATTAATTCCTTTGGCGCGCAAAATACCGAGGAGACGTTTCTGGATCTTAGCCGGATGATGCACGTCGTGAATCGTCAGGTCTCCCACGTATGTTTGCATCTTTATTGTAC
>CAZXIT010000046.1:0-6875 GCA_964640775.1 uncultured Candidatus Saccharibacteria bacterium
TGCAGATACCCTTATGCTCCGAGACCGCAGCTTCAACTGATCTCTCAGATCCCAGCCAGCAGGTAATTGTTATATGTATGCCGTCAGGATAGGAACATTCCACCATATACGCATCAGGAGCGCCCAGATCATCAACATTGGTATTGCCATCCCTCGGGACAGTCAATTTGATATTGCCGATTTGTACTTCGTCGCCTGCTGCGGCAGGTATGATGCCGGTCACGGCTTTGGGATCCGGACTGCCAAAAAATCCAAATAACATCCTACTATCTTAGTCCCAATGCGCTAATATACCTACTGCAAGGCGGCTTTGATGCGGCGGATGCCGGCCGAGCTGGATTCTTCTTTGAGGATTTTGAAGCGTTTGCCGTCTTCGGCTAGCTGCAGCGTGTGGTCGACATGCGGGCCGCCGCAGATTTCAAAGCTGAAAGGCTTGTCGGTGCCGTCGGCGATCATTTTATAGACCTTGACGGTCTCGCCGTAGCGATCGCCAAACTGCCCCAGCGCGCCTTTTTCTTCGATAGCGACTTTGGTAGGATACTCTTCGAATGACACCTTGAGGTCTTTTTGGATCTGTTGATTGACGATTTTTTCTACCTGATCAAGTTGCTCGCGGGTGACTTTTTCGGGATGGCTAAAATCAAATCTGAGACGCTCCTCGGTGATGTTGGAGCCGTTTTGGACGACATGATCTCCGAGGACATCACGAAGGGCCTGATACATCAGATGCGTCGCGGTATGGTATTTTTTATGCTGCAAAGTATGACCGCCGAGACCGCCCTTAAATGTGCCTTTGCTGGCGGTTTTGGAACGTTCTTTTTGCTCTGCCATCAATCGTTCAAAATCTTGCAGGGCAGTCATAGCAACTGGAATATCTTGCTTGAACGCTTCTTCATGCGTCAATTCGGTGGGAAAGCCATAGGTATCATACAGCTTGAAGATCACTTCACCGGTCAGTTCTTCGGTGGCTAGTTTATGAAATTCTTGCAGGCCTTTGCGGAGGGTTTGGCGAAAGATTTTTTCTTCTTTTACCAGGGTCTCGATGACTTTATCGCGAGCGGTGGCGACCTCTGGGAAATCGTCTTTGTAGAGATCGGTGATGATCGGGACGACTTGCTCCAGGAAATTTTGCTCGATGCCGAGGTCAAAGGCATGGCGAATGGCCCGGCGCACCAGGCGGCGCATGACGTAGCCCTGCTCTTTGTTGCTGGGCACCACGCCGTCAACTGCTAAAAAGCTGGCTGCTCGCAGGTGGTCGGCGATGACGCGCATGCTGTCGGTGTGGCTGTCATATTTTTTGCCCGAAATGGCTTCCATCTTCTCCACGATTGGCCACAGTAGGCTGATCTTAAAAAAGTCCGGACTGTTAATCGAAGCAGTGGCGATGCGCTCCAGCCCGCCGCCGAAGTCAACGTTGGGCTTGGCGAGCGGTTCAAAACCGGCTTCGGTTCGTTTGTAGGCCATAAAGACGCTGTTAGCGATCTCTACAAAGCGGCCGCAGTCACAGTTGGGATGGCATTGGGGACCCCACTTGGTGTCGTGCTCGGTGCCGAAATCGTAAAACACTTCGGTGTCTGGGCCACAGGGGTCGCCGACGGGCGTGCTGGCTTCGGCCCCGGCCCGGCTCCACCAGTTTTTACTGCCATCATAGAAAAATATCCGGCCGTTGCCCATGCCTTTGGTATAGCCGTCAGCTTCCGATCCAATTTCGACCTGCTCGGCCTTAATCTTCTTTTTGGCGAATAGTTCCGTCCACAGCCTGGCCGCCTCGGTATCCTTGGCGATGCTGAATTCTTCATTGCCAAGGTAGCAGGTTACGTATAATTTTTCGGGGTCCAGACCAACGACATCTACCAGGAATTCAAACAGCCAGGGAATCTCATCTGCCTTGAAATAATCGCCGAGCGACCAGTTGCCCAGCATCTCGAAAAAGGTGGTATGGCGGTTATCGCCGACTTCTTCGATATCTTGAGAACGCAGGCAGGTCTGGCTATTAACCAGCCTGGTGCCAGCCTGGTGCGGTTCACCTAACAAATATGGGATCAGCGGCTGCATGCCGGAGCCGGTAAACAGTGTTGTCGGATCGTTGTAGGGCACCAGCAGCGCCCGCGGGATCACCTGGTGTCCCCGCTGCTGGAAAAAATCCAAATAGGCTTGTCGAATCTCCTGTGCTGTCATCCCTTAAAGTATACCTGACTCCCACGATTACGACAGCCGCGTCCGGCAGCTATCGGCCAGCGGCCTTGAGTACTGGATCGAGGTAGCGGTCGACGGTGGCGTCTGGCGGCACCAAGTAGCCGGTCATCACTTGCCCGTCCGTTTTGAGCAGGCTACTAGTTGTACCTGGCAGCGTCACCCGTCCGGCCGGACAGCCGCTGCCTGGGGAGGTGCAGGCTTCGATAAGCTCCCGGGTGGCCCGGTTAAAGTCTACGCGCGGGCCATTGTCGTCCGTCTTGAGCTCCAGCCTGTCGCTGGTGACATAGGGATAACCCAGCGCCGCATACAGCTCCGGTACCACTTCCTGGCATACTTTGGCCGCCGCGAACAAGCCGAGACTTCTCTGGATAGCTTCCGTGGTATGCGCATAGCCGGGAATCTCCTGGCGTAAAAAGCGCAGCGCGCCGCCAGCGAGAGTGCTGGCGTCTGACAAAGCCTGTCCGACCAGGTTGCTCATTGCCGAATATCTGGACAAGTCTCGTATGTCCACTCTCGTACCTCGCTCCAGTACTCCTCGGCGCTGGTAAGCGTCTGTCAAATCCCCCTGGGCAATCGAGACAATGGCTATCTGTTCAATCACCTGGCGGGGAGCAATTACCCGGTCGATGACTTCTTTGGGCAGCTGCTGTGCAACTTCCGGCCGGCCGAGGATGTCCATGGTCGTGGCAATCATAAAATGAGCTGCCGGTACCAAGAAAGCGTTTTGCCGGCCGCGCTCTACCAGGCTCATACTTTTTTGAAATATATCATCCCAGTGCTCGCCATCGGCAGCCGCCTGCCCAAGAAAGCCTTGCCTCCACTGGTCTACGGCACTATCAATTGTGCTGCCAAGAATGGCAATATCAAAAGCTTCGATGCGGAGGTCTGCGGTGGCCATAAAGCATATATTGTACAATAATTAGCAGTTCAGATCAACTACTTTGGCCGCTCAGCTGAGGATGCCGCCGCCCAGCACGTGTTCCTTGTCATACAGGACGGCGGATTGGCCGGCGGCCAGGCCGCGCTGTTCGTCTTGCAGTGTCAAGATATTGTTATCGATGGTGCACTCTACCAGAGGACCCCGATAGCGGAGACGGGCTTGATATGTTTTGCCAGTTTCGGGCGGCTGATTGATCCAATGCAGCTCCTGGAGCGGGACTTGTTTGGTCCAGAGGCTTGTATCAGCAAGATCGGTGGTGACATAGACGGTATTTGCTGTCATGTCCTTTTTTGAGACATAGTACGGCAGGCCGCCGCCGATGTCCAAGCCGTGGCGCTGGCCAATCGTATAAAATAGCGCGCCGTCGTGCCGGCCGATTTCCCTGCCTTGACTATCGATAATCGGCCCGTGAGGCTGAGGACCTAATTCGTGCAGCAGGAATTCTTTGATGCCGACTTTGCCGACAAAACAGATGCCCTGGCTGTCTTTTTTATCGGCGGTAGCCAGGCCGAGTTTTTTGGCCATTTTTCTGACTTCCGGTTTCTCGAGTTCGCCGACAGGCATCAGGCTTTTACGAAGTGCTTTCTCCGTCACTCGATAGAGGAAATAGGATTGATCTTTATTGGTATCGACACCAGTCAGAAGCTGGCCGTCATGAATCCGGGCGTAGTGGCCGGTGGCAATGTAGTCAGCGCCGTCCCCCAGCGCAGTTTCCAGGAAAATTCTAAACTTTACTTCTTGGTTGCACATGATGTCCGGATTTGGCGTGTGTCCGGCCTGATACTCGGCCACCATGTAATCGACAACCTTTTGGCGGTACTCAGTCTCAAAATCGTACAGTTTGAAATCTATGCCCAGCTGGACGGCCACCCGCTTGGCGTCTTGGTAATCTTCGCGCCAGGGGCAGACGAAGCCCGGCAGGTCCTGGCTCCAATTTTTCATGTAGACACCCGTAACCGTATAGCCCTGCTCTTTGAGCAGCGCCGCCGTTACCGACGAATCAACACCGCCGGACATCCCAACATAGACTTTCACTTTCTCAGCCATAGACCTCCTATTCTATCAAAGATAAACGAGATCATCGGTGGATGCTGAACCGGAGCGCTAAACCCCAGGAGTGGGCGAAGGCGTAAGCCCGCCCGTGAAACGGCGTTCCGGGCCGGCATCTACCGATGGTCTAAATCTACTTGTCTTCGCCGCGGCTTTTCTCCAGCTGCTTGCGCAGCGAGAACAGTTCATGGCGGCGGCCGACCCAGAACGCGGCGATGATCAGCGGTACCATCAGCAACGCCGGCCACCAGAGGACTTTGACGAGCACAAACGAATCGCCGCTGCCGCCTTTGCCATTGTTTTGGATGGCGCCGTTAGCCTGCCCGACCAGCTGCAGGTAAGCTGTGCCGCCGTTTTTATCGGTGGCCTTGATCACAATTTTATAGATACCGGCAGTTTTATATTTATGCTTGAGGGTAATGCTGCCCGGGTTAGCTTGGCTCAGCAAATCGGTCGGCGAACCATCACCCCAGTCAATACTGATAGCGTACGGCCCGGTACCGCCGCTCACGGTGATCGGCCAGGTGAGTTCTTGGCCAGGCAGCGCGCCGCGCTGGGAGAAATCGCTGCTGAGCGTTACATGGGTACCGAATTGGATAAATTGGCCGTCGTTAAAGGT
The DNA here is from genome assembly GCA_964640775.1 of uncultured Candidatus Saccharibacteria bacterium. Lineage (GTDB taxonomy): Bacteria > Patescibacteriota > Saccharimonadia > Saccharimonadales > UBA4665 > CAYMUN01. The sequence goes on from CAZXIT010000046.1 coordinate 4,806, forward strand.
CACGATAACAGTATTGGAATCTGGCCCTGCTCGGTCTAGAGCGTCAAACACCCGGGCGACCAATTGGTTTTGGCCGCTGAACAGGTTGATTTGCAAGGAGTAGCTGCCGTTTGCGCAAAATACTGAGCCCACAAAGACGTTATTGGAAAATAACTTGACTAGCGTGCCTGTCGGACAGAGACCGCTAACTGTAATAGGTACGGTAGTAAAGACGGCTCCGTTGCTTGGCACGACAATCGTGGCGCCGCGCGAGGGAGCAGTGGCAGTAATCGAACCCTGGATACCGACTGAGCCGCCAGCCGTCTGGTTCGGAAAGGCACCGGCCGCGGCCGCCGGCCTTGGTGACAAACTGATTGCTAGCAAGCCGCCCCACAGTGCCAGGAGTAGTCCCCGCCGCAGTGCCCCCCGTTTCATAGTCTAGCGCCGGCCGGCCTGGCGTAGGATTCGTCGGTTGTAGGCTTTGACCAGACGCGGCAAGACGAAGATTAGGAATACTATCAATAACAAGATGAGTATAACGCTCACGACGAGCCAGGCAGGTACCACATAGAATGTCGTACTGGCACTGAGCAGCTGGCCGTTGCTGCCGTAGCCAAAGTTGCCTTCCAGTTTGAACTGGCCGAATTTGCCAATTTTATTGATTGGCACTGAGAACTTACGAATGCTATCAGGCAAGACATTGCCGGGAGGTATGGTGGTATTGAGTTCATAGGTACCGAGAATTTTGCCGCTGCGATTTTTGAGCAGGATTTTGCCAAACGGATTTTCTTGGACATTGCCTTCGTTTTGGAAACGGACGGTAGCTGTAATGTTCTTGCTGTTAAAATAGATGCTGCTGGGCTGATCCTTGTGGCGAGCGTCAAAGCTGGCAATCGTTAGCTGCTCCCTGATATCACCCGGCACTTTGACCAGGATCAGCGAGCCGACGCTGCTGGCCAGCGTCACGTTTTGGCCAGGATTAGCCGAGGTGTTGGCCGGTGCAAACCGTACAGCGCCAAAATAGCCGCCACCTGGCGCTTTGGCGGGAATTTTAATCTCGATTGGCACGTCTTTTTGCTGGCCAGGCTGCAGGGTAATGTTATTACCCGGTGTAATAAAGCGTTTTAAGCTGTGGCTGGAAGCGTACTGGCTCGGATCAAGAATAATTGCCGGATTGCCGCTTTCATCAGGATTGGCCGTAAAGTCATTAATAATTGTCTGCAGGGTAGCCGGTACGGACGTGACATTGGTCACTAGCACATGCACAACTTGGCTCTTGCCGGGGTTAATGATCAGATCAGTACGGACCGGCGAGACTCGGAGACCATTGCCGCCAGTACTGGCAGCTCCAGCAATTGACCCGTGCGTCAGGGCTAGGGTCGCGACCAGTAGTAAACAGCCGATTGGCAGCCAGAATTTACGTTGCCCCATGGTGTTGTATGTATGTTCCTTCCCTCTTATCGTTTATAGTACCAAACCTCTGTCAGCTGTACAAGAGACCTAGAAGCTGGCTAGACAAATATACGTTAGGGTGCTGACGTAGATGCCTGCTGCCTGGGCAGGCGGCACGTTAACAATGTAGCTGGCGGTATATAAGCGCACATCATCGGGCACGGCGTTGGCTACCAGGGTTTCACCCGACACGAAACGATAGCTGTCAGGCTGGTTGTAGTTGGCGGACGGCGCCGCTAGCCCCGGACCGCTCGGGTTGCTGCCGACGATTGGCGTAGTATTAGCCCGCAGATTAAAGCCAAACTGACTGGTTCCGGGACGCGAAACGTCATTGCTGGCCAAAGCCGCAATGACGTTATTGCCGCTCGTCATGGTACTGCCCTGGACACTGACAAAATAGCCGTCTACGGCATTGGTTGCCACCAGCATCTGAGAGGTTCCGCGATTAGCCTGCTTGGATGACAGCTCCCCCAGGTCAAGATAGTCACCTGCGGCGTTGGCACAGTTCAAGCCGGAGATGGTGATGCCGGTGCAAAAAGTGAGGTAGGGCGGCACCAAGGCACTAATTGCCAGGCTGTCGTTTATTGAGTAGGCAATGCCGCCGTAATCACTTGACGCGCCAGTTGCATCATCGCTGGC
>CAZXIT010000047.1:0-6687 GCA_964640775.1 uncultured Candidatus Saccharibacteria bacterium
TTGGCGGGACTGCCGGAAATAATAATCGCCCCGTAGCTGCCCTCAATGCTGTCTCGCGGAGTACTGAGCGCCAGCACGTCGGCTGGTATACCCTGCCGCTCGACGGCTTTGCGCACCAGATCCACGTACTGTCCTCCGGCATCGAGAATGGCAACCCGGTTTTGCATTGTCATAATTAATGATACCACGAACTGATCTGTTCAGGCTGCTTCCAGCCACGCGGTGGCGGCCGGGTTTGGCGCGATATGAACGCATTGGTTCGGCTCGCCGACATATTCTACGATGCGATTGATGGCGCCCATCTCGTGCAGGCGATCGGTCACCCGCAGCAGGGCATCAGGGACGCGCTGGTCATAGATAAATGCACCGGTCGGCGTATCGTATTTCCATTCTACTTCAGCCTGTAAAAGCCGGGTAACTTCCTGCCTGCCTGCTTTATCGCGGCCAGGATGAACCACAGGCACCAGCTGTCGCGAAGCGTCATACATGTAGTAACCTGAAGCGTCAATGTCAAAGGCCGCAGCCGATCGGTGGGTGCTTTCGGGGTCTGCAAGTTTGCCTCTGCGCACTAGCTCTTGCTGCACTTCATCGGAGCGAGCCATCGAAGTCACCGCCAGCCTGACCTTTGGCAGCAGGATGTCTTGCTCCTCGAGCTCATGTCTCCATAGCCGTCCGACTGCTCGCAAGGCTAGCTCGGAGCTTGGCAGCAAGTAGGGTGGAAAACGGTGGAAAAATTCAGGATTGCGAAAGCGGCCAACCGGCGTACTATTTCTATCCGGGTTAACGAATACTAGCGTACCTCCCCGGGCAGCCGCCAAGATATCTTCATTGGTGCCATAGCGAGGATGACTAGCATACCAGGCGCGCTCGCGGGCAGTGTTGGCACGCAAGGCCTGAAGCTCCCGCGGAGATGGCGCTGCCAGGCTTGGGGTGGTAAACGGTCGTTCAGCCATTGGTGCCTAAAACTGCTGGAGGTAATTAGTACTGAATGACGTGGTCAGGGCTTGGCGCTGGACGTGGCGCTCGCGGGCGTAGCCGACCAGTTTTTGGACGAGTTCGATATTGCTAACACCAGCTTTATTCCAGTTGTGGGCGTAGAGGCCGCCTGGCAGCGGGTTAACTTCGTTGAAGTAGACTTTTTTCGTTGCGGCATCTATCAGCATGTCGACACGGGCGATACCGCTGCAGCCAAAGGCCTTGTAGACAGCAACGCCTGTGGCTTCAGCCCGGACGTAGACTTCTTCCGGCAATTCAGCCGGTATCTGGCTGTAGCCCTGACTGCCTTTGGCACCGCTCTTGCCTTTGCCCTTTTTACCACCCTGCAGATATTTAGTATCAAAATCAAAGAAGTCTTCGGCTTTGGTCATTGGCTGCTCCAGCAGGGCCGGCTGCGGCCGATCGTTGCCCATAATGGGCAAGGTAACCTCAATCAGGTTTTGCACTGCTTCCTCAGCAATAATTTTATCGTCATAGTGGGCGGCAACTTCCAGGGCATTGCGCAGCTCAGAATCATTACCCGCACAAGTAATACCGATGCTTGAACCCAGGTGCGCCGGCTTGACAAATACTGGATAGTGCAGCGTAGTTTTGATTGCCTTTACCGCTGTGCTCAATTCGCTCTCCAGATCAGCTTTCGTAAAAGTGAGAAATTTGGAAACCGGAATGCCACTGGCTGCCGCCAGCTGCTTGGCCAGTACTTTGTCCATAGCAATAGCCGCTGCTGCTACCCCGCAGCCAACGTAGGGAATGCCAGCCATATCGAGCAGACCCATGAGCGCGCCGTCCTCGCCATATGTCCCGTGCATCGCCGGGAACACCAAATCGATTTTGCGCACTTGTTTGCGGCCGGCGATACCACTGGCTTTGACGAGGGTCATCCCGCCATCAAATTGGACGCTCGCCGGCTGGGTACGATGCAGGTAGTCCTGGATACCTCCCGAGCTAAACAATTTGATGTCTTTAAGCTTTTCATCCCAATACCAGGCGCCGTCTTTGGCGATATAGATTGCTTCCACTCGATATTTCTTGGTCAATTCGAGAGGTTTGATAATGCTGGCCAGCGCTGTCACGATCGAAACATCGTGCTCAGCTGTCCGGCCACCAAATATAACCGCGATGGTTTCCATGCGATTAGTATATGCAATTAATACCTACAATTGCAAACCGAGGCTAGGCGTAGTTGTCGGTCCAGTCGTTTTGCATAACGACGAGATCCCCAGTGGCAACAAAATGGGCAAGGTTGGTATAAAACTCGAGGGGATTGGTTTCCAGCTGCAGCTCGCCTTCATAATGACCATTTTTTAATCCGGCCTGGATGTCGCGGGTGACAGAATTCTGCATCAATACCACTACATCAGGTTTGGCACGGGCTATCAGCCGGCCCATTTCATGGTGCACGCGCTCAGTCTCTTCTCCCTGGTCTACCAGGCCAGGCGTGACATATATTTTACGCTTTGCCGCTGGCAAATCATGCAGCAGCTGGGTACCAGCTCTGATACCTTCTAGATTGCCATTATAGGTATCGTCAATGATCCAGGCGCCATTGAGCTGATAGGGCTGCATGCGATGCTCAAACGGCTGGGTCTTGGCAATGCCTTTGGTGACCTGCGTCTCACTCAGCCCAAACTCCAGTGCCAATGCCGCGCAAAAGGCCAGAAATCCCAGATGATGCTGGCCAAGCAGTCCACTGTGCAGACGCAGAGCCTGGCGGCCTTTTTTGAGAGTGAAGCTGGTACCCTCGAGGTCTATGGCGACATGCTCGATCTTCCAGCCCAAAGCACCGGACGCGTTAAACAGCTGGTACGATTTTTTTAGAAATGGCTTGCAACTTGGTGACTCGTCATTGACGTAGACATTCGCAGCAGAATCGCCCAGGCTAAAGATATCCTCGCCGGCGGCCTGCAGTGTCTTGTAGCGGTCGAGATGAGCCGGGGCTAAGCCGGTAATCACCGCGTGTGTCGGATGAGTTAAGCGGGCAAAACGTGCCACATCGCCGGGCTCGCCTTCGCCATATTCGATGATCAGCACATCTTCACTGCCTCCCAGCTTGCTGGCAAACCTGGCATGGCTGGTACTGACGTTTTTATTTGCCGGTGTGGCGGCAACCTGCAGGCCTTCGCTTAGTACAGTATGCAGCAGCTCTTTCATAGTCGTTTTGCCATAACTGCCAGCGACGGCAATGATAATACCAGGATGGGCCGCAAAGATTTTTTCCGAGGCGGCAATACGCTGCTGTTCTTTGGGCTGGCTGATGAACTGCCGACCGATCATCAGCGGTATAACCATCAGATAGGCCCACACAAACGGGTAGGCCAAGATAAGTGCTAAGCCAAAAGGCACCCCGCCAGGCAAATTATGCCAAATACCCAAACAGATTAGTGCCAGACCGGCAATGATGTGCAAACCGATGCCTGCCCGCAGCACCAGCAGCAGCAGGCGGGCAGCCCGGGTGTACTCCAAGTTTCGCCGGCGCATAACTCGCCTAAAATCATCAGTGCGGTGTACCCACTGCAGGTATGGCCGCTGCCGGTACTCGCTGCCTTGCAGCATATACACAAGTACCGTTGGGTAAGTCGGCCAGTAAATACTGGCAAGATCGCGAACCAGCTTGCGGATCATCGCAGGAAGCCTTCGATTAGATGCTCGACGCGAGCTGGCTGGTCCAGGTGCACAAAATGGCCGGCGTGGTCGATAATTTCTAACTGCGAGTTCGCGATCAGCTTGTGGTAGCGCTCACCATCAGCAGCCGGTATAGCGTCGTCATCGGCGGCGTAGACCAGCAGCGTTGCTATATCGATTGCTTTGGCATCCTTCTGGACATCCTGCCGGACAGTTTTTTTAAATGTTTCCTCCAAGTGAGGAGCAATCAGCATGTCAGAACCTGCCACGCCATACAGTCGTTTGCGCAGCGCTCGGCGATGGCGCTGCGATAGCCCCACGGTAGCCACTTTGCCGGTTTTGGCAGTAATTTTTATGACTGCCCGCTTCAGCCGATTGCCGGTCCGGACACCCGAAGCGGCCAGCAGTACCAGTTTTTGGGGCTGGAGGTATTTGAGACTGATTGCCCGAAGCGCCAGCGCGCCGCCGTTGCTGTGACCAATAACTGCATACGGCTGGGGCAGGTCAAGTTTTTTGAGCAGAGCTTGTATAAACTGAGCGTAGTTGTCCAAATCCCAGACATCGCCGGGGGCTTCGGTATCGCCAAACCCCGGCAAATCGACGGCCAGGACTTGGTAGCGCGGACTTAGCGCATCCCGCAAACCAGCCAAACCGCTGGCACTGTCACCCCAGCCGTGGAGCAGCAAGACCAGTTTGCCTTTGCCTGTAAGCGTATAGCTGGTAAGCAGCCTATCAACAATAATGTTCACGCTTTTCAGTATAGCAAGCTCTACTGGAAGTCTGACACGCTGTACGGTGTACCGTCTGACAGGGTGGCGGTCAATGTGTACTTATCACATGTGGTAGTGTTGACTTCGCAGCCAGCGCCGCTTGACGTCGTCGGCTGATAGGAAAAAACATGTGCCGCAGGCTTGCCAGCCAGCGTCGCAGCCGTGCCGTCTGGATCCTTAAAAATGGTTTCGGCACTATTGAGCTGCAGATTGGCCTTGCGCCAGCCGGCATCATTAATCTGGGTGAGGTTGGGATATTTCACATTTTCGGCGTAGTACGTCTCGAGGCTAGCCTGGATTGTCTTGATGGAATTTTTGCGCTGAGTATCTTTGCTGTTGGCCTGCACCGAACCATTGGTATAGCTGTTGAGCAGGTCGCCCGCACCGAGCTCATCCAATATTTGACTCAGCGGCTTAGCACCGGCTGGCTTGCCAATCTTGATTGGCGTCGGGCTTGGCTGAAACGTAAATTTGACGGTCGAGGTGGTGCTGTCGCTGCCGCCGGTCTTAAAATCGAGGGTGAAATCGCTGACATGGGTCTTGGCATTGAGCGTGCTGACCAGCTGGAAATCACTGGTAAAGCCAGAGTCGTTGGTTTTGCCCGCGATAAAGAATGGGAAGCTGTCACCACCCTTGTAATCCAGGCCGATGTCGACATAGTTTTGTGCGGGGTTTTTGGCCTTGGTGTCATTAATCCGGACTTTGTAGACGATCCGCGTCCCGACATCCATCCAAACATCAAAGGAATTATCGGCAGGCGACAGACGGTCGACGGATTTTTTCATATCCGCGAAACCGCTGTAAGCCGTACTGTCGTAGTGGTTTTTCTTGATCCAAGCACCAAGCTTGCTGGCTTTGAGAGCCGCCTCCTGGGCATCGATATACTTCTTGGTATTGGTTTTATCAAGGACGATTTGATAGTGGTAGGTCTTGTGGCCGGCGACTTTTTCGATGCCGTATTTTTTGAGAACCGTTGTGACCGCTTTATCCTTTTTGGTGCTAAACACATAGTCCTGGTTTACTTTGCCGAAGGCCCGGGCTTCGTCAAATATATCTTCTCGAGTCGGTCCGCTGACTTTTGTCTGGGCACCGGCCGCATTGGCAACCGTGTCGATCAGGCTATGATCGATGAATATCCAGGTATTGTTAACTTTACTGATGGCATTATCAACTTCAGGCGAGCCAACCAGACTGCCAATACCCTCTAGCCCGCTGCCTTTGACATAGAGGTCGGGCGTATTGCTGCCAGATGTTTTGATGGCCCGGATATCACCGCTCACCCGGCTGCCGGCAACACCGACATCAAAGGTAAATTCACCATTTTTGTCATTGCCCTTAAATGCCATTTTGCCGTCGGTAGAAAAGGCCGTTGATTTGAATTTGTACGAACCCGAACCAGTGTAGGATTGGGCTTTAATATCTGTCTGTTTGTCGATATAGGCAATCAGCTTGTCATAGCCCTTGCCGGTGTGGCCAAGCGACTGGCTATAGATAACTGCCGGGCTCATATAGTAGCCGAAATAATAGACGCTGCTGCTTATGATAATCAGCAGCAGTGCAGCTGCGCCTCCAAAGACCATTTTTTTGTTATTGATCCGGCTCAGCAAGCCCCCGGAAAATGGCGTGCCGGGCGCTCCAGATGCGGACGCAGTATTCACAGCGATAGCCGGACCCGGATCTGGACCAAAATTACCACCGACCATGACTGACGGCGGCCCAGATGATGCCGGCGGCTGAGTGGCTATGGGGATGACGGCAGCCGGCGTGGCGGCTGGAAAAGCGGCTGGAGCCGTATCAGGCTGTACGGCAGTAGGCGGATACAGAGCGGCGGGAGCTGCATCGGCAGCTGGCAATGATGCCGGAGGTACGGTGTCCAAAGGCGCGGCCGGCACAGCCGGTGCTTCGGGCGGCACTGCCGTGGCTGGTGGAACGGTGGGCGCAACTGTCGCTGGCTGATATACCGGGCTAGGGTTAGGGTCGGGCGAAGCGGGGCTCGGTACTTCGGGCGGCACAGCTGGATCAGGTGAGTTAGATGGATTGTTAGTTGGATCAAGTCTAAGTTCCATAACGGCGTAAGCTCCTCAGCTATGGTTTTTATTTTTTTGTAATTGTTAACTTACTCATAAGTATACATAAGCGTCGTGGTTTAACAAACAACATCAATCACACAGGCAACAACAATCTGGTGGGCGAGGAGGGACTCGAACCCTCAAGGTCGCACTGACCAGCGGATTTTAAGTCCACCGCGTATACCAATTCCGCCACTCGCCCTGGAGGCACCTACGGGATTTGCACCCGT
>CAZXIT010000048.1:0-6622 GCA_964640775.1 uncultured Candidatus Saccharibacteria bacterium
AGGTGATTCTGCCCTTCGTGAGATCGTAAGGGGTCAACTCGACCGTAACGCTGTCACCCGGGACGATTCGGATAAAATGTTTCCGCATCTTCCCTGCAACGTGAGCTATTATTTGATGGCCGTTCTCAAGTTCGACACGAAACTGAGTCCCTGGAAGGGTCTCGATTATTGTGCCTGTAAGCTCGATTACTTCCTTATTAACTGCCATAAATATAACAACAATTCAGTGTATCACTTCCGACCACCGTTTGTAAAGAGTTATTTTTTGGCTGACTTCTTTTGGCCGCCTGTCTTGGCGCGTCTTTTAAAGAAGCTGGGAGCGTAGCGCATTATCCGAGCGCCGGAAGCGCCAACTGCAAAACTATCGCTGTCATAGAAAAAATCAGGCTGGGAATACTGATCGTAAGTAACCATCAGAGCTCTTGATTCGACAGCCCGCAGCGTCTGCAGGGCCACCGAGACCAGGATAAGCACGCTGGTACCGCCAATGGTGATATTGGTATTGATAAACAACTGGCCAATAATTGGCAGCAAGGCCAGCATACCGAGGCTGAAAGCGCCGAAAAATGTCAGGCGATTGACAATTTTGGACAAATATTTCTCAGTCCGGTCGCCGCCTCGTACTCCTTCTATAAATCCGCCCTGCTTGTGCAAGTTTTCGGCAATTTCTTTAGAGTTAAAGGTGATACTGGTGTAGAAAAACGTAAATGTAAATACCAGCACAAAGTACGTCACCGGGTAAATGTAGGCTTGCCAGCCCAGGGTATGAAAAGTGCTGGCGGAGGGGTTTTGGAACCAAATGCCCAGGTTGTGCCCAATCGATGCCAGCCGAGCGCTGTGGTTGCTGGTCAGCAGCTGGCCGGCGAAACTTGGCACGCTTAAAAAAGCTACGGCAAAGATAATCGGCACCACGCCGGCGGTAATCAGCTTGACCGGCAGGACAGTGGTAATACCGCCGTATGCCCGGTTGCCCTGGACCCGTTTGGCGTAGTTGACCGTCAGATTGCGAGCCGCCTCATTGAGCATCACCACCAGCCATGTGACAATCAGCACCGCGATCAGGATGCCGATGCCGTACATCAAAGCCGACTTGTTAATCGGCAAGTCGTGGCCAAACAGTACCCAGTGCTGGGCTTTGCCAAGAATTGAACCGACGATGTTGCTAATTTGACCCGGCAGGCCGCTGACAATACCGACGGTAATCAATAGCGAGATACCATTGCCGACGCTCTGCTCGGTCACCAGCTCGCCGAGCCACATCAGCAGCATGGAGCCGCCAGACAAAGCCGCAACCATCAGCACCCACTGCATGAGCGACGTATGGGCTGTAATATCTCCGATGCCGCCGATGGACTGGGCTGCCTGGCGAATGAGGTAAATTGAGCCGATAGCCTGGACGATGGATAAGGGCAAGGTCAAGAGACGGGTATACTGGTTGATTTTCTTTTGGCCAAATTCACCTTCTTTGTGCAAGGCCTCCAGCTGCGGGATAGCTTTGGTCAGCAGCTGCATAATAATCGATGCGTTGATGTACGGACCCAGACCGGCAATCATAATTGAGAAGTTGGCAAGCGCGCCGCCAGACAGGACGTTGATAAAACTGAGCAGCTGGGGCGTATTGCTGGAGTTAAACAGGTTTTGCAGCACTTGGTGCAGGGTCTCGGGGTTGCTCAGCGGGACAGGAATGTGGGCCAGTATCCGAAAAATCAGCATGATGCCAAGCACCACCAGGATACGCGTACGCATATCCTTATTACCCAGCGATTTGCCGATTATCTTCCAGTTCATGTTTCTCTAGTGATCCCTCTTTTTCGTATCTGTTCTATTAAACCACACTCCGCGACCGCTATGCAAAGTCAGTCGGGTGCTTCGATAATATAGCCGTCGCTTTGATGAGCCCATAGCTTGGCATAGACTCCGTGCGTATCCTTAAGCAGCTGCTGGTGATTGCCAATCTGGGCAATTCTGCCTTTATCGAGCACTACGATGCGATCCATGTGCTGGATAGTACTCAAGCGGTGGGCGATCACGATGGCAGTTTTATCCTTCATCAGTTCCCAAAGCGCTTTTTGGATATATTTTTCACTCTGGCTATCGAGCGAGCTCGTGGCTTCATCTAAAACAAGAATGGGCGCAGCCATCAGCAGCGCCCGAGCGATGGCTACCCGCTGGCGCTGTCCACCGGACAATTTAATGCCCCGTTCGCCGACCATGGCGTCATAGCCGGCTGGCAGCTCACGGATAAACTCATCGGCATAGGCTGTTTGGGCAGCTGTCAAAATCTCCGACATAGCAGCCGCAGGTTTGGCGTAGGCGATGTTTTCTTTGATGGAGCGGTGAAACAGCAGCGGCTCCTGCGGGACATAGGCAATTGCCTGTCTTAGCTCGGCCTGGCTCAGCTTGCGGATATCAATGCCGTCAATTTCGATACGCCCGTCCGTAACATCCAAAAAGCGCAGCAGCAATTTCGTGATCGTCGTTTTGCCCCCGCCGGAGTAGCCTACCAGGCCGATTTTTTCACCCGGCTGAACCTCCAAAGAAAACTGGTTAATCGCATGCAGACCCTTTGCTGCCTCAGGATATCTATACACGACGTCTTTAAAGGTAATCTTGTGAGCACCGTTTCGGACGACGCTAAGCGTTTGCTTGCTGTCATTGACAGTCGTGGGCACGAGCATGGTGGCCATTGGCTCATAGGTCGCGCTCATCAGCGTTTCGTACTGCTTCACGATCTCACCAATTTCAATCGTCGTATTGACCACCCGGATAATGTAGAGCTGCACCAAGGCCACCAGAGCAATTGAAATAGCATTATGCTGATAGAGCCGGGCCGAAGCGACCAGTAAAATACCCATAGTTAGACCAAGCATGACGTGCCGGATAAAATGGTGCGGGATCGATGTATCAAAGATTTTGAGCTGCGCCCGCTGCCATACACCCAAAGGCTGCTTGAGGCGGTCAAGCTCAAAGTCCTCCTGAGCGAAACTTTTGACCGCTGGGCCATGCGACAGCGGATCGCCAATCATGCCCGCTAGCCGGCTGCTGGCCTGGCTGACATCACGCCGGTACTTCAACCGCAGCTTGGCTATAAATACCGAAACAAACAGCACAGCCAGCACACAGGCTGAACTTATTAAGCCAAGTGTTGGGGATTTATAAATAATGACTCCCAGGCCGACAAAAATAATAACTAGTGATTTGGGAATGTCGAACGTAGCCAGCAGCGAATACTCTTGAAATGCTATGCGCAGCGACACCGCGTCAGCCCCAAGTGCCCCGATATAGCGCGAGCCATAAAAATCATAATCCTTGCCGAGGTAATTCGAAAAGACTGCCCGCTGCACATAGGCAGCACCATCGACATTGACACGGTGGTTAGCCCAGGTACCGACTGCAAAAATAGCTGCGCCAAAAGCAGTCGTCAGCAGCACCACGATCGCCTGATGGTGAACTGCGCCAAAATCACGAGTTAGAATCTCTTGGATGCCATAGGCCACCTGCAGCGGTATCAGCACATTGAATATAAAAAAACTCGGCAAATGACACAGATAGGTCAATGCCAGCATTGCCCGCTTGGTAAACATAGCCTGCCAAAACAAACGATGCACAGCCATAGTGACGGCCTTGTCGCGCTGTGAGTCAGTTTGAGTCATACATACTTATCAGCGATTGCCTGCCAGGGTTCGCCCATAATTAGCAGCGATTTTTAACTGCTCAGGGCTCGGCTGGCCATTTTTCATCCAGTCAAAAATACAAAGTCCGAGAAACTGCTTCACAAACTGTCCTGCAGGCTCGAGAGATTCAATCTGCCGAGGCGAAAAAGAACGGGTCTCTTCCCTTCCCTCGGCATACGCAAGCACACGCAGTACTCTTGGCATGTGGCTAGGTTCATCGAGATCCGCATCCTGGTTCGGAAACCCCAGGCACTGTGCGACATAAGGCTCATCACCAACTGGTTTAACAAACACAAAATTGCCGACCTGGCGCTCTTGGGTTTGCGTCCAATCACCATAAACCGCTAAAAACAGCTCCTCCTGCGACATACCGCTGGCTGCCGGTTGGGGAGCGCCTTCAACTGATCCTACGACCGAAGACTCGGCTATTGCCACGTGCTGTACCTCTATTAACTATATTGTAACACGCCCGAATAGAACAAAAAATTCGATATAAAAATTTAGGATTTCTTCTCTTTGGTGGAAGTCTTGGGGCGGGAGAGGCGAGGAGTTTTCTCAAAGCTGCCGCCGGCGGATTCAACTGCGGCTTTGGCGGCCTCGCTGGCCAGCGGCAATTTAACAGTTACTTTTTTGGTCAGCTCGCCTTTGACGATCAGTTTAACGCGCACAAAAGGATTGCTAATGATCTTGGCGTCAGCCAGGATATTGGCGTCAACGGTTTTGCCGCCGAACTGTTCGAGCTGGCCGGTGTAGACGTTTTCGGCTGGTGTGCGGTAGCTGCGGAAACCAGGCAGTTTTGGAAGCTTCTGCATGAGTGGATTAGAGCCGCCGGCGAACCCTGGCTTAGCGCTGGAGCCGCTGCGGGCGCCTTGGCCTTTGGTGCCGCGGCCGGCGGTTTTGCCGCGGCCGGCAGCAATGCCGCGGCCAACGCGCTTACGGGTTTTTGGAGTGGCTGTCTTGAGTTCGTGATATTTCATAGGTTAGGCCTTGGCCTTTGCCGGTGCCTTTTTAGCAGCGGCTGGTTTCGCCACATCATCAGCCGGCTCGCTGACTTTCTTGGTGCCGGCCTTTTTCGGCCGCGAGGCAGTGGTGACCCATTTGCTGGCAGGTACTAAGCTCTGCAGGGCGGCGATCGTAGCATATGCCGTGTTGGTCTTATTGGAAGAACCAAGCGATTTGCTAAGAGCATTGTGGACTCCGGCAACTTCCAGGATGGTACGGACAGCACCACCGGCAATCAGGCCGGTACCAGCGCTAGCGGGCTTCAGGAGGATATGGGCGCCGCTGACTTTAGATTCGACTTCGTGGGGCAGCGTACCTTTATACAGTGAAACAGTCACGAAGTTTTTCTTAGCAACTTCAGTAGCTTTAGTGACAGCTGCGGTGACGTCAGCGCCTTTAGCGGTACCGATGCCGACTTTGTACTTCCTGTCCCCAACCACAACAAGAGCGCGGAAGCGGAACCGGCGGCCGCCCTTGACGACACGGGCCACGCGGTCAATATGGAGCGTGCGCTCGTCAAACTGCTTTTCTTCGGGTTGAATTTCTGGTCGACGATTGCGTCGTTCCTGGGGTTTTTGGTCAGCCATATTAGAACTCCAATCCTGCTTTACGGGCCGCGTCAGCTAGCGCAGCTACCCGGCCATGGTATAATTTGCCGCCGCGATCAAACACAATAGCCTTTACCTTGCCGGCTTTGGCTTTAGCGGCGATCTCAGTGCCGACCCAAATGGCTTTTTCGGTCATGGTGCCTTTGAGGGCTTTCTGGCCGACAGTGCTGACATAGCCAAGTGTTTTATGGCTGGTATCATCAACTAGCTGGGCAGTGATGTGCATATTGCTAACGTACACACTTAGTCGGGGCCGGGTGGCAGTGCCGCTGACGACAGAGCGGATGCGGCCTTTGCGCTGAGCGCGGTTATGTAATTTGTGGGCTAGCTGCTTGCTCATGGTTATTTGTCCTTGCCTGACTTACCGGATTTACGGATAATTCGTTCGCCTTCGTACTTGATACCCTTGCCCTTGTAAGGTTCCGGTTTCTTGAGGGCGCGGATTTCGGCGGCAACTTGGCCGACTTGCTGGCGGCTGATGCCGCTGACCAAAATGGTGTTCTGCTCGATTGTCGTGGTGATGCCAGCTGGCACTTTGTAAATAACGTCGTGGGAGAAGCCCAGGTTTAATTTTAAGTCAGTTCCGGCTTGAGCAACTCGGTAACCGACGCCGTTGATTTCCAGCTTTTTGCTAAAACCTTGACTGACGCCAGTGACCATATTGTTGATCAGAGCGCGCATCAGGCCATGCTTGGCTCTGACCTTTGGCTCATCATTGGCGCGGGTGACGATGACTTCGCTGCCTTCTTGGGCAACGGTGATGTCAGGCATAGTGAATTGTGTCAGCGTACCCTTGCTGCCAGCAACAGTAACTTCACTAGGGTCGATAGTGATTGTCACACCGCTCGGCAATGCGATTGGCAGTTTTCCTACTCGGCTCATAGTATTTCCTTATATTCCTTTAATAGACTTTACAAATTAATTCGCCGCCGACTTTTTCGGCCTTGGCGCGGTCGCCGGTCATTAGACCCTTGGAGGTGGAGACGATAACCAGACCGCGGCCACGCTTAACGACAGGGATTTCTTTGGCGTTTACATAAAATCGACGGCCGGGTTTGCTGAGGCGGACGATTTCGGAGATCCGGGCATTACTGGACTCGTCGTTAATTTTGACAGTCAATGTTTTACCAATCGGCGCATCACTGACTTCGACACGATCGACGAAATTGCTTTCTTGCAGCAGGCGGGCGACAGATTCCTTGATTTTGGAGTGCGGCAGGCTAACCTCGTTTTTACGGACAGCGATGGCATTCCGAATTCGGGTAAACATGTCGGCGATAGGATCGGTTGTAGTTTTACTCATATATATCTCCTACCAGCTCGATTTCGTTATGCCGG
>CAZXIT010000049.1:0-6600 GCA_964640775.1 uncultured Candidatus Saccharibacteria bacterium
GGCGGCCATCGCTTCGCCTTGTCCGCTGCCACCCATAATGATGCCGCGCTCGTAGGCACCGCTAGCAACTGCCAGAGCGGCTGGAAAAATGAAATCCGGGTAATCATCACTGTCGTCCAGATGATTAGGACCAAAATCCACACATTCGTGACCCTGGGCTTCTAAAAACTCTTTGAGTGCCTTGAGCGCTTCGTAGCCAGCGTGGTCTGTGGTCAGCGCAATTTTCATGGACTCTCCCTATCTCTCAGTCGTGATGCTTGGAATGATCCTCTTTAGTATGCAACAACCGGCCGGTGTCGGCAACGACTTCGACTAAACGATTGCTGTAGCCCCATTCGTTGTCATACCACGCGACGACTTTGAGCATAGTGCCCTGGACGACGTTGGTCAGTTTCAGGTCGACAATCGCCGAATGGCTGTTGCCGATGAAGTCACTGCTAACTAGTTCTTCTTCAGTCACGGCCAGTATACCCTGGTAATACGGTTCGCTGGCGGCTTTTTTGAAAGCCTCATTGACCTCTTCGATTGAAACGGCCCGCTTGGTGATGATCACGAAATCACTCAATGACACGACGGGGGTGGGCACCCGGACGCTCATGCCGCCAAAGATTCCCTGCAGTGCTGGCAGAGCCTGGCCTGCGGCAATGCTGGCACCGGTGGTTGTCGGCACGATGTTTTCGGCGGCATTGCGCATCTCGCGCTTGTCTTTGGCTCCCGGGCCATCTTGGAGCATCTGGGAGGCAGTATAGCTGTGCACAGTGGTCATCATAGCCTTTTCAATGCCAAAATTAGCTTCAATCACAGCCGAAACGGGGGTAATGCAGTTGGTGGTACACGACGCGTTGCTGATGATCTCCGATGCTCCGTCGAGGGCATCTTCGTTGACACCGAGCACAATGGTGGTAGCTCCTTCGCCTTTGGCCGGGGCGCTCAAGACCACCTTTTTGGCGCCGGCATCGATATGGGCCTTGGCCTTGGCCGGATCAACAAAAAAGCCCGTAGACTCAATGACAACATCAATTTTGTGCTCTTCCCAAGGCAGCAGCGCCGGATCGCGTTCGGCGAAAACCTGGATATGCTTGCCATCGACAATGATGCCCTTGTCATCGTGCCCGACCTCTTTGCCATAGGTACCGTAATTGCTGTCGTGCTTGAGCAAGTGCGCCAGTGTCTCGGTGCTGGTCAGGTCATTGATGGCCACGATGGTCATATCGCTGCGCTCAAACGCCACTTTAAAGGCATTGCGCCCGATTCGTCCGAAACCATTAATTGCAACCCGTGTTTTCATGCGTGCTCCTGTTTATGCCTTACAGTGTACCGCTTATGCTCCGAATGTAAAAGCCTGATGGTCATTGAAACTATTGACACAATATGGTATAATGATATTATGGTAGATCTAGAGTTGCCTTCATTCGACTTTGACTTAGATATAGGCGGTGGTATTGAGTTTGATATGCCTAGTCTGGATCTCGATCTTGGGGGTGATATTGGCGGCGTTGACCTCGCCCCGGCCGGCGACTTAGGCGGTACATCATTTGAGACTGGCATTGGTGCTCCTCTGGGAGTATCGTACGACGTTACCGGTGAACTGGACAGCGGGCTTGTCGATAGCATTAACCGAATTGGGGCTTTCGTCTTAGCCGAAACTGCTGCCGAGCCGGCGCTAGGCCTCAACTCTGAACCGGGATTGTTGTCTCTCGCCCCCGCCGCCGAAACCATGGCTGTACCCGAGTATCTGCCAGCCATGCCTGATGCCCTGCCCGTTGTCAGTCCTGCAGCAGCAGCGTCTACCGAGTTGCTGCCTGCTGTGCCAGATGAAACATTCAGCAGCTTTATAGATAGCCTCAACGAAACTGTCCTGCCGGCGATTGAAGAACAGGCCGCTAGCGATACCCCGCTGGAGCCAGTCCTGCTCTATGCTGAGCAAACCTTGCCAGACGCTCCTGAAGCTGAGGCCCAAAGCCAGCTGGTCTTTAGCAGCTTGCTATCCAGCCGCAACATGTCTCTGGAAGACACGGCGGTGAGCATTACTCATGGCCAGCAGGCTGGAGAGCCCTTCACTGACACCACGCGCTTTGCCACGACCACCACCGGCCTAGTATTAATCCATAATGAGCGGGTCTTTCCGCAGGCCGGCACCGCTGCCTCGGAAGTCATCGCAACTGATACTTCCGTAGCATCGTACCTCGAGAAATTACGCCCCATTCAGGAAAAACCGCCAGTGCTGAATGTCGGCTGGAGCGATGAGCGTGGCGATTACGCGCTGACCTGGCGCGAAGGCGAAGGCAGCCGGGAATTTCCCAAAGACGTGGAGCTCAATCTGCGCGGAGAATTCTCCGGTCCAACCTGGAAGGCCATACCAAAGCCGTCGAACCCCATACTGCTCAAAGATACGTATGCTGAGAAGAGCCAGCCGCAGGATTACCGGGTCTTGGAAGGCGTGCATGCCGCGCTTAACGGTCTGCGCGACTATATTACGCAGCCAATTGTCACCACCATCCCCGAATAATAATCCTACCGGCTGCGAAAAACGAGCCACAACCAGGCTGCGGCGCAGGCAACTACGACTATCACGCTGGCTATTTGCTGCCAGCGCGGCTCGGGTATGTGTGTCCGGTACTTATTTGCTGGCTTTTTCATATAAAATAACTGCTTAGGGGTTCTAATTATTTCTTGGGCTGTATTTTGACGGCCGTACCGTAAGCGGCCACTTCGTTCATCGTCCCGCCAATGTCACCAGTATCAAACCGCATAGCTAGTACGGCGTTGGCCCCCTGCTCGGCGGCCGCTTGTTTCATGCGCTCGGTTGCTTCGATCCGGCTGTCGCTGAGCAGCTTGCTATAGGCACCGATCTCGCCGCCAATGATTGACTTGAGGCTGGCACCAAAGCCGCTGACGATGTTGCGGCTTCTCACCAGTACGCCGAATACTTCACCGTACGTTTTGACGACTTCAAAGCCGGGGATATCATTGGTAGTTACCGCGATTACTTGGTCATCCATGGTTTTTCTCCTAGTTACGAGCTGGTATCTTCTCAGCTTATCATATCGAGCGGTTCTAGCGGTCGACCGTTTGGCCGCTAAACTCCGGCAAGTCCAGCAATTCTGTCAATGAGCTGGCTGACTCAAAAATAGGGCTGCTTTCACCGAGATAGCCGGTTTTTTGCATGACTAGGGATTTTACGGTGGCGAAATCGAGGGAGTGGACAGTGATTTTTTCGCCCGGGTCTAGTGATACCGGCTGTTCACCCGTGCAGTCCCAGGCCAGCAGGACGTAGACAAACCATTCCATCTTGCGGTAGGGCTGCCAGACCTTGATGAGCCGCCAGCTGCGGAAGTTGTATCCTGTCTCTTCGCGGACTTCGCGGGCGGCGGCGGCTTCGATGGAGCTGTCGTCGGGGTCAACCCGGCCGCCGGGGAAACTCTGTCGCGAACCCATATGGGGCTGTTCGTCATCGATTATCAGGATTTTATCATCGACCACGCAGATGGCCGTGACGGTGTCAGTCCGTTTCAGCATTTCAAAGGTGTGCTCTGAGCCGTCAAACAGCTGCTGCGGCCACTGGTAGGTATCGAAAATCATGCCCTGAAAAACACACTCTGCATTGTCTGGAACTAATACGCTGTTTGGTGGAATGACTTTTTTCATTTTTTATCCGCTGTCTGCAACACCGTATTTATCGCAGTCATTACGTCATCGAAAATAATCGGATTGGCTGCTAGAAAATTACCATTACGGTAATCGTAACTGTCCTGGCCCAGGTTTGCTACCTTGCCGCCAGCCTCCTTGATCAACAATGCCCACGGCACCCAATCCCAGCTTGAGCCAGCTGCTTCATAGTACAAATGGCCATCTAGACGGCCTCGCAGGGTATGAGTAAAGTCGCCTGTCATGCGCACTCCCCGGGTCAGATTTCGGATTGCTGGCAGTATCGCGACCGCCTTTTCGAGAGCAAGGTTGGCGGTAAATTCAAGCCAGGCCCTTTGCACAGGACGTTCGCTAACATGCAGCTCTTGGCCGTTGCAAAACGCGCCCTCGCCATTACGGGCGGTGTACAGCTCATCCTTTAATACGTCGTAGACGAAGGCATATTGCGGCTCGTCTTCGTCGATCAACGTCGCCATAATACGGAAACCCGGCAGGCCTCGAACCAGTTGTTCAGTACCATCAATCGGATCTATCAGCCAAAATCTACTTTCGCTGCCTTCTTTGCCATGTTCTTCGCCTTCAAAACCCACTGACTGACCGACTGGACGCAAGACATCCTTGATTGCTGTCTCAATTTCTAGGTCAAGCCGAGTAACCGGACTATTGTCAGCCTTTAGGTCGGGCTCTATGTTACCCCAGGCCTCGAGCAATTGTGGGCGAAAGTCACGTGCCACTGCTTCCAAAGCGATTTGTGATTGATCAAGATATTCAGGTACGAGCCCCATAATTACTGCTTCTGGTAGCGTTCGATGGACTCGGCGATGATGGCTTTGGCGGCTTCGATGTCGCCGAAGCCTTGGACGATGGTAGTACCGGGCTTTTTGAGGTCTTTGTAGTGGGTGAAATGTTCGCGGATCATTTGCTGCCAGCGCTCGCCCAGGTCAGCCAGCGAATTGATACTGTCGCCGGTGTTGCGGTCGTCAGCCGGCACGACGATGATTTTATGATCCATTTCGCCGTCGTCCTCAAAATTCATGACACCGATGATTTTGGCCTGCAGCCAGACCCCGGTGGGGATTGGTTCGGCGCAGACAACTAAGGTATCGAGCTCGTCGCCATCCTCATCAAGCGTCTGGGGGATAAAGCCGTAGTTGACCGGCTTGGCAAAAATAGCCGGCTCGACGCGATCGATCATAAAGGTCGCCGTCTGCCGATGCCATTCGATTTTTAGAAAACTGCCCTGGGGGATCTCCACCACGGTGTTGACGATGCCGCTTTGGTAATCGCCGGGTTCTAGTACTAGGTTAAAATCAGCCACTGGGACGCTCCTTATCTTTGCTAGTATTGTACACTAAGTGCACATGAAGATCATCGGTCACCGCGGCGCCCGCGGCCTTGCCCCGGAAAACACGATCAAGGGCCTGCAAAAGGCCCTGGAGCACCACGTCGATGCCCTGGAATTTGACCTGCGAGTCACGCAGGACGGTATCGTTATCCTGCATCACAATCCCTACCTGACAGATCCAAACGGCCAGCGCCATGTTATCTCTCGGAGCACCTATCAAGAACTGCTGGCTCATAAGCCTGACCTCGCAACGTTTGAAGCGCTGCTCAAGACCATCGGCCATCCAGTGCCTTTATATGTCGAAGTAAAGCGCGGGGTGCCGGTGAAACCAATCGTAAAACTTTTTGCAGCATACCTTGCGGCGGACTGGAAAGCCGAGTATTTTTTACTGGGGTCCAAAAGCCAAAAAACCTTGCTGGCATTGCACCGCGCCCTGCCCTCCATCCCTAAGATTGTCATTGAGCCCTGGAGCGGCGTCCGGGCCAGCCACCGGGCGCGGCAGATTGGCACAAAATATATCAGCATGAATCAGCTCTGGCTGTGGAGCGGCTTCATCCGGGCTGTAAGCCGCAGCGGCTATCACTTATACGCCTACACGCTGAACGACCCTGTGAAGGCCAAGCGCTGGGCTAGGTACGGGCTCTACGGCGTCGTCACTGATTACCCCGATCGCTTCAAAAAATAGGCCGCGCAATCTGTTACACTGGTGGGTATGCGCGTAGTTTTGGATCACAGCGAGGCCGAGGCGGCCAACATAAGGACATTTTATTTCCGGCCGGAAAAGCCGGTGTACTATACGGCCGGCCAGTTTATCGAGCTGACGATCAAGCATGCCCACCCCGACAAGCGTGGCATCAAGCATTGGTTTACACTCTCCTCTCCACCGACTGACACGCTGCTTAGCATCACCACTAAGTTTGCCGGCGATAAGAGCAGTACTTTTAAAAAAGCTCTGTTTAAACTGGAGCCAGGAGCAGAGCTGGCGATGAGCGGCCCGATGGGCGACTTCGTGCTGCCAAAATTAATCCAAACGCCATTAGTGTTCGTGGCCGGCGGCATCGGCATTACCCCCTTTCACAGCATCCTGGAGTGGCTAGCCGCTACCGGCGAGCAGCGCCCGATTAAACTGCTGTACGGAGTCGCTAACGAGGATGAAATTATTTTCCAAGACACTTTCGAGAGAGCCGGCCAGCACGCCACTATCGTAGTCAGCAATCCAACACCTGCTTGGGGCGGCGAACGCGGCCGCTTGAGCGCCCAACTAATTCTTGGCCTCGAGCAGCCCTCCGAAGACACTTTGGTTTACGTCTCCGGGCCTGAGCCAATGGTTGAAGCCCTAGAAAAAGATCTGCACAAGGCTGGTCTCAAAAAACACCAATTAGTCCTCGATTTCTTCCCCAACTACACAGCTAATTACTAGTTTTGGACGGGGTGGAGGTGGCCTTCGAGATATTCGCGGATTTTGAGGGCGGCGGTGGCTCCCTCGCCGGCGGCGCTGGCAATCTGCATGGTGGCGCCGCTGCGGATATCGCCGGCGGCAAAAACACCGGGCATACTGGTCCGGAGATGCTGGTCGGTGATGACGAAACCGATCTCGTCGAGACGGA
>CAZXIT010000050.1:0-6360 GCA_964640775.1 uncultured Candidatus Saccharibacteria bacterium
AGGTAGGGGTGCTGCGCGATGCTGGCAGAGGCCTGTGAACCGATAAGGTTGATATACACAGTTGCGCCATTTTTGGCTTGTACGATAGGGTGCTTCATAAGTTCTTTTCCCTAGTATACACCCTAGCGGCAATTTGACCTCTATATTCCGGCTTAGATGGCGCCCATTTTTTGAGCGACCAGCGTGAATTTTTTGACAGCCAGGTCAATGTCGGCGGGCGTGTGCGCTGCCGAAATTTGTACCCGGATCCGGGCTTTGCCCTTCGGCACAACAGGAAACGAGAAGCCGACGACATAAATGCCCTCGTCGAACAGAGCTTTAGCCATGTCGCCTGCCATTTTTTCTTCGGCCAGCATAATTGGCGTAATCGAGTGCTGGACATCAGAGATATTGAATCCAGCCTGTTTCATCTGGGTTCGAAAGGAGCTAGTGTTGTCTAGGAGCTGCTGCCTGGCTTCGGGATGCTGATCGACGTATTGCAGGGCGTACAGCGCTGCCCCGGCAATCCCGGTGTCCAGGGCATTTGAAAACAGGTAGGTACGGGAGCGCTGGCGTAGGAATTCAGCTGCTTGAGCGCGAGTAGCCGTAAACGCCCCGCCGGCGCCACCGAGAGCCTTGCCAAAGGTACCGGTCAGGAAATCAATCCGGTCGGTGGTGCCGGTGTGCTCCGGGGTACCGCGGCTGGCGGCACCCAGTACTCCTACCCCGTGGGCATCATCAACCATGACCAACGCGCCATACTTGTCAGCTAGGTCGCAGATCTCTTTGAGCGGAGCGATATGGCCATCCATCGAAAAGACGCCGTCCGTGGCGACCACTTTTAGGCGTTTGTCCTGGACTGATTGCAGCTTGGCTTCTAAATCGCCCATGTCCATGTGCTGGTATATCAGCCGCTCGGACTTGGTCAGACGCACGGCATCGATAATCGAGGCGTGGTTCAGCTCGTCGCTAATGATAGCGTCCTCGGGACCGAAAAAGGTCTGAAACAGTCCGACGTTCGCCATAAAGCAGGAAGAATACGTAACAGCGGCTTCCATACCGACAAACGCAGCGACGGCTGCCTCCAGCTCATGATGGATGCCCTGGGTGCCGCAAATGAAGCGCACCGAAGCGGTGCCAAAGCCCCAGCGCTCCAGAGCCTTATCTGACGCTTTGGCTAATTCTGGCTGTCCCGATAAACCTAAGTAGTTGTTGGAGCAAAAGTTAAGTACTTCTTTGTCGTCAACGGTAATTAACCGCCCCTGGGGCGACTGCAGCACCCGTTCTTGCTTGTAGAGGCCTGCTTCGCGGATAGCGATTAGCTCGGCCTCTAAAACTGGCTGTAAATCTTTATACATTGCCTATAGCCTTATCCGTGAATTTTAAATAAAAGTTTGGGGTGCTGCTTGGCAGCAGCCTCAAATGACTCCGGGGTAAAATCCTGCAGCGGCAAGATAGTGCCATCGCCGCCATTGAGTATAACGTCCCATACGGCTTGCTGGATACCGTTAGCCTTTTGGGACAGCACGCGCTGAGTAATTTGCCAGGTACCGAACAAGCGGCGGCCAATAACATTGTGGATGGTCAGGCCGCGGACGATAACCCGCGAAAAGTTAGGAATTGTCAGGTCGCCGTCTTTAATCCCAAACAGTATCACCTGGCCGCCGCGACGAGCACTGTCAATAGCGTTGTTAACGGAGGAGGGAGGACCGGCCATTTCCAGGGATACATCAACGCCCTTGCCGTACGTCAGTTCCATAATGCGCTCGATGACCTCGGGGTCACTCTCCCAGTCGTGAGCTTTGGTTTTGGGCTGAATCTGGATAACTTCGTCGGCGCCAAGTTTTTTAGCCATTTCGAGGTTGGCCGGATTAATGTCGACCATGATGACTTTGGCGGCCCCAAAGTTCTGAGCTAGCAGCAGCGAAAACAGACCGATTGGGCCGCAGCCAAAAATAGCTACCCGCTGGCCGCGCATATCAGCTTTGGTAGTGGCGTGCACGGCATTGCCAAAGGGATCAAAAATAGCAGCAATTTCCGGCCGAATCCGGCTTTCATCTATCGACCAGAGGTTTTTAGCAGGAATTTTGACATATTCCGCGAAAATACCATCGATAGAAATGCCGAGGATGGCTTCGTCCAGGCAGACATGGCCCTCGCCTAGCCGGCATTGGTAGCAACGGCCGCAGGTGACGTGCGAGTCGCCTGACACCAGGCTGCCGACCTCAATCTTGGCCAAATTATTGGGGTCAGGATCCGAGTACAGTGCTTTGACCATCGAGCCAGCCTCAACAATTTCACCGACAAATTCATGGCCGACCACCCGGGCAGTCTTGCCGTCGCGCTGCAGGGCAGCGTGGAACATGTCTTTAAACGCCGTGCGGTTCCAGAGGCCCAGGTCCGAACCGCAGACACCGGCATACCGTATTTTGAGGATGACTGCCGCGGCATCAGCCGGGTTTTTGGCCTCGTCAAGCGTCGGCATCGGCAAATCAGACAGGGCAAACCCCCGTGATGCCTCCCATGGCTGACTGGCAGTATCAAGTATCAATCCCTGGTTTGTCATAGGATCAATTTTTACACACTTACAGCGATAGGTAAAGCAAGCAGAAGCACCTACGCTGCCGCGGCTGCCAGCATTTGCTGTCTGTCTATGACCATCGTAACCCGCTTGTCGTCACGGCTTACTTCCCGATAGCCAGCTCGAGTGTAGACTTTATTGGCCGCAATATTGGCAATGTCGGTCTGCAGCCATAAGCCGCTAATTGGCAATCCTTGCTGCTGCCGTGTTTGCACTAGCAAGCGCAGGCTTTGCAGCATGAAAGGCACTGCTAGCCCATGCCCGGCGTAGCCTTCGTAGATACGTATGGCGAATGTTTCTTCGGGGACTTCAGGCATATCTATCTCCAAAGGGAATGGAGACCGGCCATACCAGATGATACCGGCCAAATCGTTGCCAGCACCCAGCAGCCAGTGTACTTCGCGGCCCTTGGCTCGCCAGTTTTGCAGCATTGTCATGCTGCCAAAGCGCTGCTTGGAATCATTAGGTGTAAATTTGAGAATATCGGGCTGCAAAGACTTCTGGATCAACTGGGCTTCTAGGGTCGGATCCTGGCCAATAGCGATGGCAGCAACCAGCGGCTGGAGTGCCGGGCCAGCTTCGATATATGTGAGCTGGCTGCTACTGGACATCTGCAACCTGGGTTTCTAGTGATTCAAACAAAGCCGAGACACGGTCGGCAATGCTTTGGGCACGCTCTGCCGCATCGGATGATTCGACCATAATACGCAGTTTTGGCTCAGTGCCTGACGGCCTGATATTGAGGCGGCCGCTAGCGCCAAACTCATCAGAACACTCCGCAATCAGCGCAGTAAACTCTGACCGCTCCAACAGGGACTTGTCGGGCAAAGCTATGTTGACCAAGGCTTGGGGCAGCAAGGGCATTTCATCGTACCACTGAGCAAGACTTTTACCGGAAGCTTGGACCTGCAGCAATGTCCGAATAGCTACCAGCAGGCCGTCGCCGGTACCGGAGTAGTCGCTGAGAATGATGTGGCCGCTCTGTTCACCGCCCAGGCTCAGTCCAGTTTTGGCGAGGCCCTCAAGTACATAGCGGTCGCCGACCGATGTACGGTGCAGGACGATATTGTGCTGCTTAAGTGCTGTCTCTAGGCCCATATTGCTCATCAGGGTTGCGACAACACCTTTCTGATGGCCGCTGACAGCCAAAATATAAAGGATATGATCACCACTCAGCTGACGGCCCAGCTCATCAACCAGCATCAAACGGTCGCCATCACCGTCAAAAGCGATTCCAGCCCCCAGCTTGCGGGCTTTGACTGCTGCCTGCAAGGCAGCCGTATCGGTTGCTCCGCAGCTAACATTGATATTTGTGCCGTTCGGCTTGTCAAAGAGGGGGACGACTGCAGCACCTAAGCGATGAAACACCTTTTCCGCCAGGCCGCTTGTAGCGCCATTTGCCGAATCAATTGCAATACCCAGGCCCTTAAAAGAACCGCCGCCCGCCGAAGCAGCCAAAAATACCTGATAATCAGTAATTGCCGACTCGACAGTCGCAGAAGAACCTGCGCCACGTGAGGCTATCTTGCTGTTAATCAAAGAATTGAGGCTCTCTTCAACGCCGTCAGGCAGCTTATCTCCGTCACCGCTGAACACTTTAATGCCGTTATCGGTGTACGGATTGTGGCTGGCCGTAATCATCACACCGGCTTTCGCTCTCCGATGCCTGGTGAGATAGGCCAGCCCTGGGGTGGGAATGATGCCAAGATCCTCAACTCGTACATCCATAGCCATCAGTCCCTGAATCACGGCTTTGGAAAGCATTGGTGAAGATTCCCGGGGATCGCGGCCAACCACTACCAGTTCGCCCGGCTTAGCAAAGTGGGCTGCAACGGCTTTGCCAATTTGCTTAGCTCCCTGCTGGTTGAGCGGATAGGTACCAGCCAGGCCGCGGATGCCATCAGTGCCGAATAATTCTCTGCTCATATCACCTGCATTATACTACTAGGGTAGTGAAAAGCTTTATAACTAACCGCCGGGGCCAGCGATTATGCATCGTCGTTGAGGGCTCGAAAACTCCGGGCCGGCTGGCTTTTGTGATGCACGGACTGGGCGGCAGCAAAGACGAGCTGCAGATCAAGGCAATACGGGAGGCGTTTGTCGAATCAGCCTATACTGCAGTCGCGTTTGATACTGCACATAGCTTTGGCGAGAGCGACGGTGATTACCAGTACGCCTCTGTCACGAACTACTACACGGATTTGCAAGATGTTATTAGCTGGGCGGCAGCCCAAAATTGGTATCGTGAACCGTTTGTGCTGGCGGGCCATAGCTTGGGAGGTATCTGCTCGGCCTTATTCGCTGAAAAATATCCGCAAAAAGTGCAGGCCTTAGCCCCAATTGCCACTGTAGTATCCGGAGCGCTGAGCATTGAAAGCCATCGATTATCCCCGCGTGATGAAAACATTGAACAGTGGCAGCGCGATGGCGTATGGGTGACACCCGCCAAAGCGGGACGGCCTGAGCGACGTCTGCTATGGTCGCACATGGAAGACCGCCTCAAGTATGACCTCGTGCCTCAAGCAGCCGCACTGATCATGCCGGTGCTGCTCGTCGTAGGAACTGAAGACGCCACCACGCCGCTGGCTCATCAAAAAATATTGTTTGACTGCCTGCCAGGGCCCAAGCAGCTAGAGGTAATAGCCGGCGCCGGCCATACATTTCGCCAGCCGCCTAAATGGGGAGAGCTAAAGGAAATTGTTTTACGCTGGATTAGTACGTTAGGCTAGCTGGCTGGCAGCCGCCCTGTCGAGCAGCCAGATGACTTTCCCGCCGGAGGCTTCAATGGTCGCCGCCACTTGAGCAATCGGCAGCGATGTATCGCCCTGGACCGCCCGAGCGGCCACCGCAGCTTTTCCAGCACCCGAAATCATAATCAATCCGCTGCCAGCGCCTGTCAAAGCTTTGAGGCTCAGACTAATCCGATCAGGCGGCGGTTTAGGCGAATTGTGGACTGGCACTACCAGGGTGTCTGCTGCAGACAGGGCGGGGTGGTTTGGGAAGAGCGAGAACGTATGGCCGTCATCACCGATGCCAAACCAGACATGGTCGAGACGGGGAATGCCCGGGCTTTTTTCAGCTAATTTGGCAATCACGATTGCGTAGCGTTTGGCAGCCTTTTCGGCGCTCAGCCCAAGCGGCGGCGCCAGTTTATTGGCCTCAGGTATAGCCAGCCGGTCAATCATAGCGGTGCTAGCTTGCACCCAGTTGGAGTCAATATGGCCAGGCGGTACGCAGCGTTCGTCGCCCATGGCGACCTGTACGTGCTCCCAATCAATGCTGTGAGCGTACTGTTTGGCTATGACATCGTATGCGCCAAGCGGTGTGCTGCCACCAGCCAGCACCCAGACTGCCCGGCCATAGCGGTCTATGGCCTCATTCAAATATTGACTGGTGATTTGAGCAGCAGCATCATCAAATGCCTGCAGGTCATCTTTGATTATAACTTCTGCCATGTCGCCTCCTTACAGATATCCAAAATTATACTATACTGTAGCTAATGAGCCCTGAAACCAATGACCCAGCTGCCGATATTGCCGTGATTGGCCTGGCCGTTATGGGCCAAAATCTGATTATGAATATGAATGACCATGGTTTTACAGTGGCGGCCTTTAATCGGACGGTCAGCAAAGTTGATGACTTTCTAGCGGGTGATGCCAAGGATAGCAAGGTTATTGGCGTACACTCTATCAAAGAGATGATTGTCCAGCTCAAACGGCCCCGCCGGGTGATGCTGATGGTCAAAGCCGGCGAAGCCGTCGACCAGACAATCGAACAGCTGCTGCCCCACCTGGAGGCAG
>CAZXIT010000051.1:0-5904 GCA_964640775.1 uncultured Candidatus Saccharibacteria bacterium
TAAGGACTGGGTGAAAAAAATGTCATTGCTTTGCTTAATGCTGAACTTGTTAAGGATCAAGCTGATATCTATGGCTTGACGGCTGCCGATCTGCTGGGACTGGACCGGTTTGCCGAGACCTCAGCCAATAAACTAGTCGCGGCTATCCAGGCAAAAAAACAGCCGTCCCTGGGGCGATTTTTATATGGTCTGGGTATTCGGCATGTCGGTACCCAGACGGCGATTGATTTGGCGAATCACTTTCGATCGCTGGAGACGATCAGCGGAGCTACCATTGAGCAGCTGGCAGAGGTGGAGGGCGTGGGCGAAGTCGTAGCCGAGTCGGTCGTCGAGTGGTTTAGCCAGCCAGCCAGCCAAGCTCTGCTCGAAAAATTCCAGAAACTCGGCGTATGGCCGCAGCCGGTTAAACAAATTGGAGGCAAGCTGGCGGGTAAAAAATTTGCTATTACCGGCAGCCTGCAGGCCTTGGGCCGTGATGAGGCTGGAGAGAAAATTCGCGCACGAGGCGGGACCTTTCAGAGCTCGGTCGGCAAAGATACGGACTATCTGGTAGTCGGTGCTAATGTCGGAGCCGCCAAACTAGCCAAGGCCGCCAAACTAGGCACTGCCCAGATTACTGAAACTGAATTACTGAAGATGCTATAATCGTTCAGATTATGAAAAAGTCAAAAAGCACGCAGCTTAATTGTTTTTCGCCGCCGATAATGATCGCCACCGTGATTATCGAGTCGGTCTTGCTGATCTATACTGTCTGGCGCTACAAGATGACACTGCTAACCCGGCTAGTAACGCTAGTCATGCTGGCGCTGGCGACCTTCCAGCTGGCGGAATATTTCGTCTGCACCGGCTATGGGCTCCGAGGGGCGCTGTGGTCCCGGGTGGGCTTCGTGGCTATTGCCGCTCTGCCGCCGCTCGGCTTGCACATCGTACACGTCCTGGCTGACAAGCCGGGCCGCCGCCTGGTGAGTGCCAGCTATGCCACTATGGCGGCCTTTATGATAGTTTTCCTGGCCTATCCGGCAGTGTTTAGCGGCCAGCAATGTACCGGCAATTATGTGATTTTTCAACTTCGACCGATACTAGGCGGCTATTACTATGTGTACTATTTTGGCTGGCTGCTGACGGCGCTTGTTCTCGGAGGCCATTGGGCAAATCAGCTGCAAAAACGCGGCAAAACCGGACTCAAAAAGCTGCAGACTGTCCAGGCGATGATCCTCGGCTACTTGGTATTTATCGTACCAGCCGCGCTGGCCAACGTCATAAGCCCAGCCTCGAGGAGGGGCATACCGAGCATTATGTGCGGTTTCGCGATTCTTTTTGCCTTAATTTTGGGCCTGTATATACTGCCCCGGGCCGCCCAGGTCAAAAGCCGCGAAACTCCGTAAGTTGTACTGTATACTGTAAGCACAAAGTAAGCACAAGCAGCAAAAATTATGACACCTGAGGAGTTTCCCAAACGACCGCCGCATGGACGGCCGCCCCACCGCCGTCGTCCGTTATCGGTGGACGGCTTCACGGCCATACCGATGCGCCGGCCGCCGCTCGTAACGCATGGCGGCCAGCGCGCAGTGTTGTCGCCGCTGGCAGCTTCTCCGGCGCCGCAGCCGCTCCCGGTTCCTGCGCCACCACCCCATCACCAGCCTCCTGCGCCTCACCCCACGATGCCGGCCGCCCAGTCATCGGGCCCGGCAGCCAATGCGGCCGCCCCGCCCCAAGAATCAGCTGCCGCAGCTTCGACAGCGCCTGCACCGGAGCAGCCGCCATTGCAGTTTGTGCCGCCTCCCGCCCGAAAATCTTGGCGGCGACGACGGCTGCTGCCCATCGGACTGATTAGTATGGCAGTACTAGTAATAGCTGCCGGGGCAGTTGTATTTTTTCGTGCCCAGGCTCGCCAGCACGATCCGGCGCTGGCGTTTAATGATGCGCTGTCAGGCGTATTGTCGACACCAAGAATACAAGTTACCACCACTGGCAGCGATAGGCAGAGCCAAGCCAGCTTTGACTTCGGCAGCCTGTCCAACCCGATAGTCAGTACCCAGGCTACTATCCAGCAGTCCGGGGCTAATTTTGGCGTACAGGCCTACGGTTCGGCGGCCAGCAGCTACATCAGCTATCAGGCCATCCCGGCCAGCATCACTAAGCCAGTCTCACAAGCAGCCCAGAACGCCTGGGTGCAGCTTCGCGCCAAAGGCGTGCAAGCTGCCGGGGTGAGCGCTCAGCTGGCCAGCTTGGCTGATCCGCGCTACCAGGCTTTTGGACCGGTAATCCTGGGCAATTATTCACTGCAGACGCGTACCCAGCTCGCCGGCTTCCTGCAAGACCACAAGGTCTACGATTATGACGTCAAGTCAGTCAGCAGCAAAACACTGGGAGGCAGCAAAGTGTTTGTCTATGCCGTCAAGTTAAATATTGCTTATCTCAAGATAGCCAGCCAGAGCGCCGCGACGAGCAATAAATTCACGGTCGCCGACCTGCAGGCTGCTATGTCTGCCCTTGATTCGCTCAAGGGCGCCAGCGCCACTTTCTATGTCAGTGCCAAAACCCACCAGCTGCAGCAGATTGACCTGCTCAAAGATGGCCGGCGAACCGTCCTGGTCTATGATCACTACAACAGCGCTGTACTCCCGGACGAACCACAAACGAAATTGGCCTGGAATGACTTTGCCCGCCTGCAGTGGCAAATGGAAGCCCAGGCCGCCGCTCAGCAGCCAGCCAGTGCCCGCGACTCGGTACGCAAAGATCACTTGGACGCACTGCACAGCTATCTCGCGAGCTACTTCACGCAGAACACGGCGTATCCTTCGCAGGCTCAGTTGAATAACCAGACCTGGGCGACGGCTAACCTGGCAGGGCTTGATCCGGAGCTGCTGCGCGACCCGGAAGCGCTCAATTTGCAGCTGGCAGATACGCCGAAAGCCGGCAGCTTTGCCTACCAGCCGGTCTCACTGGCTGGCAAGCCGGGCTGTGATGCCAGCGGTACCAATGTCTGCGCGCACTATACACTGACCGCGCTGCTCAGCAATGGCCAGCGTTTAACGATCCAGGATCCTTGACAAAACGCACACATTGGTTATGATTAAGGCAGATCGTGCGCAAGCCAGCGGCGCGTGAAATAAACAGATCAAAACAAACAGTATCTATCACCCGCCGCCGGGTGGGCGCGCACGAAAAAGCCGATAAAGCCAAGCCCTAAAAATGCTTGGCTTTTAGGTATAATTTTGGCTTAAAGCTATACTGTTACGTAAGGATAACTTCAGCTATGATCAAATATTTTTACAAGAGTGTGCGCAGCTCCGCCGTCAAAGAGCTCGAACAGCCGCAGCCCGGTACCTGGGTGCATGCCGAAGCACCAACCGAGACTGAAATCGCGCTGCTCGTCAAGCAGTTCAAACTGGAGCCTGGCTATCTGGAAGATGCCCTGGATGAGGACGAGGTGCCCCGTCTGGAGCGCGAAAGCGAGCAAAGCTACATGTTTGTGCGCTATGCCTACAAAAACGACGACGGCGAGATGGACACCGCGCCGCTGCTGATCGTCTTTGATCCCGAATACGTGGTCACCGTTTCGGCCTTCCGTCTGCCAGCCGTCGATGCCCTCATCAATGGCCGCACAGCTTTTGCGACCACCCAGCGGGCCAAATTAATCCTGCTCATCCTGTCTTACATCAGCGACCAGTACGATGTGTCGCTGAGCCACACCAGCCGCAAAATTAAAGCCATCCGCTCGCGCCTCCGGGGCCAGGGGATTACCAATCAAGACTTGATAGATTTTGTGACAATCGAGGACGAATTAAACGAGTTCTTGGCTTCGCTGCTGCCGACCAACGCTACATTGCGCCGCTTGCTGGCCGGCCGCCAGCTGCCGATGTTTGAGGAAGACGAAGATATTGTCGAGGATTTGCTGCTCAACAACGAACAGTCCATCGAGGCTATCCGCTCCAACTTGCGCTCTATCAGCAACATCCGCGACGCCTACTCGGCTATCAGCAGCAACAATTTGAACCAGACTATTACCCTGCTGACACTGGCCACCATACTTGTCGCCCTGCCAAATGTCTTTTTTGGCATGCTGGGCATGAATGTCCCGATACCGGGCCAGCGCTCCCACCTGGCTTTCCCGGTCGTCGTCGGCTTTAATATCGTCTTGATTCTGCTCATCATCTACATCTGCCGCAAAAAACGCATTATCTAGCGCGAAGCTGGCATTTTTACCTCTGTTTTGATAGAATTATGCTTGATCTCATAGGGGGATGTAGCTCAGTTGGCTAGAGCGCTTGCATGGCATGCAAGAGGTCCAGGGTTCGAGTCCCTGTATCTCCACCATTTAATGATTTTTTAATTTTTCTTGTGCTTTTAGCACCGCCGGGCATATACTTGTTTTCACTATGAGTGACGACAGCGACCACTACGGCGGGGTACTGCTGGAAGACATCAACCACAAGCTCGATGCTATTATTGAGGGTGAAGTTTCTCTGGTGGCTATTTCTCGCAAGCTTGATGACGTCGACGAGCGCTTGACACGCGTCGAGGATACCCTCAACGTTAGCGTCAAATCAATACTCAAAGATCATGAGCAGCTGATGCAGAGCCATGAGCAAAACCTGCTGGAGCACCAGGAACAGTTCAAAGACCACAAAGAACAATTCAAGGATCACAAGGAACAATTTAGAGACCACAAAGAACAGCTCAAAGATCACAAGCAGCTGCTCCGCGAACATCAAACACTGCTCGATAATCACGACAGGCGATTGCACCGCCTCAAACTCTCCGGCCAGCCGTAGGTCTTGCGTTTCCATGGAGCCGGGACGTACAATGAGGCTATAACTTACGGAGGGTCTACAACATGTCAGGAGTAGCTGTTTTTCTCATTATCGCGGCCTTAATTATCATTGCTTACGGCGTTCGAATCATCAACCAGTATGAGCGCGGAGTAGTTTTCAGGCTCGGCCGGGTCCGCGGCCAGATCAAAGATCCCGGCCTCAGGCTTATCATCCCGATTATCGACGTCATGCGAAAGGTGAGCTTGCGAATCGTCACCCTGCCGATCGAATCACAGCAGATTATCACCAAAGACAACGTCAGTATCGGCGTCTCAGCCGTGGCTTACTACCAAGTCCAGGACCCAACCAAATCAATCGTGGAGATTGAAAACGTCGTATCCGCCACCTACCAGATCGCTCAGACGACTGTCCGGAACATCGTCGGCCAGAGCGCGCTGGACGAAGTCTTGAGCTCCACCGAAGCCATCAACGAAAAAATAAAAGTAATCCTGGAAACCTCCACCGAAAAATGGGGAATATTTGTCAGCACCGTCGAGCTCAAAGACATTCAGCTGCCGGAGAGCATGCAGCGAGCCATGGCCAAGCAGGCCGAAGCCGAGCGTGAAAAGCGCGCCAAGATCATCGCCGCCGAGGGAGAAGCTCTCAGTGCCGCCAAACTGGGTGACGCCGCCGACATCATCGCCGCTCACCCCATCGCCCTGCAGCTCCGCAATCTCCAGACGCTGACCGAAATCGCCTCCGAGAAAAACAGCACCATCGTCTTCCCGGCCCAGTTTATGGACACCGTCAGCGACCTCAAGACTTTCATGGGCAAAGAATTCAAATAACAAAGTCAAGCCAGCCAAATCCCACGACCTGGACAGTCATCCCGCGCCCGCCCAAACAGGGCGGTCACGAACGACGGAAACGTTAATGCCTGCCCAGGTC
Organism: uncultured Candidatus Saccharibacteria bacterium; assembly: GCA_964640775.1. GTDB lineage: Bacteria > Patescibacteriota > Saccharimonadia > Saccharimonadales > UBA4665 > CAYMUN01. The sequence goes on from CAZXIT010000051.1 coordinate 5,706, forward strand.
GTGGGATTTGGCCAGTAGCTTGTGCTAATCTGTTATCTACCGTAAAATAGGTAAGTTGCGGCTCTTTAGCTCAGTTGGTAGAGCAGCGGCTTGAAGAGCCGCGTGTCCTCGGTTCGAGTCCGAGAGGAGCCACCATCACACCCGTGCGGGTGTAGCTCAGTTGTTTAGAGCGCGTCCTTGCCAAGGACGAGGCCAGGGG
>CAZXIT010000052.1:0-5886 GCA_964640775.1 uncultured Candidatus Saccharibacteria bacterium
GCGCCAGGCGGCATCGGCAGCTTTATACTTAACAAGATTAGTATTGCATTCCGGGCAGTGGGCTGGCATCTTAAACTGCTGTTCCGAGCCGTCACGCAGCTTTAGCAGCGGCTGCAGGACTTCAGGGATTATGTCGCCGGCTTTGTGGACGATCACCGTGTCCCCTACTCTGATGTCTTTGCGGGCAACTTCACTCTCGTTGTGCAAGGTAGCCATCTGCACGGTGCTGCCGGCAATCAAAACAGGTTCGAGCATGGCTACCGGCGTAGCCGCGCCCGTCCGGCCGATGGATATGAAAATATCTTTTACTTTAGTAGCGGCTTGTTCGGCAGCATATTTCAGGGCTACCGCGGCACGAGGAGCTTTGCCAACAACGCCTAAGCGGCGATACAGCTGGCGGTCATTGAGCTTGATGACCAGGCCATCGGTATTAAACGGCAAAGTCTGGCGCTTAGTGTCCCAGTCAGCCGCAAACTTCATTAGATCGGCAATTGTGGTAAAGACGGCTGCCTCCGGGTTGGCTAGCAAGCCCAGCCCACGCATTGCCTGATAGGCGAAACTATACGTCGGAACATCGTCCGGATTATCCCGCAGCAGGTCATAGGCCCTAAAATACAGCGGCCGGCTGGCTACTAGTTCGGGGTCAAGCTGCCGGATGGTACCGGCGGCGGTATTGCGCGGATTGGCAAACAGCGGCTTGCCGGCTTGGGCGCGAGCATCGTTCAGCCGAGCAAAATCAGCCTTGTACATGACAATCTCACCCCTCACTTCGGTCCGGCCCTCTAGAAACAGGCTATAGCGTCTATCTGAACGCAGCCGCAGCGGTACTGAATCGATTGTCCGAATATTGGCAGTAACATCCTCGCCGACAAAACCGTCGCCGCGGGTGATACCCCGCTGCAAAATCCCGTCATGGTAGACCAGGGCGCAGGCCAAGCCATCCATCTTGAGGTCGGCAAAATACTCGATGGTAGCGGCGGTATCGGCAGGCAGCAGCTTCATGAGCCGCTCGCGCCAGGCTTCTACTTCGGCAAGATCAAAGACGTCATTGAGGCTGAGCATCCGGGAACTGTGCTCAAACTGCGTAAAACCGGGCAGCGGGCTGCCAGCGACTCGCTGGGTGGGCGAGTCCGGGGTGACGAATTCCGGATAGCTATCCTCCAGCTGCGACAATTCATGCTTCAAACTGTCGGCCGCAGCCTCGCTCATGATCGACTCGTCAAGGACGTGGTAGTGATAGCGGTAGTCGTTGATCAGCTCCCGCAATTTTTCGATACGTACAGCAGCCTGCTGTTTATTCATTCAGAAGTTCCCGATAGAGGGTGTACATGTAGGTGTGCACTGCCACCAGCGCAAACATAGTCAGCAGGAAAAATACGTACTGGGCAAAGGGAGCTGCCAAAATAATAATCGGCAGCATCACGACAGCGGCAGCCAGCAATAAGATCAGTGGCAGACAGAGTACTTTGCGGAGTACTGTCCAGCGCCGGAAGCGCACCAGCTCGCGGGCCGACCGCAAAGCCTGCATTGGCGCCATATTTGGCAGGGTCACGATATACAGCGCAAACAGCGACGAACTAAGCATGTAGAGGCTGCAAAGAGCCAGCATGCCGTACAGCAAAGCCCATAGTAATTTTTCGACAAAATAAACCGCGATACCATTGCTGACTACCAAGCTGTAGAGCATTGAACCAAGTATGAGGGGAATAACCTGCAGCGCAATCACCAGCAGCACGAGCAAGAAGGTCACTAATGGCGCCATACCCCTGTAGTAGGCATCGCGAATCCGCGGCACCGTGCCAGCAGCAACTTGTCTCAATGTCCAGATGATAGCCAGGCTGCCAACGAGCGCTAAGAAAACCTGGTAGGCTCCGGCGACCTGGTTGGTGGTATTGCCCGCCGAACCGACAAGCGATACAAAGATCGTCAAACTGGAAGCCACCGCCCCAAAATGGCCCGTGAAGACCTCGTCCAAGGTGCTCTTGAGCGTCGAGACGTTGCTGCCGCCTGCCAAGCCCTGGGCCAATACCACATTGAGCAGTCCATAAATCAAGGTAATACCGATAAATAGCTTCTTGTGCTGCCACAGCGTCAGTGCCGCGGCCCTGGTCAGGCGCCAGATATTGGGAAGCTGGACGGGGTGCTTGATGCGCTTCTGCAGGCGCAAGCTTTTGTACTGTCCCTGTTTGATCCGGCGCGGCGAGGTGCGGGGGCGAGGTGCGGCTTTTTGTTTTGCGGCGGCTTTAGCCGCCAGACGTTTGGGAGTCGTTTTGGCGGTTTTTTTTGCCTTTGCCATACGATCTAGTATATAGGATCTTAGGCGTGTGTGCCCATAGCTCGCAGCCTGGCAATGCGATCTTCAATCGGCGGGTGTGTGCTAAATAGACCGGTCAGGGCGCCCTTGCGCAGCGGGCTGGCAAAAAACAGATGGGCGGTCGAGGTATTTTGCCGGCGAATGGTACTGCCCCCTTTGGCAATTTTTTCCAGGGCGCTGGCCAAGCCTTCGGGATATCTCGTAGTCAGCGCGCCGGTAGCATCAGCCAAATACTCGCGCTGCCGGGAGATAGCCAGCTGGATCATGGTGGCAATCAGCGGCGCCAATATGGCGGCCACGATACCAAATACAAAAAATAACTGATTATTGCTGCCGCGGTTGTCGTTGCTGCTAAACCACGTCAAGCGCAGCATGATATCCGCCAGCAGTGAAATAACCGCGGTCAGCGCAAAAGCGACCATGCTAACTCGAATGTCATAATTTTTGACATGGCCCATTTCGTGAGCTATGACACCTTGCAGCTCAGTATCGGTCATAGCCGCGAGCAAACCGCTGGTGACGCTGACTGCCGAATGCCGGGGATCGCGGCCAGTGGCAAAGGCGTTGAGCCCGGGATCGTCCATGATATAGACTTTGGGCATTGGCAAGCCGTCAGTAATCGCCAGGTTCTCGACTACGCGCCACAGCCGGGGATCATCTGACTTTTGGATTTCTTTGGCGCCGTTTAGGGCCAGCGCCATCTTTGAACCGGCATAGTAGGTAAACAGCACATACAGGCTCGCGCCGATCAGGCCGCCGTAAAATACCCCGGTACTTCCACCGCCGTAAGCTTTGTCAAAAATCCAGATTATCAAAGCGATGAATGCCAGAAAGACCGCCATGATAAAAACGGTCTTGCGTTTGTTTTTAGCGATGTCAGAGTACATCTTGGCGGGCTCTCGCTACAGGGGTACCGTTAAAACTTTACTTCAGGAGCATTTTGGACAGTGGCGGCTTCGGCTTCAGTCACGTCAAAAAACTCTTTGTCCTGTCGAAAGCCCAGCATACCGGCGAAGATGTTGGTTGGAAAGGTCTTGCGCTTGGTATTAAAATCGCGCACCACGCCATTGTAAAAACGACGCGAGGCTTGAATTTTATCTTCAGTATCGGTTAATTCTGCTTGCAGTTCTTGGAAGTTCTGTGAAGCCTTGAGGTCAGGGTAAGCCTCAGCAACTGCGAATAGGCTCTTCATTGTCTTTTGGAAGTCACCCTCGGCTTTGGCAGCCTCAGCTGGACCTTGGGCGCTCATGGCGTTTGCCCGGGCGGCGGTCACGTCTTCAAACACGGACTTTTCGTGCGTAGCGTAACCCTTGACGGTATTGATGAGATTAGGGATCAGGTCATAGCGGCGCTTCAGCTGGACGGTGATGTCGCTCCAGGCCTCGCTGGCCTGCTGGTTGAGCTTGACAAGGGCATTGAACATCGCTGCCAGGAAAACTCCTATGACAACAACGACACCGATAATGATCAAAATAGTAGGCATGTCGAGTAAATCTCCTTATGTTGTACAAGCATTATACAACAGTCGGCTAGACTCATGTATCATAAAAGGGCTTATGAATAAAAAAGGGTGGCGCAGACCACGGCTAATCGCATATTTTATGGTATTCGTCGTGCTATGCGGCACCTACGTTCAGTGGACACTTCGCAAGCCGCTGCCAATAATTGCTCCGGTGGCCGGTCTCACCACATTGCGATCTTCGCCCGCTGCTGCCCGCCTTTCATGGCCGGCTGCAGGCCAGGCCGCGGTGGGCATCGTCAGTACACCGATTATGACAGTCCACGGCACCCAAACCACCGCTCCAATTGCCAGCGCCGCTAAATTGATCACCGCTCTAACAATCCTGGCTGATAAACCGCTCAAACCGGGTGAACAAGGGCCATTAGTCACTTTGGGCGCCAAAGATGTGGCTATTTATAATGCTTACGTGGCCCAGCACGGCTCAGTCGTGCCCGTGGCAGCTGGCGAGCAAATTAGCCAGTACCAAATGCTGCAAGCCATTATGCTGCCTTCGGCCAATAATATGGCCGACAGTTTAGCCATCTGGGCGTACGGCTCCCTGCCCGGCTATACCCAGGCCGCCAACAGCCACCTTGCTAAACTCGGACTGAAAGATACCCGTGTTGGCAGTGACGCCAGCGGCCTGGCACCCGATACTACCAGTACGGCCCATGATCTGGTGGTATTAGGCGAAGCCGCTATGCAAAACCCAGTGCTAGCGGGCATCGTTGGACAAACTACTGCCAGCGGCCTGCCGATCGTCAACACCGTCAAAAATGTTAACTTCTTGCTGGGCGGCGACAATATTATTGGTATCAAGACCGGTAATACCGATGAAGCCGGGGGCGTTTTTGTGTCAGCCAGCCGGGTGCAGATCAATAAAAAACCGGTTACTATCGTGACGGCTGTTGTTGGCCAGCCCTCATTGTTTGCCGCCCTCAGAAACAGCCAGACACTGATTCGAAGCGCCCAAGCCAACTTCCAGCCAGCCCATATCAAGGCCGCTGGCATTCCGGTGCGCGACTATGCGCTGCCCTGGGGCGGTCAGGTTGCAGCGGCTGCTACGCAAGACCTGACCATTACGACCTGGGCCGGCAGTGCAGTCACGGCGTATGCCGCTTCACGCCCCATTTCTGCCAGTGCGACAGCCGGGCAGACCGTCGGCAGTATTAGCCCGGAAACATCAATTATCTACGATAGGCAGTCCATACCAGTCAGACTAACTGGCTCTGTCACCCGCCCATCAGTTTGGTGGCGTCTGACTCATCCCTTCTAGCTGCCTATTCGATAGCGGCTAATTGGACCTGAAACACCAAGACAGCGTTTGCCGGGATTGAGCCCTGCCCCGATGCGCCGTAGCCAACTGCCGGCGGCACGATGACCAGCCGAGTACCGCCGACCTTCATGCCATTTAGGGCCTGCTCCCAGCCGGGAATAACCTGGTGGGCTCCCAGGGTAAATACAAACGGCTGCAGTTTGCCATCACTGCCAGGCTTGGATTCGTCAAACAGCTGGCCATTGGTGAGCCAGCCCTTGTAATACACCGCCGCTTTATGCGAAGCACTGAGAGGGTCTCCCGTACCGACCTGCATGTCGCCAAACAGCGCGCCTTGCCCGTCCTTGTATTTTTCATACTGGCTGAATGTCGAGGGGTCGAGAGTCTGGGCAGCTGACGAACTGGAAGAACCATCTGATCCGGAACCGCCGTTTGCCTTATGCTGACTGCTGCCATCAAGCTGGCCAATGCTCGAGGAGGCATTTGACGAGGTGACACTGAGACCGCTATTGTCGCTGGGGGCTGGCCCGGCTTCGTTGAGCGCGATACTGTTTGGGCTGCCTGTCTGTCCGGAAACAGTCCCCGGTTCTGCCCCGTAGTCCTGCGAGCGTGCGACGGTATTGCCGGCGTGGCTATGAATCACAATCACGCCGGCAATTAAGCCGGCGAAGACTAGGGATGCGCCTGAAATCGTTACGACTTTTCTTTTTGTTATCTGCATAATAATTCTTTATGTAAAATCTTGGTGGGTGATGAGGGATTCGAACCCCCGACCCCCTCGGTGTAAACGAGGTG
>CAZXIT010000053.1:0-5479 GCA_964640775.1 uncultured Candidatus Saccharibacteria bacterium
GTGATTAGCGACTATTTCCTGGCTTAACAAAAAAATAAACCAATTATTAAATTAACCCAATTAGCCCGGCTGCACGACCATGGAGACAATAAAATAACAGTGGTCGATCGCAAAGACCACAGCTTATTTAGCCGCTCGTCATTTTTAAGCCTGGAGCTCATCAAAGCTGTCGAGCAAGCACTGGCCCGCAGTGAGCAAAGCCTGCTGTATCTCAACCGGCGCGGTACCGCCCGGCTCGTCTTATGCGAAAGCTGCGGCTGGCAAGCCACCTGCCCGCACTGCGATGTCCCGCTCACTTATCACGGCGACCACCACGAATTGCGCTGCCATAGCTGCAGCTACCACACCGCCACGCCGGCTGCCTGCCCGACCTGCGGCCACCCCAATGTACTGTTTAAAACGGCCGGTACTAAAGCCGTAGTCGACGAAGTCGGGCGGCTATTTCCCAATGCTCGAGTGGCGCGCTTTGATACCGACAACGCCAAAGCCGACCGCTTTGAGCAGCACTACGAAGCGGTGAAACGAGGTGATGTCGACATCCTGGTCGGCACCCAGCTGCTGGCCAAGGGCCTGGACCTGCCGCGCCTCAGTACGCTGGGCGTCCTGCTGGCTGATACCAGCTTATACATGCCGGACTTCTCAGCCGAAGAGCGCACCTTTCAGCTAATCAGCCAGGTGCTGGGCCGCATTGGCCGCGGCCATGTCACAGGCCGAGCCGTCATCCAGACCTATCACCCCGAGCATCCGGTGCTTATTGACGCTCTAAGCGGTGATTACCGGCACTTCTACGAGACAGAGTTAGCCGCTCGCAAGCAGTTCTTGTTTCCGCCTTTCTGCTACTTGCTCAAATTGACCGTCCGCCGGGCCTCAATTACGTCAGCCGAGGCGGCGGCTCTCAAACTCAAAGCTGAAATTGAAACCGGCGGCTATAAAGTTCGTGTCGAAGGCCCGGCGCCATCATTTTACGAACGCTTCCAGGACAAATACCAGTGGCAGCTGATCATCAAAGCCCGCGAGCGCCCCGAATTGCTGCGAATTATTGCCAGCCTGCCGGCCAATTGCTCCTATGATATTGACCCGACCGATCTGCTCTAGAATCTATGATGACGGACAAGGGCGATTCAGGTATACTTACCGGAAGTTATGACTAAAGACGACATTATTGCCCTGCCCAATCCCCACTTGCGCCAAAAATCACAAAGAATCGGCCTGATCAGCGACGAGGTCAAACAAGTAGTCAGCGACATGAAGGCAGCGACGATCGACTGGGACATCAGCCGCGAGCATGAAGTCGGTGTGGCGCTTGCCGCGGTACAAATTGACCGCCTATATAAAATTGTAGTGGTCCGCAATGATTACAATAACAAAGACGATCACGAGTTTACGGTATTTATTAACCCGGAGATCGTCAAAGCCGAAGGCGAAGTTATTGAAGACTATGAGGGCTGCCTGAGCGTACCAAATGTCTACGGCAAGGTGCCGCGGTCCAGCCGTGTCAAGGTCAAAGCGCTCGACCTCAGCGGCAAAGAGTTTCGGGTGACGGCCGAAGGGTTTTTGGCGCGGATTTTCCAGCACGAGGTCGACCACACCAACGGCATTGTTTTCATTGACCACATCAAAGACGACCCTACGGCATTTTTCAAGCTTGATAGCGAAGGCAAATTAAAACCATTGGACTACCAAAAAGATGTCGAAAAAAATCCTATTCTTTGGTAACGAACGGCTGGCAACCGGTGTTTCTACTACCGCGCCAATCCTGCAGGACCTGATTGCCCACGGCTATGAGGTGAGCGCTGTGGTTGTCGCTCAAAACGATATCGGCAAGTCGCGGCAAGCCCGGCAGCTGGAAGTTGCCCTGGTTGCCCAAGAACACGACATTCCTCTGCTCTCTCCAGGCGACTTGAGTGACCCAAAGGCACACGAGCAGCTGGCAGCGTACGGCGCTCAAGCAGCTGTGCTGATCGCTTATGGTAAAATCGTACCGCCAGCAGTACTGGCGCTATTCCCGCGTGGTATTGTCAATCTGCACCCTTCGCTGCTGCCGCAGCACCGCGGCTCAACACCGATTGAAAGCGTCATCCTGGACGGTACCCGCGAAACTGGCGTGTCGCTGATGCGTTTAGCTGAAAAAATGGACGCCGGGCCAGTCTACGCCCAAACAGCCGCCGCCCTCAGCGGCCGGGAAAGCAAACAGGGTCTGGCCGACCAGCTGTCATCAATCGGACTTGAGCTGCTGCGCGAACACCTGCCAGGTATTATGGACGGTACGCTCTCACCGGTCCCTCAAGACGAGACCGGAGCTACTTATGATGATCACATCGACAAGGCCCACAGTGCCATTGACTGGAGCAAACCGGCCGAGCGCATTGAACGCGAAATTCGAGCTTACAGCGGCTGGCCGCGCAGCCGGGCCAATTTTGGCTACACCGAAGTCATCATCACTGGCGCGCATATCCAGGAACCTAAAAATAACGAGGATGAGGTCGCTAGCACTACTCCTGGCAGTCTCTGGCTTGACGGCAGCAAACAGATCGGCATGACCACCGGCCATGGGATCCTGGTCATAGATTCTCTCATACCCGCCGGCAAGCGTGAAATGTCAGCTCAAGCCTTCCTTGCTGGATACAAACCTAGCTAGTTAGGCAGCTAGCTCAAACTCGTGGGTCAGTCTCGGGTCGGGCACGCCTTCTAGCTTGAGCGCTTGACCGCCCAAACCGCCGCGAGGATCGGGCTGCAAGCGAGCCATGCCGTTTAGGTCATCCGGATCAGTCGGCGGTCTCATTAAGCTACCCGTAATCCGCCTGCCAGCATCGTAGACCCTGGCGGTTCTCTCGAAAGCTAATGCGTCCTGATCAGTAATACCCAAACCGCGTTCCATCTCGCCAAACCCCTCGCCATGTGCCATACGCATGCCCCCTTGTACTGACACATACTAGTCTTAGCCTACCCTCTAGGTCTGTAAAATTTTTGTGACAATGAATGAATAAATATTTCGTAACTTGCTTATGCTGTGAGCGCTGCGCTGGCCGTTCGGTCTAGTTTTGCGGTGGCCCGGGAGGCGGCTGCTGAGGGGGATAAGGCGGCTGCCCGGGAGGCGGCTGGTATGGCTGCTGCGCCGGTGGTAGTGCTTGTGGAGGCTGAGGCAATGGTGATGGCTGGGGCGGCAAGGGCTGCGGCTGCGGTGGTGCTGGTGCTGGCTGCGCAAACTGGGCTGGCTGTCCGGGCGTATAGGCAGGAGCCGGGGCAGGCGGCGATGCCGGTGAAGCAAAAGCTGGATCTTGAGGATACGGCTGGAGTGGTGGCTGCTCGCTAGGTGCGGCCGCCGGCGGGTATGGATTTTGTGGCGGTGGCGGTGGAGCAGCTGCTGGCTGCTGGCCAGCCTGGACTTGTGCCGCCTGGCTGGCAGATAAAATTTGGGGTGCTGTTTGGGCGACTTCGGCCTTTAGTTTGTCAAACTCTTCTTGGACAATGTCTTTGTAATTAGGGAAGTTAGTCTCTAGCCATTTAAAAGCCCCGGCATCGTCCTTGGCTTCAAAATACTGTTCAAATTCATCTAATTGGTCATTGGTCATCTGATCTGCCAGACGAATGCCAACGCGCATTTCAAGCGTCTCATAGACATGCTTCAAAAAACTATTTTTTTCAACTTCTGGCAGGCCGCCAAGGCCTATTTCTTCGAGCAGAGTATTATCGATTTTTAACATATTGGTATTGTAGCACTTTTTTTACAGCTGGCGCTGGATGGCTTGTCGGGTAAACAGCTCGATACGATCACCCTCTTGGAGATCAAGCCGCTTGCTAGTTTTGAGGCTGATACCACACATCTCACCTTCGATAATTTCTTTGGCATCAACCGGACCGCGCTTGAGACCGGTCACCTCGACATCACCGAGATTTTCATCGCCGCGTGAGACGCGGGCGAGGGCTGGGGCTGTCAATTTGCCCTTGGTAACCTCGCCGCCAGCAATAATGGCTGTTTTGGTGGTGTTAAACACACCCTTGACGACCAGACGGCCTAGTTCGGTTTCGACAATTTCAGGGCTGAGCAGTTTGCTGAGCTCAATTTTGACGTCGTCGATAAGCTCGTAGATGACTTTGTAGAGCCGCACACTAATCTTATCGCGCGAGGCTTGCTGGCGGCTGCTCGTCGGCAGGCTGACATTGAACCCGTAGACGATAGCGTGGCTGCTATGCGCCAGGTGCAGGTCGTTTTCACCGACTGGACCGACACCGGCAGCAACTACCCGTACGGCGACCTCGTTGGTATCCATGGCCTTCAGGCTGTCGATTACCGATGTCAGTGAACCTTGGACGTCAGCTTTGATGATAATGTTTAGCTCCTGCAATTCGTTGTTGCGGTTAATCAATCGGATCAGTTCGCCGCCGCCAATGTCCATCCGGCCGCCGCTCGCCTGCTTATCGGCGGCGGCCCCGCCGGACTGCAAGCGGGCTTCTTTTTCATTAGCAACGACGGTAAATTCATCGCCAAATTCCGGGAGGGTTTTGAAACCGGTAATCACGACCGGCATCGACGGCGTACCGGCTTTGATGACTTTGCCTTCGGTAGTTTCCAAGTTGCGAACCTTGGCGTAACTGCCGCCAGCCACGATAAACTGGCCTGGTTTGAGGGTGCCGGCTTCGATCAGCGCCTGAGCTACCGGTCCGCGGCCCTGTTCGATATGAGCTTCGATAACTAAGCCCCTGGCCGGTACGTCAATATCGGCTTTGAGCTCTTCGACATCAGTCACCAGCAGCAGCATGTCCAACAGCTCCGGGATGCCGGCTTTGGTTTTAGCTGACACCGGCAGGACAATGGTGTCGCCGCCCCATTCTTCGGTCAGCAGATCATGCTCAGATAATTGCTGCTTGAGACGGTTGATATCAGCGCCCTCTTTGTCCATTTTGTTGGCTGCCACCAGGATCTTAACACCGGCTTTTTTAGCAAAGCGGATAGCTTCGATAGTTTGCGGCTTGATACCGTCATCAGCCGCTACGACGATGACCACGATATCCGTTAGCAGGGCACCGTGCTCGCGGATCGCCGCAAAAGCCTCGTGTCCAGGCGTGTCCAGAAAAGTAACCGTGCGGTCATTATGGGTGATCTGGTAGGCCGAAATATGCTGGGTGATACCGCCGGCTTCGCCGCTGGCGACTCTCGCGCCGCGGATAGCATCAAGCAGGCTGGTTTTGCCGTGGTCGACATGGCCCATGACGGCAACGACGGGCGGACGGGCAATGGCCGTGGCACTGTTGATTGGTTTGATACGCACCGGCAGCACGCTGTCGGCGGCAACTTTTTTGCTCAGGGTGACGCCGAGAGCCAGTTCTTCGACAATGATCTGGGCCGTGTCGAAATCAAGCCGTTCATTGACGGTGGCCATGACACCATTTTTCATGAGCTCGCCAATCAGGCGGGTCACCGGTATAGACAGCCGCTCAGCCAAGGTGCCGACAGTGATCATGTCTTCGATTTCGATGG
>CAZXIT010000054.1:0-4956 GCA_964640775.1 uncultured Candidatus Saccharibacteria bacterium
CGTTACCACCCAGGCTATCCACAACGAACTTATCAAAGACACGCGCTTCATCCTCATCGGCCGCGGCATCTATGCCCTCAAAGAATGGGGTTATGAAAAGGGCACTGTCGCCGACATCATCACCGAAGTCCTGCGCGAAGCTGGCGAACCACTGCACCGTGACGAAATCGTCAAGCGTGTCCTCAAGAGCCGCTTCGTCAAAGAGACGACCATCTTGCTGAACCTCCAAGGCAAACCACAATTCAAGCGCGTCGCCAAAGCCACCTACGCCCTGGCGGAGTAGGCCATGGCAGGTGAGCGCATTGAGGCGCAAGCCAATGACTCGCCGCTGTTTGGAGCGCTAGCTCAAGCTTTTGAAGACCATGTCGAATTAGTAGAAATACATCCAAATTTTCCGAACGGCTATCTGGAGCCAAGATGGCATAATACCAGTGCCTCCGATCTCTTCTTGGATGACAGAGAGGAAGGCGGTCACTTGTGGTATGCCTGCCGGCTTTACGATGCTTCGACAGGCGAGGAAACATTTGATCTAACCGACGAAATGGCTCACATGATTGATGTTCCAGAGGCCAACAGAAAACTTGTTTGGCTTCGCCAGCGATTGTATGTCGTCGCCGGCAGCCAAGCCGTTACGTACGCACAACAGTTTGACGCCCGACCCCAAATCCTAAATTCACCACAAGATGATACCCTCGCGATTACCGTTCGGGATGCACTGGTTAGCAGCCTGACCCCTGAACAGCTAGCCTACTGGCCGCCAGAGACGGGCACGGCGGTAGATACTCATGAAGTGGAGATGGCAGTCCAAAGCGTACAGAGAAGCACCCCCATGACATCCAACGCATTTCACGCCTTTATGAGCTCCGTATAGTATACAAAATACGAACGGTATAATCGGGCAGTACTAATGGGCCAAGATCACTAGGCCTAGGCATTCTGTGCTCATGGGTCGGGGCGGTGTAATAGTCATCAATAAACATTATTAAAAGTTATGAAGGCCAATAAATTACAGAACAATGGTCGGCGAGGGCAGCGGCAAAGCTTCAGGTTGCACCATAGACGTGATGTCGTACAATGTATATTTTGCGACTCATATATTCGATTTATTGATGACTCTGCATGCCCCTGCTGTAGGGGAGTTGCTGGCACCCGCTGGCTATTTTCCGCGTTGCTCACGCCGGCGCTGTGCTGCTGTGCCGCTCCTCAAGTGCTTACTGCGCTTCAAGTCTAGCCAGCCCTAAGCCCGGCTAATATGTGCCTAGCGTCCGGCTGTGATTTACAACACTATTTGACTTTTCCACAGTTTGACCGTGAAACTATTGTCTTTTTTGACTTTCCTGACAAATTATTTAGTCCCCTGCTTTTGTGCGACATAGAGTATTTAATTTGACATATGCCCTACTTAGTATGATTATATAGTTTTTTTAATAGCAGCAGCCCTGCGGTATATCGAACAATTTACGAACTAGCGGGGCAGTAGAACAGGGGGGCTATTGGTAGTACGCTCGGCCTTCGACCCGTACGTCAATGTATTGGGCCGGCACAACGTGCTGACTGTCTAATTTAGCCTGGGTGGCGAGGAATGTCCCGACTTGCTGTCTGGCTTCCCCGCTCTCCAGGTTGAACTTGATAGCATAGGGGTGGTCAGCGATCCGCACATCAAGCTCACTGGTAGCCGAAGGCAGGAGCATTGACGAGACTGCAATACGTTTAGCGCTCAACTGAGCGATGACTGTCTTGATAAAGCTGGTGTCATCACTGCTGAGAGCCTGACTGCCCAGCTTGACGCGCAAGCCACTTTGATCAGTTACCAGTGGCAGCGAGAGGCTGGTGTGAGCTGGAAGATTAGCAGTCAGCAGCAAAGCCTTGCCGGTCTGGCCGACGACGAAAGATCCGTCGCGCGTAATGAGGATAAGCGCTGGCTTGGCTGTTTCGATGTAGATGATTGGGCGCTTGCTGAGCAGTGGCAGCGTCGTGCTGACATCAGATAATTCCGGAAAGCGCGCCTGCAGCTGCTGGTTCATGGAGCTGGTGTTGACGGTAATTTTATTGCGGTTCCATATGGAGCTGGCCAGCAGCTGGCTGGCAGCCTCCTGATAGACGGCCTTGTCGTGCAGCAATGGCACAGTGTCGCCGGCGGTCAGCGGCAAGATTCTGGGCTCTGACGACAAGCTGAGGATATTCACCGTGCAGACGACCAAGGCTCCGAGCAGCAATACCAAGCCAAAACGCTGCAGCATGAAGCGCTTGAGGTGTGATGGCGCAGCTTTTATGGCTTCCCGCTGGGTTTGGCGGCCAATATTAAGCTCTGCGTCGGACCGGCGGGCACGGTAGTTAAACTTTGGTGACGCTGGGCTGTCTTCTGCCGCCAGCCGCTGACGCGGGCTATTTGACAGGGCTGGCGGCTTTGGCTGGCGGCGCAGCAGTCTCATGCGTCAATCTGCTCCAGGATTAGTTTCGCAAGGTCGCTCGTGGCTTTTGGCCGGGCAAAGGCAGCTAATTTGCTGCTGAGCTGCCGGCGCTGGGCAGGCTCATGGAGCAGCCGGGCAACCTGCTTCGCCAAGCGATTGGGGTCGCTGACCAGATCGGCTTCGTCAACGACGTGCGCCGCGCCCTGCTCTGCCAAGTATTCGGCATTGCGCAGCTGGTGGCCGCCGACTAAAAACGGACTTGGGATGACGATACAAGCCTTGCCCTGCAGGGCGAATTCAGCCAAATTAGTTGCACCGGCACGGGTAATCACGATGTCGGCGGCACCACTGTAGCGGTAGACATCCGGGATGAAGCCAAGTACCTGTACCCTGCTGTGCTCTCCGGGGGTCAAATCAGTATTGTACTGTTTGAGCATCTCTGTTTCATTGGCCCGCCCCACCACATGGACGACCTGCAAAGTATTGAATTCGTGCAGCAGGTGCGGCAGTACTTCAGCCACCGCCCGGTTAACCCGCTGCGAGCCGAGACCGCCGCCAATAATAAATAGCAGCGGCGCTTCCCCCGGAAGTTTCAAGGCTGCCCGATACTGTTTGCGAAGCTCCTGAGTAACCGGCACAAAATCACTGCTAAGAGGAATGCCGGTAGTGACTGTTTTGGCGGCTGGATAGGGGTAAATCTCGGCCGGCAGCGCCACGGCATGCCAGCGCGCCCAGCGCGCGATAATACGGTTTGCCAAGCTCGGCAGCGGATCAGAATCGTGAGTAATATATGGCACATGGCGCAAGGCCGCCCCGAGACAGACCGGAACGCTGACAAAAGCCCCGCGGCTAAAGACTACGCTCGGCTGCAGCTTGCCCATCAGCCGCCAGCTTTGGATGATACCGATCAGCACGTACAGGCCGTCACGGGCGTTTTTGAGCAGCGTAGTGATATCGAGCAGCTGCCGCCAGCCCTCGCCGTGATAGCGGCGGAATTTGCCGGCAAACACGGTCAGTACCTCGTCTATATTGGGATCCTTAGCCGGTATATCTGCCAAGCTATCGCCGCGCTGTCCAATATAGACGATTTTCACTCCCGGACGGGTCCGTTTCAGTTCGGCCGCCACTGCCAGGATGGGCGTGATATGGCCGCCAGAGCCGCCACCGGTGACAACAATGGTCTGATTCATGAGTGCTCCGTCCGCCTGAGGCTTGGCTGCCGAAAATTACCTGCTCCGGAGGTACTGCCAGTAATCCGGGGAGCACTGTAGGAGGTATACTGTGAAATTTGGAACACCAGGCCAACGGCCGCTGTCACAAAGATAACACTCGTGCCCCCATAGCTTACAAACGGCAAGGTTATGCCTTTGAGGGGCAGCAAGCCGATCATGGCGCCGATATTGATCATGGACTGCGTGCTCAGCCAGGCTAGTACCCCAACGACCAGCAATCGGCTAAACTCATCGCTGGTACGCTCAATAATCCGCCGCAGACGTGAGAAAAAACCGACAAAGACCAGCAGCAGGACCACGCAGCCGATGAAACCGAATTTCTCGGCATATATAGCAAAGATTGAGTCATTGGCCGCTTCCGGGAGATAGCCATAGGCCTGTACGCTGCTGCCCAAGCCCAGCCCAATAAAGCCGCCTGAGCCGACCGCGATCAGCGCCTGACAGGCTTGGTAGCCGCTGGTCTGGCAATTAGCCGCCGGATGCAAGAAGGCCGTCAAACGGTCTCGACGGTAAGCCGTCGTGGAAATTGCCAGGATGAGACCAATCATCAGCAAGCCGCCGACTAGCAAAATACGCTTCATCGGCAAACCGGCCACAAAAGCCATGATAAACATAATCGCCACGATTACCCCCGTGGAGCCAAGGTCGCTCTGGACGCCAGCCACAATGAAGCCAATGCCGCCAAAGGCGATAGCCAGCGGCTTGAGGGTCTGCTGCATGTCCGCCACCGTCCCCTGCTTGATCCGCTGGGCCAAAAATCCAGCCAGCCAGACCATGACCGCGAATTTTACTAGCTCGACAGATTGAAAAGACAGGCTGCCCAGCCGCACCCAGCGATGAGCCGGATAGGCCGGGTTGACCGGGAGCAGCAGCGCCATCAGAGTTGCCAGGCCGGCGATTACCAGCAGCGGCTTGTAGGCGCGGCGCCACCACTCCAGCGGTACCTGCGAGGTAATCAAAAATGCTACGGCGCTCAAAGCGATAGCCAGCAGCTGCTTGCCGACGTAGTAGCTGCTGCTGACATGGTTGGCACCACTCAGAGCCGGACTGATAGCATAGACGACCACCAGGCCGATAGCCAGCAGCGTGACGGACAGTATCAGCAGCCAGTAGTCCGGACGGTGCTTGCGGCCCAGGCTAACGTCAGCCTGTCCGGTCGGCAGCCGGCGTCGCCCACTTCGCGGACGCATCTGCTACCCCTGTTTTCCCATCAGGAAGACAATCAGACCGAGTACTCCAGCGACCTGGCCGAGAATCCAGAAACGCATCGTGACTTTGGTCTCCGGCCAGCCGATGGCTTCGAAGTGATGGTG
>CAZXIT010000055.1:0-4903 GCA_964640775.1 uncultured Candidatus Saccharibacteria bacterium
GCCATGCTCGACGAGACCAAGATCCGCCAGGTGATCATGAACTTTATCGACAATGCCATCTACTACACGCCCTCCGGCGGCCATATCACCGTGGAAGTTGTCGATAAGCCGGCGACGATCGAGCTGCGCGTCACTGACGACGGTATTGGCGTTGCCAAGGCCGAACAGCCCCACTTGTTCACCAAGTTTTACCGGGCATCCAACGCCCGCAAAGCCCGCCCTGACGGCACTGGCCTGGGCTTATTTATGGCTAAAAAGGTAGTTGTCACTCTCGGCGGTGTCCTGATATTTAAAAGTCGCGAGGGTGAGGGCAGTACCTTTGGCTTTATGTTTAGCAAGGCAAAGGTCGCCGTCCCGAAGACTACAGCCAAGCCGTAAGCCATAGCCGCTGACAATCTAAAGTTTGTATAATCGGACGAATAGTTATAATAAGTATTGACACTATATAACTATTATGCTAATATATCACTTAGTAATTAACTAAGCAGGTGGTATATGGCAAGTATAGCTAATCAAGTAGTCGAACAGTTTACCCAGATACCTGGTGTAAGCCTCGAACATCCTTACGAGGCTGTTGGTATACTAGTCGCGACTGCTGCCGCAATGACTGGCGTACATCTGCGTTATAACCACACTGAAGAGCAAGTTGTTGTCGACCTGCCTAATGCCGGGCTGCTGCAAACCGTCGCCACTCGCACTCCCCGTCAAATCCGGCGCAGCCGGCTTGGCCCAACCCAAAACCTATTGCTTGGCACCGGACTGGCTGCAGCTGCTCTTGCGGGCCATCCAACTTTTGAGTCGGCGTCGTCCACGAGTAATGCCACTGCCATAGTCGTCGAGGACGTATCGTATAGTATGGGCCGCACCAGCGACCTTGGCCGCCCAAACGCCAGCCGCAAAGCAGTTGCCGAGCAAGCGGTTGAGACCACTACTTTCCCCGGCAGCCTCGGTGTTATTCATGCGGCACCGGATAAGCAGCCACCGCAAGTCGCTGTTTCACCAAGCCCGACTTGGCGCAAGCATACAGCCGAAATCGCCAAGCTTGACGTCGACCCCAACGGCAGCGTACTGCAGCCGGCACTGCAATTAGCCGAGTCCCTGCTGCCACCAAGCAAAAAGACAGCAGGCGGCCACGAAGGCACAGTCCTCATCATAAGCGACGGCACCGTCGATGACGCGCCGGAAGCCCTCGGCAAGCAGATTGCGACAATGCTGCACAGCGGCCTCAAAGTCAAAGTCATCGTTCCCGGTACAACCGCCGGTACCTTTGCTATCAATCCGACAGCACCGATAAAGTCATCCGAGGTTAAGCCACAGGTCTTCGCTGGCGCCGGCGTGCAAAACGTCGAGCAGGCCCAAACAGCTGACGAGGTAACAACTGCCGTCCACCAGGAACTGACAGCCGCCAGCAACACTACCAGCAAGCATAATTGGGAGCTGCCGCTGCTAGCCGGTTTAGCGACCTTTGCTGCTGGCCTGGCTAGGACTGCCCGCAACGTAACCGGACGATACGTCTAAATCATTTAAGAAGGAGATTATAGTATGAGCATGCACACCCCCCCCGATATGACCGACCCGTTTGTTCGGGCTGGCCAGACGTACCAAAAATTAGCAGCCGAATTGAACCTCGCGGCTTACGTAACAACAAATCAAGTAGAAGCAGTCGTTGGCGGCTGGGCAACAGGCGGACATGTGCTGCTTGAAGCTACCTACGGTACTGGTAAAACTACCATTGCCAAAGCACTGGGCGCAGCTGCAGACGTTGATTTTAAACGGCTGCAAGGCACACCTGATGTAACGGCTTCGGATATTACCGGCCACACTATCTACAACCAGGCAACCGGATTATTTGAATTCAGAAAAGGTCCGATATTTGCCGGCGTCTTGCTGGTAGATGAGATACAGCGTATGCAGGAAAAACCCCAGGCTGGCTTAACGGAAGCCATGCAAGAAGGCCAGACTACTCCGGCTGGTTCTGACGAAACCTATCAGCTGCCAAAACCCCAGCTGGTCATCGCTACCCGCAACGCCGACGGCGCGGTTGCGGATCACATAGTTGACCGTTTTACTGTCGGTATTCGGCTGCCAAAACAGACTGCTGCTGAGCGCAAGGCTGTCCTGGCCAAAAAGCGTACAGGGCATGTCGTACGAGCAGTTGTCGACGGTGAAGATATCCTGGAGCTCCAGACGGAGACTACCGGCGTGACTATCAACGACGAAGTTGAAGACTATGCCAATGGACTGATTGATGAAGTGCACGATCATAGTGACATTGAGCACGAAGATACCATCGAGGGCGGTGCTCGATCGCTCATCAATATGCTCGACCTCGCGCGATTTTACGCCCTTATTCATAGCCGGCGAGTCGCTGAAAAGGCTGACGTAGCTTTTGGTGCCCGCAATACTTTGCCCCATCGTATAGCCGTTAAGTATGGTCCTGAAGAAAGAGGTATGACTTCAGAAAAGATTGTCGAAGCAGCAATCGCTCGCTACGTCTAACCCCTCAGGAGTTTTCCACTATGCCAGTCGCAGCAGCCAACGCACCATTCCAGCCAGTCTTTGACCCCGACAATGTCGGGGCCAGTCTGGACGTGCTGCGCGCCCAGATACCAACCAGCGGCCGCTGGTTGGCCGGCACCATACTAGGCGAGACTGTTTCTCGGCGCAAAGGCATCGGCTATGAGTCGGACGGTATTCGTGATTATGAACCGCTTGATGATCCTCGCCAGATTGACTGGGGCATTACCGCTCGCCAGGCTGACGGCACCTTGCAGCTGCGCGAGCACTACAATGACATTACGCCGACACTTTGGATCGTCACCGACGCACCCCAGAGCCGCAATCGCGCATCAGTCGGCTATTTCACAGCTCAAAATTTGGCGCTGTCTGCCACCTTAGGGCTTATGCGTATGGCCCATCAGCAGGGTATGCCAACTGCTGTACTGGCCAGTGGTGATTACGGCATGGCCCTAAACCAGCGCAACCCTGATAAAGGACGCCGCCAGTTTGTCAAAACGGCTCGCACTTTGGCGGAAGCTACTCGTGCCGAGCGCGATCCTAGCCAGGAGCTGCACCATCTGGCAGATTTGCTGGGGTATGCCGGCCGCCGCAGCAGCGAAAATATCGTGGCGGTTGTGTCGGATTTTCGAGAGGTGCCGTATCCGGATGATGCCGAGCACGGCTGGCAATCAGCCATCGAGCGTCTGGCCCGCAAGGGCAACGATGTCATTGCTGTCGAGACGACCAACGTCTGGAATACCCGCATACCCGAAAACATTGACCGATTTAGGGCCGCCAATGGTGCGGTTATCTGGGTAGGCAATGACAAAAAAGGACAGCGAGCCCGCCAAGAGTACGAAGCTGCCGCTAAAGTTCAACAGGCGGCTATTACGGGTGTTTTAGCGGGCATCAAGGCTCCGCACATCACCCTTTCAAGCGAGCGCGGCATGTGGCGCGATGACTTCTGCGACCAGCTGCGTGCGCTCAATAAACGGCGCAAGCATTAGCATTTTATCCGATAACATTGTGTTATTAACAAGATTGCAGTAAAAACAGTTGACATAAGAAATCATTTGTGGTACACTTGGAAAGATCAGAGATTTGTGTCAAGGTTACGTTTAAGGAACAGGGGAGAGAATTATTATGATAGATGGACATGTTTTAGCTCCAAGTCCGGTAGCGGATGAAGAAGCTCGAAAAAGCTTTATTACTGCGCCTAGAGTGCTGACAGCAGCTGCAGTAGCAGGTGCATTTATGGTGAGCGGCTGTGGTGCTGACAGCAACGGCGCGCCTGTCGCGGCGGGCAATACTGCCACTGTAGCGGCAACCACGCCTAATGTATTGGCTGGCAACGCCACCAACGACTGCGAAGGTGCGATTAACTTAGGCGAAAACCTGGGTGACACACAGATCGGCTCCCCCGAATCTTTCTTCCCATCTCTTAGCAAATCCGTTAGTGCTGGCAACGAACAGCTCATCCCCACCGAAACTGCCAAAGAACTGATCAAAAAGCAGCTGCGCAGCGACGGCCGTGTACTGGCTATCTGGACCGCTTTTGTTACCGAAACCCGGGACAAAGAACAGCTGCCCAGCGCCGCGACTATCGACCGCGTACGTGTACTAGAAGAACTGTATGGCCAAAACGCCGAACTGGCCGCCCAGGACGCTGACAAAGCTTGCCAGTCTGTTGATTTCCTGACACCTACCACCGCCTTTGGCGTCACAAAAGGCCAGGCTGTAGAAGTCCAGGCTGATCATGCCGGCGGCAAGATGACCAGAATTCATGACGAAGTAGTCTCCACTACCGAAAACCTCAGCGGTTTCAAGGTCGGCTTCCTGGCAGATGATGCCCATCTCACCGAGGTACAAAAATCTATCTTTAGGAAGCTCGAAGAGCTGATGCTGATTACCAAGCAGGGAACCCTAGTCGTCAACATGCTGATCGGCCCAGGCTCGTTCAAGCTTGTTGATAAGAACAAAGAAGACACACCCATCAAGCCAATCATTGACAGCCACGGCCGCAAAGTCCACATCAAGACCCTGCCTAACGGCACGCTCAAGCTAACCGTTAGCCCCAGGAGCAGCAATAACAACGAACAGAACGCTGCCTCTGGCAATAACAACAATGGTGCTACCGGCAAGAAGAAAAACGGCGCAAGCGGTACGCACCCTAACGGCGTAACAACCGGCACTACCAAAAAGCGAAAAGGCACTACTGGCGGCGTAACGACCGGTACAACCGGTGGTCGCCGTCCAGTTGGCACAGGCACAAGTACTGGAACGACTGGTACCGGCACTGGTACTGGTACCACCGGCACGGGCACAGGCACCGGCGGTGCAGGTGGTGGTGGCGGCGCAGGTGGTGGCGGTGGCGGTGGTGGCGGTGGTGGCGCGGGCAGTGCCC
>CAZXIT010000056.1:0-4823 GCA_964640775.1 uncultured Candidatus Saccharibacteria bacterium
CAAATATCTGCACCTCTATCCAAAAGATGTATGGGATAACTTAGTCGAACCGAAACTGGCCGGCGATATCCTGGACGAGCGCATAGCAGATTTGAACGTCCAATTTCGGATGGGCAAGGTTGAAATGCGGCCGGACGACAAACAGGGGCGCATTACGCTCGAGCAGCATCTGCTCGATTACGCGGGGATTACCCGCGACGTGATAGCCGTTGGCGTCGGCAGTTACTGGCGCATCATGGCCCCTGAAGCCTGATTCGCCTGAGCAGCTTAACAATTTAAGAATATTTGATCGATAGACGGACAAGCCCTATACCAGGGGACACTCCTCTAGTCGAGGTCAACTATTCGACAGTCAACACCTGGAAAATTTAGAAAACCAGGCTAAAAAATCTCGTACCTTCACCAAAACACCTCCCAAAACTCCACCTCACACATAAGTCTCTCAAACTTGATTTGGCAAACTGTATTCGTACACAAGCTGAATCACCAATAAAAACAAAAACTTTTCAAAAAACAAAAAGTTGACTGTCGATTAGGTGACCTTGCAAAAACAAAAAGCACGCAAAGATGCACCAAAACAAACACCAAAATAAAAAACAACAGCACGAACCGGTACTACTCGAACAAGTCCTACGCTATCTGGATCCGAAGAGCGGGGAATCATACCTCGACCTGACGGCCGGCTACGGCGGACATGCTAGGAAAGTACGGGAACGGACTGGAAGCCTCACACCGGCAGTACTCGTCGACCGCGATAACAACGCGATCGAAGTTCTCCGCAAGGAGTTCCAAGGAGATACTGTCACACTACGGCAGCAGGATTTTTATTCTGCCGCCCAGGAGTTGCTAGCCGAAGGCCAGCGCTTCGATCTTATTTTGGCTGATTTGGGCGTATCGTCACCGCACCTTAACGAGGGCAAACGCGGGTTTGCCATTAACAGTCCCGGTCCGCTCGACATGCGCATGGACCAGAGCCAGGAACTGACGGCTGAAATTATAGTTAATAGCTATAAAGAAGCCCAGCTCACGGACCTGCTCAAGCGCTACGGCGAGGAGCCCAAGGCAGCGCGCATCGCCCAGGCGATCGTCCGGTCTCGGCCGCTCCGCACCACCGACGAGCTGGCGGCCATCGCCAAACAGGCATGGCCAGGCCATAGCCGGGTTCATCCGGCGACCAGGACTTTCCAAGCCCTGCGGATTGCCGTCAATGATGAGCTGGGCCTGCTGGAACGCAGCTTGCCAATCTGGTTTGAGCTGCTCAACCCGGGAGGCCGGATCGCCATCATTAGCTTCCACAGTCTGGAAGACCGTCTCGTCAAACAGGCGCTCCAAGATGTGGCGAGCAATGGCTACGATGCCGAACTGAAGCTGTTAACCAAAAGCCCCGCGCAGGCCAGCCCCGATGAAATCGTTTTTAATCCGCGAGCAAGAAGCGCTAAGCTGAGGGCCGCAGTGAAAATAAAAAAGAAAGGGAACGCTTATGCCGATTCAGGTTAAAAGCAGCTCCCGCGCCTACAAGATCCACGTCAACGTGGTCCACTAGGCGAAAGCGGCTCCAGCCCCGACAAAACAACGGGGCTGGAGCAAAAAATAAACATAAAAATAAAACAGAAAAAGCACTATGACATACTCAAGCTCTCTGGCCATGAATCGCTCTCGCTACCAGGGACGCAACCAAAACTCGGTCAGTTTTCGGGCTACCACTCGGACTCTCGGTCCTATCAGCAATACCATTATTCTTATCGTGCTGGCGTGTCTGCTTGGTTTGCTCTATCTAACCCAGGTTACCAAGACCAACGCCTTTGGCTATCAAATCAATGGCCTCCAGGAGCAGCAGGCCAGCCTGCGGAGCCAGCATGATGATCTCGAAGTGGCCTCCGCTCGTCTCCAGTCCCTAGAGCGCGTCAAAAACAGCCCCCAGGCCAAAAACCTGGTCTCCGTCGCTCCCTCCGCCACTGTCCAGAACTAACCTGATTGAGGCCTGCAGGCACCCATATTTTCATATGGGCGCTTAAAGTTTTATAATAGAGGGCAAATGGTTCCACAAAACAAAAATAGTGCCGTGCAAGCAGTCAGCCGCGTCCGTGTCTGGTACGGGCTGCTGGTGCTGGCCATCGGGATTTTTGGGGTGCGGCTATTTTATCTGCAGATTATCCATTATGAATATTACAAGGCGGCGGCACTGAGCGATCAGCTGAAGCAATATGAGATTCCGGCTACCCGGGGGGTTATCAGAGCCTATGACGGCAGCGGCATATTGCCGATCGTACTCAATGAGAAGCTCTATACTTTGTATGCCGATCCGGTCTACATCAAAAACCCTGATGCAGCGGCGGAGAAGGTTGCTAGCGCTATTGGCGGTGACAGCGGCAAATACCTCAGGCAGCTGCAGGTCAAAAAAACCCGCTACTCGGTCCTGGCCAAGAAGTTAACGATGGCGCAGCAGGCCAAAATTACGGCTCTAAAACTGCCCGGTATTGGCACGGTGGCGCAGGACTACCGGACTTATCCTCAAAATAGTCTGGCCGCGCAGGTGCTGGGCTTCGTTAATGACGAGGGAGCAGGGAAGTACGGCATCGAGCAGGCGCTCAATAGAGAGCTCCAGGGCCGTCCGGGCGAACTGAAGGCCATTACTGACGCCAGCGGCGTGCCGCTGGCCGCCAGCAAGTCCAATACCAGCCGGGCGCCGCAAAATGGCAAGGATGTAGTGCTGACAATTGACCTGGCCATGCAGCAGCAGCTGGAGACCATCCTGGCCCAGGGCGTCAAAAATGCCAAAGCCAGTTTTGGCAGCGCGCTGATCATTGATCCGCGAACGGGGGCGGTCAAAGCCATGGCTAATTCGCCGACCTACGATCCATCAAAGTATTTTGATGTCAGCGACCCGGCGTTATTTCAGAATGCCAGCGTCACCAATGCCATCGAGATTGGCTCGACCATGAAGACTCTGACGACGGCCGCCGCCCTGGACCAAGGCGTAGTGCAGGCTGACACCACCTATTATGACCCGGCCTCCTGGCTGGTCGACGGCTTTCGGATTACCAATATCGAGGAAGACGGCGGGGCTGGTACCCGCGGCCTCAAAGAAGTGCTCAATTTATCGCTCAATACCGGGGCTACTTGGGAGTTAATGCAGATGGGTGGCGGTGATATCAATTCCAAAGCCCGCGAGGCCTGGCATAACTACATGGTCAGCCACTACATGTTTGGCAAGGCGACTGGTATTGAGCAGGGCTACGAGAGCGACGGCTATGTGCCGCCGCCGGCCAATAATGGCGCCGGCATCAACTTGACGTATGCCAATACCTCATTTGGGCAGGCTATGACGGCCACGCCAATCCAGGTGGCTGCCGCCTTGTCAGCCGTGGTCAACGGCGGTACTTATTACCAGCCGCGCTTGGTCGACCAGACAATCGACCCTAGCGGCCGCAGCACCAAAACCCAGCCTAAGATCGTCAGGCAAGGCGTCGTTAGTCCCAAAACCAGCCAGACAATTATTCCCTTGATGCAATATGTCGTTGACCACCATAATTTCGTGCCGGCCTTTGACCAAAATGCCTTTATTGTGGGTGGTAAAACCGGTACCGCCCAGATAGCTAAGCCTGGTGGCGGCTATGAGGACAATAAGTTTAACGGCACCTATAGCGGCTTTGTGGGCGGCAGCAGTCCGCAGTATGTCATCGTGGTGTTTATTGATAAGCCAACCAACCAGGGCTACGCTGGTACCGCCGCTGCCCAGCCGGTTTTTGGCCAGCTGGCCCACATGCTGATTAACGACTCCTATGTTACCCCCAAAAAGCAGTAATTACTGACCCAGAAATGCTATAATAAGACAAAACTGACACCTATGAATACATTGCACATTGCCATCACCACTGACAACCTGATCCACATCTTGCTGCTTGGTTTCCTAGGCTTCGCCCTCAGTATGCTGATTACGCCGCTGTATACTACTGTCGCCTATAGCCAAGAGTGGTGGAAACGCCAGCGAACCGACGCCTGGTCGGGCGGCAAAGCCACCGTCTACGCCAAACTGCATGCCGCCAAGCATAAGCGCAACATCCCAACCATGGCCGGACTGATTTTTGTCTTGGCCGCCACGCTGGTCACGCTTGCTGGCAACCTCGACCGCGGTCAGACCTGGCTGCCGCTGGCCGGTATGCTGGGCGCTGGTCTCATCGGCCTGATTGATGACAGTATGAATGTCCGCGGCAGCGGCGGCGGGGTAGCCGGCATGAGCGCCCGGACTAAATTTGGGCTGTACAGTGCTGTGGCGCTGGCTGGCGGCTGGTGGTTTTATGACAAACTGGACGTGGCTTCAATCTATTTGCCCGGTATCCAGGAGTGGCATATCGGGGTGTTTATCGTCGCCTTGTTCTGGCTGGTCGTTATGGCTACGGCGAACGCCGTGAATATCACCGACGGTCTGGATGGCCTAGCCGGCGGTTTGCTGACATCAGCTTTTACGGCGTACGCCATTATCTGTGTTGTGGAGGGCAAGTTCGCGCTGGCCGGTTTCTGCCTAACAGTTGTCGGGGCGCTGCTCAGCTATACCTGGTTCAATATCTTTCCGGCACGCTTCATGATGGGTGATGTCGGAGCCTTTGCGCTCGGTACGGCGCTGGGGATTATCGCTATGCAGACCGACACCATATATGTATTGCCGCTCATTGCGGCGGTATTTGTCATGGAAACCGGCTCGGTAATTATTAACCGTACTTCGCGCAAATTACGTCACGGTAAAAAAGTATTTTTATCATCGCCAATCCACCATCACTTCGAAGCCATCGGCTGGCCGGAGACCAAAGTCACGATGCGTTTCT
>CAZXIT010000057.1:0-4744 GCA_964640775.1 uncultured Candidatus Saccharibacteria bacterium
GTCATCTGTACTTGGGCGCCGCCCATCATCAGCCGCAGCAGGCCATGCAGGGTAATCAGGTTGCTGCGCAGGGCGTTGTCGGCCTCCTCGGTGTCGACCACTTTGGGCAAGTCAAAGGGATTGATACGGGTCGTTGAGTTCAGGCTGAGCCGCACATAGGCACCGCCAACGGCATCGCACATCCGCTGGTATTCGTTTTCGGGGTCGATGATAAAGATCTCGGTGCCAAACATCATACTGCGCAGGGCTTCCAGTTTGACGGTGAAGCTTTTGCCGGCACCGGATTTCGCGAAGACCACGGCATTGCCATTTTCCAGAGAGAAGCGGTCAAAAATGACCAGGCCGGAGTTGTGCATGTTGATGCCGTAGAGAATACCGGTATCCATGCTGAGATCGGCACTGGTAAATGGAAAACTGGTACTGAGCGCGCCGGTGCTCATGTTGCGGCGGACCTGGAGCTGGTCAGCCAGCTGCGGCACGTTGCTGTTTAGTCCCTGTTCCTGCTGGGAGGTCGCCGGCTTGCTGTAGACTAACTGCTGCCCAAGCATCGATTCGACTTTGTGAGCCACGAACTCCAGCTCCTCCATACTGCCGGTGTAGAGAGTGAAGTACAGGCCGAAGCGGAAAAAGCGCTCTTCGCCGACCTGCAGTTTGTCGCGAATTTCTTCGGCGTCAAGGATAGCAGCCTGCTTGCCCGGATCACGCACCCGGCCCTTTTCGCTGTCAATCTGGATGCCGGCTTCCAGCTGAGTGACCTTTTTGCGCAGATTCTCCAGCACCACCTGGCTCTCGACCGGGTAGACGTACAGGCTCATATCGACCACTTCGTCGAGGTTTACCATGCTGCTCAGCCAGCCGGTAAACAGCTGCCGTGGATAGCCGTAGACATAGTAGGTGCGGGCGTAGCGGGTGCCGATCTGGAAGTGCGTGTTGCTAAATTCCAGCGAACTGGGGGCGATAAAGTCGCGCAGCGCCGTAATGCCCTTTTCAAACGCCGCTTGGACTTCCCGCTCTTCGCGGGCTCGGGCTTCTTGGGCGACAGCCACTGGGTCTAGAGGCGCCTGCTTTTTTTTGCCAAACGCCATTACTGGAGCTCCCGCTGCAGGTGGGCCTGCTGGGCAACGCCGTCGCCTTTGGTGATCACGTCGGCCGTCATGCTGTTGAAGTCTTTGAGCTGCTGCCTGGTAGCGGTATCAGGGTTGTAGGTATCGTAATACAGCTCGATGAGCTCCTGGGTGTCCAGCGGCAAGCCCTGGATGCCGCACTGCTGCAGGCCGGCTAGCGTCGACTGGACGCGGTTGCGCAGCTCGGTTTTGGCGTTTTCCAGTTCGGCTTCATTGATGACGACGTGTTTTTCGCCTTTTTCAAATAGCGCCGCGAAGCCGCCGAGGAAGTTTTTGCTGAGAGTCGTCGCCTTTTTTACTTCTTCGTCAGGGAAAAACGGAATGACCACGTAAAAGTTCTTGTCCATAATGTTGGTCTGCTCGCTGAGAGCGCCAATGTAGCCGATATAGTCTTCCATGAGCAGCGCCAGCAGCATATTGTCGTGCTCGGTGCGGATTTTATCCAGTTTTTCGATGTACGGCCGAAGGTCAACCCGCCGCGAGCGCAGAAATATCTGGATCGGGAAATACAGCGAGTTCAAAAATGCCTGATAACTGTACTCCACCGCTTCCTGTTCCTGCGGGCTCATCAGGTCAAAGTTGATGCTCTTGACCATCACTACCGATCGAAAGGAGCCGTCGCCCATGATAACAATACCGTCGCGTATCTCAGCGATTTGCAGGCTGTTTTGAGTGCTGTGCGGGATCGGGGGGGCCTTTGTCCCGGCATCGGCTGCCGCGACGACCGGGCCAGCCGCTGGTGCTCCCTGTGCTGGCGGTGCTGCCGCGGCTGGCGGCACCACTGGTGCAGCCGCCGGACCTGCCGGGGGTGCGGTTGGTTGATTTGGCGCCGAAGGATTCATGTTTTTACGTTTGCCCACCTTAGTTTGCTAATTGCTGGCCGGCGGCCGGCGATTAGTGCAATGAAATCACCACTTCGTCCTGCATTTGGCCCTCATCCTCTTTGGCTTTTTGAGCCATACGCGCCAGAGTTGCCACATTCAGGTCATTGTTATTCGCTAAGGCCAGTATAGCAGGATCGTCTTTGGCTGTCATCGCTTGGACGGGAGGTGCCGCCGTGGCGTCGGCAGCCGGATTGACCGGTGTTGCAGCCGCTGCCGGCTGGCTGCCGATCGGCCAGAGCGTCCGCAAATTGCCATACGATAGATTCGGTGTCCCGGCATGGGCTTTTAGCTCCGAGCTGAGGGCCTCCTCGGCCGCCCGGTCATCATCGGCCGCTGCTACGGCCGGAGAGTCATCGGCTACGGGGAGCGGCGGGTTAATAAACCAGGGTTCGGCCGCGCCGCTGGCTTGCTGAGCGGTGACTTGGGCGGCAGCGGCGGGCGCCGCCGGGCTGTTGAGCTGGTCGATAATTTGCTGCCGGTGCTGCTGCGTCGAACGGTCAATCATGCTCTCAAACTGCTGGGCTATCGGGTTGTTGGCCTCGTCCAGCACATCGTCAGCAGCGGCTACGTCATAGCCCGGCACTTCCTGGGGGATGCTGGCGATATCAATCAGTCGATCAGAGCTGGGGCCGATCATATGGTGCGGTGCGTAGATACTGGGATCGACGTTTTTGACCGCCCAGCCGCGGCTGTCAATCGTGTTGGCGAGGGCCGACAGGCGGCTGCGCACTTCGTTTTGGCTGAGTCCGTTGGTGTAGACATGTTCGACCTTCTTGGGCACGGTTACCGTCACCAGTTCTTTGACGCCGCTCTGGTTCCAGATACGAGTCCGCGGCTTAAAGAAATAATTAAGCTTGCCCAGCGCCCAGAGTTCTGTTGGCTGGTCCCGCCCGAATGGGAAGGCGAAAAAACCAAAAAACATCGCTGGCGGCAAAAACAGCGCTAAAAGTACGTACAGGCGATTCGTAACCAGTACGAAACAGATATACAGGAAAAAAGCGGTAATCAGCGCGAAAATAAACTGCCGCAGCGTCAGCGGCCCGAGAATTTTGTCTTCGGCCTCAATGTCTTGGATCAGTTTATACGTCGCCATACTGCTTAAGTATAGCAAATCTAGCCACCTTGACGAACAGAGGCGTCAACCCCTATACTCAGGCACGAATGAGCAAACCCCAGCTAGTTATTTGCGGCTCGATAGCCATCGACCGAATTATGAATTTTTCCGGCCGCTACCGCGACCTTATCCAGCCCGACAAACTCCGCGTCTTGTCGCTCAGCACCCTGCTGGACAAACTCGAAGACTCGCCCGGCGGCATTGGTGCCAACATCGCCAGCAGCCTGGCGTTTCTCGGGGAGCAGCCGGTCCTGCTCGGCTCAGTCGGCCCGGATGCCGCCAGTTATATCGAGCAGCTGAGCGGCCGCGGCATAGATACCAGCCATATTTACACCAGCCAGCTGCCCACGGCATCCTTCAACGTCATTACCGACAGCGAAGACAGCCAGGTCGGCGGCTTTTACCAGGGAGCCATGGGCGATGCCCAGTACTTGAGCTTCAAGCCCTGGGAGGGCCAAGACGTGCTGGCGATGATTTCAGCTCACAACCCCGAAGCTATGAACCGCCAAGTCGCCGAGTGCCAGCAGTACGGTCTCAAACTGGTCTACGATCCTGGCCAGCAAGTCGCCGATCCGACCACTGACCTGGCAGCCGGTGTGGCCGCCGCCGAAATCGTCTTCGTCAATGATTACGAGCTCAATAGTCTTTGCACGAGACTTGAGACTACTCTCGAGCTGCTCAAACTCCAGGTCCCTATCCTAGTGACCACCTACGGCAAAGACGGCTCCGAAATCAGCGGCAAAACGGTGCCCGAACCGATCAAAATCGCCATCGCCAAACCCGCCCAAGTCGTCGATCCGACCGGCGCTGGCGATGCCTACCGGGCTGGCTTTTTGTATGGATACTTGCGACAATGGGACCTGCGCCTGTGCGGCCAATTAGGGGCGACCGTCGCTTCGTTTATCGTCGAGAACCACGGTACGCAGCACGCCTTCACCACCGAGTCAGTCAGGGAACGCTACCAAGCTAACTTCAACGAGGAGCTCGAATTATAACCATGGCAGACGATTACAAAGTCGCAGACATCAGCCTGGCGCAGTGGGGCCGCACAGAAATCACTCTCGCCGAAAAAGAGATGCCCGGCCTGATGGCCCTCCGCCAGGAATTCGCGGCCGCCCAGCCCCTCGCCGGTGCCCGCATCGCCGGCTGCATCCACATGACTATCCAGACTGCCGTACTGGTCGAGACCCTCCAAACCCTCGGCGCCGAGGTTCGCTGGTCTTCCTGCAACATCTTTTCCACCCAGGACCACGCCGCGGCCGCCCTGGCGGCCGCCGGCACCCCCGTCTTTGCCTGGAAGGGCGAATCCGAGGAAGACTATTGGTGGTGCATCGAGCAGACGCTAACATTCGCGGACGGCCAAGGCCCCAACATGCTGCTCGACGACGGCGGCGACCTGACCGGCCTGGTCCACGACAAGCACTCCGAATTATTAAAAGAAATCAAAGGCGTCTCCGAAGAAACCACCACCGGCGTTATGCACCTCAACGAAATGTTCCAGGACGGCAGCCTCAAAATCCCAGCCATCAACGTCAACGACAGCGTCACCAAATCCAAATTCGATAATCTCTACGGCTGCCGCGAATCGCTGGTCGACGGCATCAAGCGCGCCACCGACGTCA
>CAZXIT010000058.1:0-4677 GCA_964640775.1 uncultured Candidatus Saccharibacteria bacterium
CTTCTAGATGCAAATCTTAGAAAACAGTTGGTTGCGTCTTTTGGTAACTTCGAGTTTCCAAAGCTCCGCACACCAGCGCTAGCCGTAGCTTAATTGCTACAGCCGTGCCGCGCGTGATGCCTTGGTAACGCAAAGGCACGCTATATCTCCAAGGATGCTCAGCTAGTACTATCCTAGCTAGCTGCTAAGACTTTAGGATTGCTGCAGTAAGATGTTTGTTCGTTTCGATACTTACTGCTAAAGACAGCAAAACGAAATATGCCTGTAGACGACTAACCAAGATAAACCGGCGGACGCGGGGGCAGTACCCGCCAGCTCCTCCAAAAACGCATCAGCACAAGCTGGTGCTTTTTTGTTGTTTGTTCTATGATGTAAGTAGTTACAAGAAATAAAAACAGACCAATGATTGCTCCCTATACCGCTTGGCTGCTCGCCTTTAACGTCCTGCCCCTGTTGGCGTTGTGGATGTTCTTTTATGATGATCTGAAGACGTACTGGGAAACGGTCTTGAAGTGTATTGGCTGTTCAATTGTGGGGGGGGTAGCATGGGATATCGCTGCCATCAGGCTGCACATTTGGTATTGGCCGGCTAGTTGTTGCTCATTGCCGAGGGTGGGTGGGCTGCCACTTGAGGAGCCATTATTTATGGCCTTCACCACGGCACTGATAGCCACAATGACATTGGTGGCTCGTGACATCGTTCGGACGCATCATTATCACAAGAAACGTGCCAAGCGATGAATCACCTGAGCTATTTGGCGACTATTTTTGTGTTTTGTGGCACGGCTTTGCTGATCATATACAAGCGGCAGGGTCGAATTCTCAGGAAGCACGAGCAACTGTTATTGTTGATGATGGCGCTCGGTGTGCCGCTGGCGGCGGTTGACTACTTTGCAATTCACTGGGGAGCGTGGAATTATTCTGCCGGCTCAACACTTAACATTCGATTTGCTACCGAAATTGAAACTTATTTATTTTCTGCCGGTATCTTTGCTACGGTGGCCGCGGCGACACTCGTATGGGCTACTCAAACCGATGCGGCAAATACGCGCAATAAGCGTAAGTCAAAAAGGCAATCGCCTAAATCTAGACGTATATACGCTCGGACAGCTAAAGCTGCACGCTAGAAAGAGACATAAACCTCAAGGTACAACTTAAACTGATGTTGGCTCCAAGGAGCGGCTAAAATATCCCGCCAAATAGGCAATAGGCAAGTCTCGCGTTAGTCGGTAGCAGTAGGCAGGGTGCCGCCGGTCACTGGATTGACAGCCGGGCTGCTCGTGCCGAGAGCTTGCAGGACTGAGGCGGCGATGGCAGCCTGGCCATTGGCGTTGGGGTGCAGCGGAGCCGGGTCGTTTAGCCCCTGCCACCAGCTGTCAGTCGAGCACAGGCTGTGGCCGGTGAAGTTCATGGAAGCGTATTTGGCAAAGGCATACTGGCTGGCGGTACTACTGATGGTCTGGTTGAGGGCATCGCGCTCCATGTTGAGCCAGGCAATTTCATCAGCCGTGGCGAGAGTCTGCTGGCCGATACAGGCGTTGGAGATGGGGTTGGAATAGCCGGTGATCACGACTGTCGGCGGGCTGTCGCCGCTGCGCCGCTGGATTTCACTAAATACAACGTTCAGCTTGATGGCTAATACGCCGCGCAGAGTGTTGCTGATTGCCGTATCGCTGCTGGTGCCGCAAGTGGCTGCCGCGCATTTGCGCAGGAAAGCCAGCCACTCCATATCGTTAGCTCCGGCGGTAATAGTAATCAGCTGCGGCGTTCCCCCTGCGAAAGCAGCATCCAGCTGCGGTGCGATATTGGGTCCGGCAACCCCCTGCTTGGTAAATAGGTCGCCAGCCGTGGCGCCGCTGCAGGCGATATGCAGCAGCGATAGGCCCCGAGCTTGGGCTACCTGGTAGGCATAGGCTTGGGTAGAACGGACGCAGCGCGGATCACTGCCAGGCGTGGGCGACAAACCGGCGCCGGCAGCAATCGAGTCGCCGAGAGCAGCATAGGTGCCGCTAGCAGGCGTGCTGCTGAGAGCTGGAGTATTTTGACTAGGAGTTTGAGCGGTGGTGGCAGTTGTCATCATTGCAGAGCTGGGGGCACCTGCCGCCGCATCAGCTCCTTCGTTGAGGCCGGCAATGATAGTGCTTTGACCACCGTGACGATGGGCGATAGCCAACGGGCTGCTGACCACACCACCGATGAGCAGAGTGGCTACGATAACCAACAGAACTCGTTTCATAGGTATTCCCCCAATCTCTTACATGTCGCGCAATTGTAACGGTGTTAGCTGGGGCTGGCAGTAAGAAAAGTTACGCCCGCACCCAGGGTTGCATTCGATAGATGTTTCTTTACAATAAGTCAAATATGAAACCTACTGCTAAAGGATTAAAGCTGGAAGGAAGAGGCGAGCTTGGAATTGCCGGGGAGTCGGTTGATTTCGCCAGCCGATTTTTAGCCGATGACCGGCAGCGCTATCTACCCTCTATCTATAGCCGAGCCCAGACACGTTTAGCCGGATTGCGGCTGACCCTGGCGAATTATAACGAGATTGCCGGTTTGATGATGCCTGCCACTGAGGGTGTAGTTTTGCAAGATAGTTATAATGTCGACGATCCGCGCAGCGGCTGGCTGCTAAGTTGTCTCAAACTGGCGGCGGTCATCCATCCCGATGAGACAGTGGGAGCTGCCGCCCAAGCAATGCTGGAAGATTCCAAAGAGCCGCTGCAATTAACAGCTTAGCTCCGTCCGGCGTGCGGTAGAACAGACAGAGAGACTTCACTGGCGTCCAGCCAGCGAAAGGGGCAGTGCTCGCAGGTATCGATTTTGAGAGCCGTACTACCTTCGTAGTCGACACTGGTCATAGAGTGATGGCAGTTCGGACAGGTGAGCGGGCCGTGCGGCGCGTCTTTGCCGGGCGCAGCTAATATCTTTAATTCTTTGTTGTGCAGGCGGACGAGATCGCGAGCTCTGATGAGGATGCCATGGCCGCCGGGGCAGGCTTGCCAGGTATCATTGAGAATCATGGTCTTTTGACAGATCGGACAGAGCAGAGCAGATTCATCATACTCGCCGTACGGCAAATCGTGGTGGACGACTGGTGCTCCAGGCTGGCCGGGCAGCAGGGCAGGCTTAATTTGTTCGATAAATTTCTGGCTTTGCTCAATGACCGATACATCTTCTTTGTCCTGATTGGTGACCACGATATAAAGCTCGGCGTTATTGATTTCCCAAAAATGCGACCGGCAGTAATCAGCGACGTAAGCCATGGCTGCCGGATCCAGCACATAGCGTACCTGGAACTGCTGGCCTTTGGCGGCATAAATGTCAGAATATTTCGGAAAATCACCCTCGAGGACGACTTTTTCCATGCCATTGGCTCGCAGAAATGACTCGAACTGCAGGCGGTTCAGACCATGGTCTTTGCTGAGGCCAACGATATGAGACTCGGTATTAAATGGCAGCTCGAGTACATAGATGGCGGCCGACTCGTCGACGTAGGGCAGTGCCTGGACGGTGCTTTGTTTTTGCGGCATGGTGGCGTACAGCGTGTATTTCATACCACTCTTCGTGCCGTGGCCGCCGGCGATCAGTTCATGACCGGCCGAGTAGTAGGCTAAAATTGTGGCGCTGGCCGAGGATTCGCCGGCTTCGCTGGAGGTTCCATCTAGCAAGCGGCCAAGACTAAATTTTCGCCAGTAGGTGTACGCCAGCGAAACGGCAATCGCGGCCAGCAGGACAATCAGATCAAACGGCATAGCCTTAGCATATCAGATGCCCCCTTGTGCAATAGCGTGGGCTTTGGTACACTGACGGGGCTAGAAAAGCTGCGAATAACGTTTTGTTAGGTTCTAGAGTTTAGTTAATTAATAAGAAAATACGTACGTGTTCTGAGGCGCAGCTAACTGGTTTGCCATGTTACCTCTAACAGTGCAGGAGAGATAGAGTATATGGCAACCAAACTATTTATTGGTTCACTGGCATGGGCAACTAACGATGACAGCCTCAAAGACTTCTTTGCGGCAGTAGGTACAGTCGTATCTGCAAGCGTCATCATGGACCGCGAGACCAACCGCAGCAAGGGTTTCGGCTTCGTCGAGATGTCTTCTGACGAAGAGGCTAAAAAAGCTGTTGAAGAACTCAATGGCAAAGACCTCGACGGCCGCGCAATCGTTGTCTCTGAGGCTCGTCCCCGCGAAGAGCGCCCACGTGGTGGTGGCGGTGGTGGCTACGGTGGCGGTGGTGGCGGTGGCGATCGCCAGCGCTACTAAGCAGCTCCAGCACTTGGCAAGAGACCCGGTACTTTGGTATCGGGTTTTTTGCTGGTCCAAAATTTTAGGGCACGCCGACTAGCATCCCAAATACTTGACCGCTAGTGTTTGCCTCGTTAGGCTAGGGGATATGGCAACCTTCGACGGAGCAAAACAACTTATCAACCGTACGCTCAAGCTATCCTTTCGGCCGGACAAGGAGCTAACGCCTGACGATGTCCGCGAAGCGCGCGAGCATATTGCCAAATACTGGACCAAAGTCGAGCGCTTTCATCCCAAGGATGACGAGAGCCTGCTCGGTTTGCCGAAGCCTTATCTGGTGCCTTCCTACACCGTCAAAACCGGCTTTGATTACAACGAGCTGTACTACTGGGACAGTTATTTTATGGTGCAGGGCATGCTGGACGCCGAG
>CAZXIT010000059.1:0-4589 GCA_964640775.1 uncultured Candidatus Saccharibacteria bacterium
CGAATCCTGCCCGGGGCACCAAGTATAAGCGTTACATTGTTATACGGTAACCAAAGTGCGATAATCGTTAATAATGCTCAGCTTTTTTCGCAATAAATATGTACTTGCTGGCAGCGCTGTACTATTCATTTTAATCGCGATAAACACTGTCATACCCAACCGAAACCGTTACTTACAGAGCCTGACTTTTCCCGAATATATGTCGTCTGAATTCAGCAATGGCAATGCTGGTTCTCCCACATGGTTATGCGTCACTGCGATCGACAGTCCCTGCACCAGTCCTAGCGTATACTTAAATTTCGAAGCTTTCACAACTAGAGATAAAGTGATCAATGATATAACGCGCAGTTTCGAATCTCAAAATCTTACATACCTAAAGCAGCGCTCGCGTGAATTACAAGAATACAACAGTGCAGTGCCTGCTGTACCACCAAAAACAACTGGCATCCGCACCTTTACATACTATCAAGTACATAAAACTGTGAGGGACGGCTGCAAGTATCTCGTGGTTTATATTGATGAAGAATTAGTGACGGGTGGGCGCAACAAGATTTCAAAAACCCCAAGCGGTGACTTAGCAAGAGTTTTTTGTGTCACGGATACAGAAAAGCAAACTTAGATCTTACACCTCCTAATATAAGGTGACTGATGCTATGCTGTACCCAAGCAGGGCTGGTAAAGTTGTAAAGCCTAGCGATATCAGCTATAATCACCCCTGTTCTGGAAACAGAAAATATGTGGCGGGCGTAGCTCAGTTGGTTAGAGCGCCGGGTTGTGGTTCCGGAGGTCGTGGGTTCAATTCCCATCGCTCGCCCCAAAATTTTATTTGATCTGGATGACGACTTTGCCCCGAGGGTGAGCGGTTTTTAAGTACTCAAGAGCTTCGGCCGCCTCGTCCAAGGGGAATACTTTATCAACGTTTGCCGAAAGTTTGCCGGCATCTACCAGCTCAGTAACCTTTGCCAGCCGTTCGGGAGTTACCTGGCTGGACTGGGAAATGTATCGAACATCGTAGTGTTTGACCAGTGCCTCGCTGGGTCGTTCAACCATCGATACCAGGATGCCGCCGGGCTTTAGGACGGTGTAGGATTTAGCATTGGTCTCCCCGCCGACAGTATCAAAGACAGCGTCAAAGTCTTTCAGCACCTCTGAAAAGTCCTGGCTGGTATAGTCAATGGCTTCATCGGCGCCAAGATTTGTAACGTACGCTATGTCATCAGCTGCCGCGGTAGTGGCGACATAGGCACCAAGCTGCTTGGCAATTTGGATAGCCAGTGAGCCGATGCCGCCTGCACCGCCATGGACCAAGACCTTTTGGCCGGCCTGGAGTTCCATATGATCAACCAGGGCCTGATAGGCGCTAGCACCGGCAAGCGGCAGCCCGGCGGCCGCTGCAAAGTCGATAGTCGCGGGCTTTGGTGCCAGCTGGCTGGCTTTGACGGGAGCGTACTCCGCAAAGGATCCGTGGCCGCTAAGGGCACCGGCTTGGCCGTAGACATCTTCGCCCACCGTGAAACCAGCCACACCTTCTCCAAGCTCTGCGACTGTACCGGCCAGGTCGCCGCCGAGAGTAGCCGGGAAATTTAGTTCAGCCATTTGGCGGGTCAGGCCTTCGCGAACTTTGATATCAAACGGGTTTACTCCGGCAGCCTGGACTTCCACCAGTACTTGTCCGGGCCCGGCGGCCGGCTTATTGGCCACCTCGCTGACCACTACTGCGTCTTTGCCGCCATACTCGGAAATTTGTGCCGCTTTCATCAATGCTCCCTCTTGTTTGTTGCAATACTATACTTAGTATAGCACAGTCCTGACGCCAAAGTTGATATACTACTAGCAACGATAGCTATAAGGGGAGAGGCATGAAACAAATAGTGAAGTTTTTGGGGCAGTATAAGTTGTTTAGTTTTGCCCTGCTGGCCGTCGCAATCGGACTGGCACTTGAGCTCCTCAAACAGCGGACTGCCGCACACTGGCTGCTGGGCAGCGCGGCAATCATCGAATTGCTGCCGCTTCTGTGGTTCATGGCTGAAGATGTGCGCTCCGGTAAATATGGCATCGATATCTTGGCGGCTGCGGCTATTATCACAGCGGTGATCCTGGGACAGTATTGGGCAGCTCTCGTGATCGTGCTGATGTTAACCGGTGGCGAGGCTTTGGAAAATTTTGCCGAACATCGGGCCCGGCACGAACTGGATGCCTTGCTCAAACACGCACCCCACAAAGCTCATGTCATCCGCAAGGGCAAGACTCTTGATGTCCGAGTTAGCGAATTGCACGCTGGAGACAAAATCCTCGTCAAAGCCGGCGAGCTGGTCCCGGTAGATGCAATTATCGTCGAGGGTGATGCCAATTTTGACGAGTCGTCACTTACTGGTGAAAGCCTGCCGCAGGCCAAGCAGGCTGGCGACCAGCTAATGAGCGGTTCGATCAATTTGGATGCTCCAGTGACTGCCAAGGCTCTGGCTAGCGCCGAAGACAGCCAGTACCAGCAGATCATTCGACTCGTCCGCAGCGCGACTGCCAGCCAAGCACCGTTCGTGCGGCTGGCCGATCGCTACAGTCTGCCCTTTACCTTTATGGCTTTTGCCATTGCCACTGGAGTTTGGGTACTGAGCGGCGATGCCATTCGTTTCTTGGAAGTTATCGTCGTAGCTACCCCCTGCCCGCTGCTGCTGGCAGCGCCTATTGCCCTGATCAGCGGCATGGCCCGCGCCAGCCGCTATGGCATCATTGTTAAAAGCGGCTCAGCGCTAGAACGCCTGGCCAATACCCGTACCATGGCTTTTGACAAAACCGGCACCCTGACGAGCGGCATACTGCAGGTAGACAGTATCACCGCCTACGGGACGCATACCAAAGACCAAGTACTGGCATTGGCGGCCAGTCTCGAGCAAAACTCCAATCATATACTGGCTCACGCCATAGTTATGTCTGCTCAAGCCGCGAGCCTAAAGTTTTCCAAGGCCAAGCATGTCCGCGAGATTCCAGGCCGGGGTCTAG
Source organism: uncultured Candidatus Saccharibacteria bacterium (assembly GCA_964640775.1). GTDB lineage: Bacteria > Patescibacteriota > Saccharimonadia > Saccharimonadales > UBA4665 > CAYMUN01. Next base: position 3,001 of record CAZXIT010000059.1, read on the forward strand.
TGGCCGTCATCAAAGGCCAGGCAATCGCAGTCGGCCGTCTCAGTCTGCTCGTCGAACAGGAAGTTGCTCTGCCAGCTAAGTTTAAGCAAAGCTCTGTCAAACAAACGGCTGTTTTTGTAGCTGTCGGCGGCCAGCTGGCGGGTATCATCACGCTCAAGGACGAACTGCGCCCGGAGACCGCGGCTACTCTGGAACGGCTGCGCGAACTTGGCGTTAAAAAGTTTATGATGGTCACCGGGGACAATCAGGCGGCAGCCACAGCCATCGCCTCGCAGCTGGGCATAAAACATGTCTATGCCGAAACCCTGCCGGCTGATAAGCTGCGTATTCTCGACCAGTCAAAAGACCGGCCCTTGGTCTTCATCGGTGACGGCGTCAATGACGCTCCCATCCTGACTGCCGCCGATATCGGTATCGCCTTAGGTGCCCGCGGTTCGACCGCAGCCAGCGAGTCCGCGGATATCGTCATTATGCCTGATGACTTGAGCCGGCTGGCTACGGCCGCAGCCATCGCTAAACGGACATTTAAAATTGCTCGCCAAAGTATCGTCGTAGGTATTGGATTAAGCCTACTGCTAATGGTTGTTTTCGCCACTGGCAAGTTCCCGCCTCTCGCCGGCGCTATTGTCCAAGAAGTTGTCGATGTTGTGGTCATCGTCAACGCCCTGCGCGCCCACTTCGGCCCGATTAACGCATAGCCAGCAGCCAAGCGACCAGCAGCGGTACCAGCAGGTTGTCCAAGCCGCGTACGCCAACATTTTCGATAATCGTCCCGATGCCGGCGATACTGACAGCGAGCAGGGGATTCAAAGCGGTATTAGCCAGGTGACTGTACACGAGCAGAATACTCAAAGAAACCACAAAAAATGCCAGGCTTCCGGTCCAGCTTTTTCGATGGCCAAAGACCAGGTAGGATTGCTTGCCGTAACGCACCCCGATAACCGCTGCCAAGCCGTCAGCCAGACTCATCTGGAGCAAAGCCGCCATGTACACCCACTTATCATGCGTGATAACCGTAGTCAGTCCGACAGCCAAAGCAAAATACAGTTCCCCCCAAGTTGGCCGCTGTACAGTATGGATTGCCCGGAATACGTGCAGGTATTTTGAGATCCCGACCACGAGAAAAAAGCCCAAACTGAGCCATCTGATCTGCTGCCAGCTCAAAAAAAACGGCCAAAATGCGACAAAGCTGCCGACGGTGATATGGACAAACTTGCGGCTCCATTCGCTGTGCGAAGCCTTGCGCCGCCACCAAAGCTCATTGCCTACCAGCACCAAGCCGATGCCTAGGATTGCAAGTATTAGCACCATGCACCGTATTGTACGCTACTGCCGCTCCACACCAGCAGCACAGTGAAAATTGTAACTGCCAGCCGGTTTAGCCCAATCTACACTTGATACTATTACTAACCTAAATCAAAGGAGTTGTAACGATGGGCTATTTAAAAGATCTCGAAGACCAAATTGATGAAGAGCGGGCTCGCGCCCAGCAAAAGAAACTAGAGGAGGCCGCCAAAGCTGCTCAAAAAGCCGCGGAAAAAGCCGCTAAAAAGGACCACTCCAACTCGTTAATTAGTTAGACCGCCTGA
>CAZXIT010000060.1:0-4542 GCA_964640775.1 uncultured Candidatus Saccharibacteria bacterium
CGCCGCCCAATGGGATCGCACCACCTACCAAAGCATCCTGGCACATATGCAAAACCCGGCTGCCAGCGAGGATTTCGCGGTGGTCAGCGGCAAGCACTTATTCAATATGCAGCAGAGTGCCGTGGTCAGCAAGCTGCGCCAAAAAGGCGTGCTTGACACCGACGAGAGCGCCTCCCGCGTCATCAAGCCAGGTCTCGTCAACCTTGTCCCCAACAGCCAGGGCCGCGTCGATATGACCCGCCGTAATATTTCTATTCGCTAGAGCACCGTGGCGCATAAACAATTTACGCTCGAAAATGGTCTGAAGGTGACTATTTATAAGCGCAAGTCCAACCGCAGCTTGCGGCTGACCCTGACGCCGAACGGTGAAGTTCGAGTTACCATCCCGCTATGGGCGCCCTATGGGGCGGGACTTAGTTTTGCAGAATCCAGACAGGCCTGGATTATGGCACAGAGCCGCCCCTTGCTGCTGGCCGTCAATGGACAGCTGATTGGCAAAGCCCACCACCTCGTACTGCAGCCAAGCCTTGAGGCAGCCAAGGTGCGCAGCCGTGTTGGTGCCGGGCAGGTGATTGTTACCTATCCGCAAGATATGGCTGCCAGTAGTCCCGAGGTGCAGACGGCAGCCAGGAGGGCGGCCGTCCGCGCGCTGCGCTCCCAAGCTGAGCAATTATTGCCGCAGCGATTGGCAAGCCTGGCGGCGAAGCATGGTTTTACCTATGCCAGTGTCAGTGTCAAGCAGTTGAAAAGCCGCTGGGGAAGCTGTGACCACCAGCAAAATATCGTGCTGAATCTCTACCTTATGCAGCTGCCGTGGGAGCATATCGATTATGTGCTGCTCCACGAATTGACCCATACCCGGATACTCCGCCACGGTCCGGAATTTTGGCGGGCCATGGAGCGCATACTGCCGCAGGCCGCCGTCTACCGCAAAGCTGTGCAGGCTTACCAGCCGGTACTTGATGGCGCGCCGCAAACGCCTGTGGCATAATAGAGGCCATGCCGCTTAAGCCTACCAAAAAAGCCGCCCACGCCCGCAGCGAGCAGCTAGAACACCAGCGCTTAACCAGCTTGATTAACAGCATGGCTGACGCAGTCATTGCCGTTGATGATAAAATTAAAGTCGTTTTATACAATGCCGCGGCGCTCAATATTTTTGACGTTAACACTATTAGGGCCGGTAGCAGCCTGCATAATTTGTTTCAGCCGCTCGACCAGGACAACCAGCCTCAAGACATTGAACAGCTCGTGCAAAACACCACCGTGCCTACGACCAGCCGCAACTTATTGCTGCCGTACGCTGATGGCAGTACCATAAATTTGTACCTCAGTATCGCCCCAGTGCACCTCGGCTACGGCGAGACCGGCCCGCAAGGCTACGTCCTGCTGCTGCGTGATATCACCCGCGAAAAATCACTCGAGGCCGAACGGGACGAATTTATCAGTGTTGTCAGCCATGAATTGCGTACGCCGATAGCTATTTCGGAGGGCAACATCAGCAATGCCGAGTATATCGTCGAGAGATCTGGCGATATGGACGAGGTTAAACGGGCGCTCAAAGAAGCGCATAATCAGGTATTGTTCCTGGCTGATATGATTAATGACTTGTCGACACTGAGCCGGGCTGAGCGCGGCAAGCTGGAGCTGGAAGTTGAGCCCATCAATGTCAGCCAGCTGATTGTTGAGCTCGGCGACAACTACCGGCCCGAGGCAGAGGCCAAAGGGCTGGAGCTCAAGACGGTGATCGACCCCAAGCTGGAGCTTCTGCACTCAAGCAAGCTCTACGTTCGCGAAATTTTACAAAACTTTATCACCAACGCCGTGAAATACACCGCTAAGGGCGTGGTGACCATCGAGGCTGCCGCGGATCCAAAGGGCGTCAGTTTTGCAGTGCAAGATAGCGGCATTGGCATTAGCCGAGGGGACCAGGCGCGGGTATTTGACAAGTTTTTTCGCTCCGAAGACTATCGCACCCGCCAGGCGAGCGGCACCGGACTTGGGCTGTACGTCACCATGAAGCTGGCCCGCTTGATACATGCTGAAATATCAGTTGAGAGCGAGCTCAATCAAGGTTCGACATTCACCATCTTTATCCCAAATCTTTAATGAAGTTTTCCGGCGGGATCACCCGCATCATTGGAATGCAGACGTTGCGGCCTTTCCAGAGTACTTCGTCGAACTCGTACTGCCACATCGAATAATTGAGCAGCCCGATGTCATAGATTGCTGCCAGTGGCACTATCCATAGCCCCGCAAACACAAAGCGCCGATAGGTCAGGTTGATAATTTTACTGTGCGTAACCACCGTCATACTGGTAGCTGCGCCAGACATGGCTGCTAGCAGCCATGTCTGGCTGACTATCGCCACGACAAGCAGTATGAGCGGCCAGACCAATACAGAAAATTCGCCTGCCGCAACCAGAGCTACCAGTTCAGGCCGCCGGTGCAGCTGCAAATATCGCGTCCGGATAGCCGTTGCTCGCTGCTGTTCCAAGCTTTTTTGGCAGCTGATGCCCATGCTGGTATTGGCTTGCATGAAACTGTAGCCGTCACGGTCATTTGCCGTTGTCCGCGCTAAATAGCTTTCTGGTACGCCCTTGCGGCTGACTGCCTGGAAGCCGCCGGCTGCCCGCAGAGCTTTTCGAGTAATCAGCCAGCAGGTGCTTAAGACCGGAGGACGATGCAGCAGGCGTCTCGGCAGGGCGATTTCCCACGCATATCGATTCGGCTGGATGAATAAGCTGAGCGGACCTCCATGCTTAGGCAGCATGTTCCTCGGCATAATGCTGATCATTGATTTTTGTTTTTGGAGCATGGTTTTCACCAGGATGGTGAGACTCTGCGGCTCAAAACTGACGTCTACGCCGCAAAATAGCAGCAGTTCGCCGTTAGCAGCTTCAGCCAGCTGTGCGTAGGCGTAGTTTTTGGCCAGCCATTGATCTGGCGGCGCCACACCGGCTATAAATCGCACGCCGTCATGGGCGAAGCCGCGAATAATTTCTGGCGTGTGCCTGTCCTGGGAGCAGTCGTCAAGCACTAAAATTTCCAACTTTGGATAGCTGCTGGCAATCAGTGATTCCAGACACTGCCGCAGCTCATCGGTTTCGTTGCGCGCTGGAATGGCGACCGTCAGCGAGGGCAAATCCCGCTCAGCTATGGCATCCTGCAGAGCGGGCGGGTAGGTAGTCCTCAGGTGTCGAATTGTTGAGACCAGCAGCACGCCAGCGACCAGTACCTGCCAGCTCGCCAGCAGATACCACCAGCCGAGGATGTTCAGCTGTGCCAATTCGCCAAGTCCGAGACACGCCACGATGAAAATCTGGGCAGAGATTAGCAGCAATGCTGTCTGACGCGTACCGTGGTACAGGTAATTGGCCTGCACGCGTCCCTGGATGATCCTGAGCAAATTAGTAATCCGGTAGAGAGTGATGATGCTGATCAAAACAACCCAGGTACTGATGTGGATAGCCAGTATAGCTCCGGTGAAGGCTGCCAGCGCCAGTACCAGGGGGTATGCCACGAATTTTCGTATGTTCCAGATTGGGCCAAACCACAGCAGCAATTCCAGCAGGCTTATGCCACCCAAAATAATAAGCGCTAGCGTCATATGACCTTAACTATACCAAATATGTTCCGCCTGCCCGGTATTATTGACCTCTGGCTGGCGAGGTGCTACACTTGACATCAGTCGCCTACAAATCTATGTAGGCTTTTTTAATTGCTAAAACGGGAGTCATCAGATCACTATGGCCGATACACAGCCGCCAAAGAAAAAACGATTGGTAAAAAATCCGGAAACCTTTCGAGAACGGGCGCTCAAAGCTGGCGAGGAGGGCGACAAGCCAAAGCGTACTGCTAAACTGCGAAGTTTCGGCGGTACCATAGCCAGGCCTATTACCCGGCCAGTTGCGGCAGGCGCCCGCAGGGCGGTCAGTATCAAGCCGCTGCGTCCGGTACGAAAAGGTTTTACGCTGTTCGGCAAAATTATACTCCCGGTTTATTTTCGCCAAAGCTGGCACGAACTTAGGCAGGTTACCTGGCCCACCTGGAAACAAAGCCGCCAGCTGACATTTGCTGTCCTGATATTTGCTACCGCCTTTGGCGTGGTGATTGCCATTGTAGATTTTGGACTGGACAAACTCTTCAGAGATATATTATTAAAGTAAACGAACAGAGAGCACTTGTATGATTAACAGCAGCAAACGATACGATACAACCAAGCAGTGGTATGCCATCCATACCTATAGCGGCTACGAAGAAAAAGTTGCCGAAAGCATCCGCCAGCGTGCCGACAGCCTGGATATGAGTGATAAGATCTTTGAGGTCTTGGTGCCTAAAGAAAAAATGATTGAAATCAAAAATGGCAAGCGGCGGGTCGTCGAGAAGCGTATTTTTCAGGGCTATGTCCTGGTCCATATGAAACTCTCTGAGGATGCCTGGTACATCGTCCGCAACACCCCCAGCGTCACCGGCTTTGTCGGCAGCGGTACTGACCCGACGCCGATCGAAACCGAATAAATTGAGAAAATCCAGAAACGCATG
>CAZXIT010000061.1:0-4506 GCA_964640775.1 uncultured Candidatus Saccharibacteria bacterium
AATGCCTGCTGAGCACCGGCCGGATCGGCGACACGCGCGTCATCGCCATTAAGCCGACGACTTTTATGAATCTCAGCGGCGAAGCCGTGCAGGCCGTGATTAGTTTTTATAAGGTTGACGCGGGGCGCATGGCGGTGATTCATGACGAGCTGGACATTGATTTCGGCCAGATTCGTTTGCGCGTGGGCGGCTCCTCAGCCGGACATAATGGGATCAAATCTATTACGGCGGCCGTCGGCGAAGACTATGGCCGCATCCGAATCGGCGTGGGTCCTAAGAGGCCCGTCCGCATCAAAGCCGAGGACTTCGTCCTGCAAAAATTCTCCCCGGAAGAACAGCAGCAGCTGCCCAACCTCACTCGGGAAGTCGGCGCCATTCTCAGCGAGTACCTGTACGGCGCGCAGTTCCCGCACGACACCCGCAATTTTTTAGTCTAGAACTACTCGCCGCCAGACTTCGCGTCGCTGATACTACTGATAAACTCCAGGACCCGGCATACCCGGCCGCCTTTTGAACCATTCTAGTCAAACACGGCAAACGCTTCTCCTAGGCTGCCGCCCGCAGCGCGTACATGTTCGAACTGCGCGGTGTCTTCGGAAACCGCGGGGGCGATTGCCATTCGGGCTACCCCGCGGAGATAGGGGATTTCGCATAACCCAAATTCACGGTTTTCGCGCAGGCCAATAGCGTACGCGTCTTGAGTTTGCATGATAATATGTTGGTAGCTCAATCTCATTTGGTTCATTGTATCAAACTCTAAAAAAGGCCAACGAGAGGGGGTGGGCACCGCTCGTTGGCCTGTTTCAGGCGACGACTAGAGTCATCGCCATAACCCTTCAACCCACCCCAGCCAAACATCGATGTCGATTAAAAATGACCCGTGTCAGCCGCTCCCGAAAGAGAGGCTGCCATTTAGGCTGGCTTTGAATTGGGGACGCAAAGATAGTTATTAAAAAAGATTAAAAACTATCAAGGAATCTAGTTAAAGGGGTTAGTATGTTTTAGAGCGTGCCTGGCTGGAAGCCTGACAGGCGAAGATAAGTGGAGGGTAACAACTTTGTCTTAGCGAACGCGCTCTAAAACAATCTAACGATTTTTTGCCCAGCTGCCTTACGGCAACGGGGACGTTAGAATGGGATAAAAGGTGCGAATTCCTCATATAAGGAATCATAAGTTGCTATTCTAGCAAATAAATGTCTTTGTGTCAATACTTTAAAACATTTTATGATGAATATCAAGAAGCTTACGGTTAGGTCAGCCGGGTATCCGGCAGTTTTGCGCGAAATTCCCGCGCGGCCAAAACAACTATACGTTGCCGGCGATTCACTGGCCGATCTTATGAAGCGGCCTCGGGTGGCAATCGTCGGCAGCCGCAGTATCACTGCGTACGGCCAGCAGGTCACGAGCGAGCTGGCCAGGCAGCTGGCGGAGCAGGGGATTGTCATCATCAGCGGCTTGGCATACGGGGTTGATGCCGCGGCACACCGGGCTGCTTTGGAAGCCGGCGGGCTGGCTATTGCCGTCCTGCCCAGTCCGCTGGACAATATCCTGCCAGTACCCAATCGACAGCTGGCCCGGCAGATACTTGCGGGGGGCGGGGCACTTGTCAGTGAATACGCGCCGGGAGAGATCCCGTTTAAGCAAAATTTTATCGCCCGCAATCGAATTGTTTCCGGTTTGGCGGATGCCGTATTGATCACTGAGGCTTCACGAAAAAGTGGCAGCCTGCATACCGCCAGCTTTGCCATCAAACAAAACAAGCATGTGCTGGCGGTCCCCGGAAACATCTACCACGACAGTTCAATCGGTACCAACAACCTGATCAAGACCAGCCAGGCCGGAGCCGTAACTGCTTACACCGACGTTTTGCATGCCCTCAACCTAGAGGGCCACCAAACCGCAGCCCGGGATGTCCGTGGCCGCAATGCCCACGAGCAAACAGTGCTCGATCTGCTGCTCCAGGGTATTACCGACGGTGACCAGCTCCTAGAGCGCAGCTGCTTAGATGTCAGCCAATTTAGCCAGGTCTTGACGATGCTGGAAATCAGCAGCAAAATCCGTCCCCTCGGCGCCAACCACTGGGCTATCGACTGATCTGATACACTAAAGTCATGCGGCTTATGATTTTCATCGGCATCACCGTTTTTGGCTCGCTCGGCGGCTGGCTGGGCGCGCTTATGTCTCACGGCGACTGGCTGAGCGGCTGGAGTATCCTGATCAGCACTATTGGCTCTTTTGCAGGCATCTGGGCTGGCTTCAAAGCCGGCCGATACCTAGGCTACTAGGTTCTTTCTTGATATAATCAGCGAGCCTAACCAGCAAAATAAAAATGAAATATTTCAGCGAATACTACTTTTCGGCCGAAGACCAGCACCACGCCCGCCATACCAGTCCTTCGGCCACAACCACCCGGGAGGCCGTCAGCCTCATAGAAGCCAGCTTTCAGCGCAGCCTGGCTGCGGCTCTGCAGGGTACAACCTCGAATAAAATCGGCGTCCTGCTCTCCGGGGGCGTCGACAGCAGTTTGCTGGCAGCCATGCTGCGGCGGCTAACTGATAAAGAAATCGTTTGTTTTACGGCTATGACAGAGACCACGGATCCTGACGTCTTGCCCTCTAAAGAACTGAGTCAGGCGCTTGGCGTGAAATGGGTGAAGTGCCGGCTCACCAAAAAAGCTTTAGATGTGCGGCTCAAACAGCTGCTGCCAATTACCAAAGGCGGCCTCTATGGGACTGCGTACGGCCTAGCCATGGAAATTTGTATGGACAGCTGTGCCCAGGAGGGCATAGATAATCTCTGGACGGGAAATGGACTGGATATGTGCTTTGGCGGAGGACTTGATCCCTCGATTTTCAAAGCTACCGCAGCGGATGAATTCCATCAGCTATTCTGGAAATACAGTTTTAACCTGCTGAAAGAGTTTTTCTACAATCACGACTATAACGAAGTAGAGCGCATGGCGGCAGACTACAAAGTCAAGGTAGTCATGCCCTTTGACAACCTTGATACCATTGTCTGTGCCCGGTCTATACCGGCGGAGCTTTTTTTCCGCTACCACCAAGATAAATATCCGGTGCGCTTGCTAGCCCATCGCTATGGCGTACCCCTGCATCTCGCACGCCGGCCAAAGGATCCGCTCCAGCACTCGTCTGGTGTTTTTGAATTGCTGAGAGAGTACATGTACGAAATGCTGCCAGACATCACCTACGACGCCGTGAACTTCAAATTGAACCAGCGCTACTTCCGGGAAAACCCCAATACCGATATACAAATCTTTCTGACCTTGCTTGCCGCTCGGCAGGGTCTGTCCTTTGACAAACCTGGCCGTACTGGCACCTCGCAGCAAACATAAGCAAAACTGCCTGAAGCGGCCGGGGTATTCTTATATATAAGTTGCATTCGGCTGGGGAATGCGCTTAGATGGAGTACATTATGGCTAAGCACCTAGTTATCGTAGAGAGTCCGGCCAAGGCCAAAACTATCGAGAAATTCCTCGGCAAGGACTATGTCGTAAAGAGCAGTTTTGGCCATATCCGCGACCTGCCCAAAAAGGGCTTGAATATCGATATCGAAAAGAACTTTGCGCCGCATTATGAGATCAGCGCTGACAAAAAAAAGGTCGTCGCCGAGCTCAAAAAAGCCGCAGCTGGCAGTGAAGTTTGGCTAGCCAGTGATGAAGACCGCGAAGGGGAGGCGATCGCCTGGCACCTGACCCAAGCCCTCAAACTGGATCCGGCCAAAACTAAGCGTATCGTCTTTCACGAGATCACCAAGACGGCCATCGATGCCGCCATCCTGAATCCGCGAACGGTTAATTTACAGCTGGTGGACGCCCAGCAAGCCCGGCGTATCCTAGACCGTCTGGTCGGCTACGAATTATCCCCTGTCCTCTGGAAAAAGGTCCGCACCGGCCTCAGTGCTGGCCGCGTCCAATCAGTTGCCGTCCGGCTAATTGTCGAGCGCGAACGGGAGATTAAAGACTTTCAGGCTGAGAGCAGCTTCAAAGTCACGGCCGAATTCCTAGCCGACGGCCAAGCAGTACCAGCTGAACTGCAGATCAAGCTGCCTGATGCCGCGGCCGCCGAGACCTGGCTCGCCAAAGTCATCCCGGCCACCTACAAAATCGCCGATATCGAGCTCAAACCAGGTGCGCGCAGTCCCGGGGCGCCCTTCACTACCAGCACTCTTCAGCAGGAAGCCAGCCGGCGCTTGGGCTACAGCGTCCGTCAGACGATGACCCTCGCCCAGCGGCTCTACGAATCCGGCCACATCACCTACATGCGTACCGACAGCACTATTCTCTCGGGCCAGGCCATCGGTGCCGCCGAGCAGTACATCAAACAAACCTACGGCTCCGAGTATCACCAGGTCCGCCAGTACAAGACCAAAAACTCGAGCGCCCAGGAGGCGCATGAGGCCATCCGGCCCACCGAATTCACCAAAACCAGTGCCGGCGACGACGAGCAGCAAAAAAAGATCTACCAGCTGATCTGGCAGCGAGCCCTG
>CAZXIT010000062.1:0-4446 GCA_964640775.1 uncultured Candidatus Saccharibacteria bacterium
GACTAGGGAAGGGTATCACGGCCGCCTCGATTGGCAACCTCCTCAAAGCCCGCGGCCTGGCCGTCAATCTCCAGAAGTGCGATCCCTATCTCAACGTCGATGCCGGCCTGCTCAACCCCCGCGAACACGGCGAATGCTTCGTCACCAAAGACGGCGCCGAGACCGATCTCGACCTGGGGCATTACGAGCGTTTCGTCGACGAGGAAATGACCAGCAGCAGCAGCCTGATGAGCGGCCGGGTACTTTTGAAATTAATTCAGGACGAGCGGGCAGGGAAGTTTGAGGGCGATGATGTCCAGATTATCCCGCACTTGACCGGCGCTATCCAGGACTGGATCATCAAGGCCGGCGAAGGCCATGACGTTCACATCGTTGAAATTGGCGGCACGGTCGGCGATTATGAATCGCTATCTTTTGTGGAGGCCATCCGCGAACTCGGCCTCAAGGTCGGTTTGGAAAACTGTGTCTATGTCCACGTCTTCTATCTGCCGTATCTCGGTGCCAGCAATGAGACCAAGACCAAGCCGGCCCAAAACTCAGTTCGCGAGCTGCGCGGCCTCGGTATCGCTCCGGATATCCTAGTCGGCCGCAGCGAAAAGCCGGCCAATGACGGCGTCAAACGCAAGCTGGCACTCTTTAGCGGTGTCGCCGAAGAGGCCATCGCGCTGCTGCCCAATGCCCGCAGCATCTATGAAGTGCCCCTGACGCTGGAGGACACCGGCATCGCCGATGTCATCACTGATCACTTGGGCCTCAAAGCTTCCAAACCCGACCTCAAAGATTGGCGGGCCGTCGTCGAACTGGCTACCACTGACCACGGCCAGCCCCTCCGGATCGGCTTCGTAGCCAAATACATGGACAACACCGACACTTACATGTCGGTTTTCGAGGCGCTCAAAGCCGCTGCCTGGCACAATAAGACCGCTGTCGATATCACTTGGATCGACGCGTCTAAATTCGATGAGGCCGGCACTGACATCGTGCCCGAACTGCAGGGCTACGATGGTATCGTAGTGCCGGGCGGTTTCGGCCAGCGCGGTCTGGAAGGCAAGATCAAGGCCGCCCAGCATGCCCTGACAGCCAAATTGCCATATCTGGGCCTCTGCCTGGGTCTCCAGATGGCCGTCATCGCCGCCGCCCGCAACGCCGGCATCAGCGACGCTACCAGCTTCGAGCTCAACCCCGATAGTCCTAATCAGATTATTACTACCATGGCCGATCAAGTCGACAAGCATATGACTGGCGGCACCATGCGCCTCGGTGATTATAACTGCCGCTTGACATCGGATAGCCTGGCGGCCAAGACCTACGGCGAAACTAATATCGTCGAGCGCCACCGCCACCGCGGCGAATGCAACAATGATTACCGCGACCAATTCGAAAAATGGGGCATTCGCGCCACTGGTATCAATCCTGATAATGATTTAGTCGAAATTATCGAAGGGGTCGATCATCCGTTCCTCCTCGCCAGCCAGTTCCACCCGGAGTTCAAAAGTCGCCCGAATCGGCCGCACCCGATGTTCGACGGCTTCATCCGGGCCTTGCTATCCCGGCGCACCAGCTAAATCCTTGCCATCCCTTGAGTTGTAAGCTACCATAACCTGTATGGAACCAACCGACTCGACCACTCCAGCTGCCAGCCAGCCCGGCCAGCACCCCAAACGAATCCTGCTGGTAGAAGACGACGACGCGCTTGCCAATGTCTACCTGACCCGTCTGCAGGCCGAGGGCTTTGATGTCCGCCGTGTCGGCAACGGAGAAGACGCCCTGGCCTCGGCCCGCTCCTATCAGCCCGATCTGGTGCTGCTGGACGTTATGATGCCCAAAGTCAGCGGCTTCGACGTCCTCGATATCCTGCGCAACACTCCTGAGACTGCCAACCTCAAAGTTATCATGCTGACTGCTCTCAGCCAGGAATCCGACCAGGAACGCGCTAAAACCCTCGGTGCCGACGATTACCTCGTAAAATCCCAAGTCGTCATCTCCGACGTCATCGACCGCATCCGCCAGCACCTCGATAACTAATACGCCAGCCTCGTTAAATAATCCTTAAATCCTGGGGAAATCTTTTGCTATCGCCGGGTTGCCAGGCATATAATAAACCTCCAACTCCAAGGAGAGCATGTCATGGCTGATCTAGCCGACGAAACCACCCAGCAATTATTACGGAAGATCGTTCGTGAGGAAACCGACGACATTCGTCGCGATGTGGAGCTCATCAAGCATGTCCAAGGCAGCCAAAGTATTATGCTGCGCAGCCTCACCACCGACGTTAGCCAGCTCAAACAATCAGTTCGCTGGCAGGGCGTGCTGTTTGAAGACCTCGAAGACCGTTTCAGCGTTCTGGCCGAGGCTGTCAGCGATACGCTGACCCTTCGCCAGCAAGTCGGTGACCACGAAATTCGCCTCATCCAGATTGAAGCCGCCCGAAATCTTCCGCACATTGCCGCTCGCCTCAATTCCAAGCCTCCCAGAAAGCCGTAGAGTGTCTGATTATTAGATAACATAACATTGACCAATCATTAAATTTATGCTAATATAAAGAATGATGCACGAAAATATACAAAATAAACCAACAACCGATCGAACACCCCATCCTGACCAGCCAGTTGGTGAGCAAGATCTCGCTGTTCCAGCCATGGATTTGACCCATCCGCCGCTCGACTCAGGCGAGCGGGTCATACACACCCCAGGCTCGCTGCTTGATCCGCCTGCTGGTGAGCCGAGAGTGCAGGTTGGCACTATGCTGCACGCCGGCAGCGTCCCCGAAGATCCGACCAAGATGCCGATATCGGAAGAAACTGTTATTCGTCCGCCGATCACCAATGAAATCGTAGGAGCCTGGATGCGGAAAGTCGACAAGCTTGGCATATTTGGCAAGCCAGTAGACCTGAGCGGTCCCGATATCGATGGAGCTGGCAAAGCGCTGCGGGAAACTGTAATAGTACGCGATGCGGTCGAAAAGCTAGACCGCCAAACAAAGTTGAGCAGTCCGATAGTAATTATTGGAAAAGCCGACGGAACGACCGCGGAACTGCCAGCGGCAGACTTTTTACGTCGCAGTGGCTTTGATACAGCTGCCTTTCAGGAAACACTTGAAGCCGAGGCAGCCAGTAAGCGTCAAAAGGCCGCCCAGGAACTAGCAGAAATGAATATTGCCGCCAACGCAGAACGAGAAATGCGCCAAGCAGCTGAAGAGCGGCGCAAGGCAGTGCTTTTCGCAACTGTGGCGAATCCTAAGCCAGGCTATATTACCGAAGACTCCCGAAAACTAGCCGCTAAGCGTCTTGATCGAGCAGCTGTTCAAGACAAGGTCTTAGCTGGAGTGATTGACGTCCATAAGAAACAATTAGGCCTCGAAGGTTCGCTTGCCGTGGTTGATGCTATGCGCAATAATTCGGCGTTAAGATTTAGTGTCGGTAGTCACATGCTGGATAAAGTTAATGCACTTGCAGAAAAGACTCCCGAGAAACTTCCTTTGCGAGTGGTTGGCAACGGAGGAAAGATGCCGCCTGCCGAGGGCTTATATCCACGCATAAGTGAGATGAGCAGCAGAGAGTATGCAGCCCTGCTCGCTTTGGCAAAAATTGATGGAAGTTTTAATAGCGCCATACATCCAGCAGACAAAATAGAATATGACCAGCAGGGAATCGCTACGCTTGGCCAGCACCGCGCAGCAGCCGAAACTATTTTGACAGAGCCTGGAAGCTAATCTCTACTTAACAGTGACTTCGGTGCGCATGACCGAGCGGCCGCTAAACAGGCGGACTTTGCGCTTGGTATAGGTGACGATGCCGTCGCGGGCGGCGTGAATGGTGAAGTTGCGGCTGATTTTGGTGCCGTCGCCGGCGCGCTTGCTCATACCGACTTGGCGAACAATGACCTGGCCGACTTTGACTTTTTCGCCGCCAAACAGCTTAACGCCGAGGCGCTGGCCTGGACTGTCATGGATATTTTTGGCGGTACCGCCGGCTTTTACGTGGGACATATTACTTCCTTGTGATTACTAGGAGCTCGCGGGCGACGATCTGGTCTTCCCGGTAGTAGAGGAGATCTTCATTCCTCATATGCTCAAATCTCACTCGATTATAGCCCAATTGCTCAATCTGGTCAATAAGGGGTAGGTGCTTAAACTCGCCCGGCCGGGTTTGCCAGGCGGGGACGGCCAGGCAAACCCGGGTGCCGGCAGCCAGCTGGGAGTCGAGATTGCGCAGAAATTTTTTGATAATCAGGTTGCAGTCGGTAATGGTCTGGGCCAGGATTTCCGGCGCCGGCAGCGAGCTAAATGGACGGCCCAGGTAAGTCTCGGAAGCCATAAAATCAACTGGCGGTGTCCAGGTGTGAGTGGTGGCATCGCCGGCTTCCAGACGCGGTGTGCCAGCCAGGGAGCCATACAGCGACGACCGCCAGGCCACATTAGTCTCGGTCTAGTCAACCATCCGCTGA
>CAZXIT010000063.1:0-4076 GCA_964640775.1 uncultured Candidatus Saccharibacteria bacterium
AGAGGTATTCGCTGAGGATAGCGCCAACTTCTTTGGTGAGGTTTGGCAGCTGCTTCTGTTCGGCTGCAGAGAATTTTTGCAGTACGAAGTCTTCGGCCTTGATTCGGGATGGTGTCTTGGGGCCGACGCCGATGCGGATCCGGCCGTAGTCTTCGCCAATGATCGAAGTGATCGATTTGATACCGTTGTGGCCGGCCGAGGAGCCGCCCTCGCGCAGGCGGATCTGGCCGAAATCAATGTCCAGCTCATCATGGATGACTGCCATTCGTCCGGGATCAACCTTATAAAAACTAATGACCGCCTGCACGGCCTCGCCGCTGAGATTCATAAAAGTCGTCGGCTTGATGGCAATCACCCGGGTATCGCCAATCCGGCCAGTGCTGAGCAGGCACTTCAAGTCCTTTTTTTGGACCCAGTCTTCCATCTCGCTGGTCTTCGAGACAAATTCATCAAGGCACAAAAAACCGGCGTTGTGGCGGGTGCCGTCGTACTCCTTGCCCGGATTTCCCAGTCCCACCAGCAGGGTCGTTTTATTTAACCCGACGGTGTAATACATCGTGGGGTCAGTCACCTGCGGCCGTTGGGTTAACCAGGACATAGCTTAACTGCTCCGCTTGTCTTTAGTGGGGCTGTTGCCGTGCTTGTGGGTGACGTGTTTTTCGATAAACCATAGCTGCAGCGGCGTGCCTTCGTAGCCAAAGGTTTTGCGCAGGCGAGTTTCCAGGTAGCGGCGGTAGCTCCAGTGCACGAAACCGCTGGCACTGCCAAAAATTTTGAAAGCCGGGATGGGGTTGTCCGTCTCCTGGACCATGTAGTTGAGCTTGGGAGCCCGGCCTTTGAGGCCGGCCGGCGGGTGGGCGTCGGTGGCTTGGCGCAGCCATTTATTGAGCTCGCGGGTCGGGATGCGCTTGTGGCGCTGTTCGTCGATTTCCATAGCCAGGTCAAACAGCTTGGTAACGTTTTGGCCGGTTACCGAGCTGGTAAAGATCAGCGGTGCCCAGGGCACAAAGTCAAATGTGCGGGCAATTCGCGGGGCAATCTCATCACGGGTGTAGGCGTCTTTATCTTCGGCGGCGTCCCATTTGCTGACGACGAGGATCAGGCCCCGGCCGGCGTCCTTGACCATACCGGCAATTTTTTGGTCGAGCTGGACATTGAGCTCGGTGGCTTCCATAAGCATCAGGACGACATCGGCCTGTTCGATGGCCGCTAGAGCGCGGATAACGCTGAAGCGCTCGATACCGACCTCTATTTTGCCGGAGCGGCGGATGCCGGCGGTGTCCAGGAATTCTACTTCCCGGCCTTTGTACTTGACGACAGTATGATTGACATCGCGGGTGGTGCCGGCACGGTCGGCGACGATGGCCTGCTGTTTTTTGGCCAGGGTGTTAAACAGCTGAGATTTGCCGACATTGGGACGGCCGACGATCGCAATCCTGAGCCGGTCGTCATCCTCGGTAATAATAGCGTGCGGGATGATGGCTGTCAGGGCGTCTAGGAGCTGCTCTATGCCCGTGGCCTGGGTCGTGCTGGTGCGGATGATCGGTTTGATGCCCAAGCGGTCAAAACGCTCCAGATCGTGCCCCCTGGCCTTGTCTGCCTTGTTGATGATTAAAAATACCGGCTTTTTGGAGCGCAGTGCCATTTTGGCTACCCGGCGGTCCTCCTCGGTAATCGGTACATTGGCTTCGACCATGACCCAGATAACATCGGCGCTGTCGGCCGCCTGGGCCACCTGCTCTTGAATCGTTGACTCGAAGTCATCCTCGGGATCCTTAATGCCGGCGGTGTCCACCAGCCAGAAATGCTGGTCGCGGTAGCCAGCTTTGGCCATGATACTGTCGCGGGTAGTGCCCGGCTCGCGGGCGACGATGGCCTCTTTGCGGTCCAAAATCACGTTGAACAAGCTGGACTTGCCCACGTTGGCCCGGCCGACAATTGCCACAATTGGTGTTTTCTTTGCCATTACTTCACATTATAACAGAGAGAAGCCTATTGACGAATAATTCCGAAAGTAGTATAATTTGACGCTATATGACGGCCGAGGTTTATGCTACTACAGTCCAGGCTGCTATCCAGGAGACAGCAGACGCATTTTCTTTGGTTGTGGCTTCCGGTGACGGATCGCTGTCAGTGCCCTGCAGCTACCAGCGGTTGGAGCCAGGCTTTCGGCCGTTTCGAGCTGGCAAAGCCGCTCCGGGTGAACTCCAGGCCGAACTGGACGCTACCCTCGAGGCTGCTGCCAGCCAAGGTGTTGATCTGGGCATTGACAGCGAAGCGGGCCTGAGAAAGCTGGCTATCCAGCTGGGACTAGGCATAGACTGCTCCAACTTTGCCTATCGAGCTCTGTCTCGAGCTCACGCTGCACTGGGGCTTGGTTCGTACGGTGCTACGGTGTTTCGTGAGACTAAGGATATCCGGGCTTTGCACCAAACAAAACGCAGCTGGCAGCCGCGTGACGCGGCGGGCCACCCGCGTACGCTGACACTTGAGGAACGGACAATGCTCGGGAGTGCACCTATTATTAGCGTTGATAACATCACTGCAATTTACGGCAAAGATCATCCGGTATTTATCGCGGGCTCTGAGCATTTGGCCGACGAAAATGCCTCTGTCGCAGTAGAGTCACATCAGGCACTTCCCGGCGATTTGCTGACTTTTTATCGGCCTGACACCGGTGCGATAACGCATGTCGGAGTGGTTGATACGGTAAATCAGCACTCCGGTCCGGGTGATTTTGCTACCATCGATTTTTGGCACTCCTGGCACTCCCGGGATTTTGGCGGAGGTGTTAGGCGGGACTGGGCGCTGCTCGCGGGCAGTGATTTTATCCAATGGTCGCATCCGGGTTTGGGCGATGAGAGGCGGTACGCCGATTACGCGCTGCGCCGGCCGCGGGCCCTGGCGCTGCTGAGCGCTTCGCTGGAGCACATTGCCGGCAAACCTCCTAAAGAATATCCTGAAGACCTAGCCGGCAGCAATGAAACTACCCCGCTTGAGGGAGTCTAGGCTGTAGCTGCCAAAGTGGGTGCGGTGGAGCTTTGTGACGATGTAATCGAGAGCTGCGAAGGTGCGGCGAATCTGGCGGTTGCGTCCCTCTTGCATGGTGATTCGCCAGTCCGTTCCTGCCTGGTTGAGGGAATCGAGCTGAAGCTTGCTGAGGCCGTCTTCGAGGGAGACGCCGTGGCCGCTGATTATTTTTTGGTCGCCGGGGGCTAGCGGCTTGTCCAGTTTGGCTTCGTAGATTTTGGTTTTGGCATACCGGGGATGGGTTAATTGGTTGGCTAGATCGCCATCATCGGTCAGCAGCAGCAATCCGGAAGAGTATTTATCAAGACGGCCAACCGGCTTCAGGTGGTGCAGCTCTGCCGGCAGCAAATCATATATGGTGCGGCTGCCCTGCCCGTCCCTGGAGCAGACAAAGCCAGCTGGCTTGTGCAGCATGATGGTCTGGGTCTTGACAGGCGGTGTAATAGGCCGTCTGTCAAGTGTCACGCTGTCGCCGTCTGTCACGACATCACCGGGGGTGGCCTGCAGCTGGTTGATCGCCACCCTGCCCTCAGTAATCGCCTGGTCGGCCGCCCGGCGGCTCAAGCCGGTTGCCTGGGCTACGAATTTGTTGATACGCATAGTGCTGCAATAGTAGCAGTTTGGGAACTAGAGCGCGATGCTGCTGGGATCATCGGGTTCGGCGCCGGGGTCTGGCAGCGGCCCAGCACCGGATGTTGCCAGACTGATTTTTGGCGGCTCGGTGAACGGCACTGCTTCGGCACCGGCTTCATTGGTGGCAATAATGGCGGTGGGCGGCGGTGGTCCCTGGGCGGTTTTCTCAGCTATTTCCTCGATCGCTAGGAGCGTCTTAATATCCTTCTTGGGTTCGCCGTCGATTGGCTTAATGACCTTTTTGTTAGCGATGTGGACGCTGCCGCCGTTGACCGAGTCGGCTTCGTTTTGGACGGCCGCGACTGGGCCTGAGTCGGAGGCTGCTGGCGCGGGACTGGCAGCTGCGGCTGCCGGATCGGCAGCAGATCGGAAGAGCGTCGTGGATGGAAAGAGGGTACGTCCTGGTGTAGATC
>CAZXIT010000064.1:0-3800 GCA_964640775.1 uncultured Candidatus Saccharibacteria bacterium
AGGCATATCTATCTCTGTATCTGTCTCTCGAAGTGTTTATTGAGGTACACTTTCCCCTTAAAATTACCATGTTTAGGAAATCAAGTCAAAAAATATCACAAACCTGTGGATAAATTGTAAAAGCCGCCCTGGTGTGGCGGGCGGCTTTTACGGGTTCAAACTGACAAAATTAGGCCAGTTCGACAGTTGCGCCGGCAGCTTCGAGGGCTGTTTTGGCGGCTTCGGCGTCGTCTTTTTTAGCCTTTTCGAGGACGGGCTTTGGTACGCCGTCGACGATAGCTTTGGCTTCACCCAGGCCGAGACCGGTTAGATCTTTGACAGCTTTGATGACTGCGACTTTTTGGGCGCCGGCGTCTTTGAGGATGACGTCGTATTCGCTCTTTTCGTCAGCAGCAGGTGCAGCATCGCCGGCAGGCGCAGCAGCGACAGCGACAGCTGCGGCAGCTGGCTCAATGCCGTATTCGTCTTTGAGAATGGTGCCGAGTTCGTTTACTTCGAGTACGGTCAGCCCGACGAGCTGTTCCGCGATTTTCTTTAAATCTGTTGCCATGATGATTACTTCCTTATCTTAACTTAAAAATTAATTGGCTGCTTTGGCTTCTAGGCCTTGGAGCAGCGCATGCAAATTGCCATTCAAACCACTCATGACGCCCATAACAGGGGCGTTGAGGGTGTTGATTAGTCCTGCAATCAGCTGGTTTTTGCCTGGCAGTACCGCCAGAGCTTTGACCTCGTCAGCACCGATAAATTTGCCGTCAGCTGTGATCGCCCCTACAAATTGCAGGGTGGGATTAGTCTTGGCAAATGTATGCAGACTCTGAGCCGGTGCGACTTCGTCTTGGCTGTTAAAAGCGTACAGCAGCATGCCGGTTAGCAGCGTGGTATCGGCATCTTTGACGCTTGAGGTGGCTTTGACTGCTTGAATAACTAGGCGGTTTTTGACCACTTTGACTTTTGTCCCGTTGGCTTTGCTGGCATCACGTCGCAAGCTCTGGAGAGCTTTGACAGTGGTACCTTCATATTTAGCTACGATAGTCATCTTGGAATCTGCCAATAATTGGCTGATCTCTTTGACGACATCTTGCTTCTCGTTTTTGGTTAATGCCATGCATTTCTCCGAGTGTGTTAGTTATACAGGAGTATCGACCGCATTCCTGCTATCGTTGCCAAACCTAAAAAGAGTTTGTACCTCGGCGACATTATCAAGATCCGCGGACCCGTCGCTGTCTCTGGCAACTTGGATGGAATTATACTACTTTACCGGCTTTTAGACAAGCAGGATTGATGTTGAAAAATAGGCCGATACTCCCAAGATTGACATTTATATGTAAATAATGTATAGTAAGTTGATGAATATCACAGTATGGTATGAGCACGCTGTGTATACTGCAAGAGGTAACATGTGTAAGATATTTCACAGTCGTCTGACAGGCACTGTGAGTCCAAACAACTAACAAGGCTCGAGTAAATATGGCGTTTGAAATACCAAATATTCAAAAATTTGACCCTGCCACGGCAGAGCCGGGCGAGTTGCTGGTGCCTGTTTTTGGAGAGGCTTTTACGCCTATTGCCGTACAGCTGGCCCACGGCGGTGCAAGCATGGTGGTAGGCGAGCAGTTTACCGGCAAAAGCCGGTTCATGCTGGAGGCCAGCCAGCAAGTAGGTCGGATTTTTGGAGATGAAACACTCTTTGTCGACGGCCACAAAGACAACATGTCGGCGAAGGCTGTCGACGAGACACACGCCTACATCCTTGAGTTTATTAGCTCCCAAGCTGCTCCAGGCGGTGGGGTGGTATTTTTTGATCATTTCGACAGCCTGCTCAACCGAGGCGATAACCCTGACCTTAACCGGGCTCGCGTGAGCCTGGCAAGTACTGTTTTCGACTTGGCTCGAGGCGGCCGAAACACTACCGGCATATGTATCGGGGTACAGCAGCGGGATCACTTAGATCCAGGCTTGGCGAGCCAGTTTGGCGAGCAGCGCCGCTACGATTTTACGGGTGAAATTACTCAGGCAGCTGTTGGCCGTTTACTCCTGGAGCACTTTAGTCCTCTGAGAATTAACGAAATCATGGCGCAAGAATCCACAGCTGAGGCATGGACATACCGATCAGCGCTGCGGCTTATTGAAACACATGGATCCGAGGCTCCTGTTAGTGCAGCTGACGCTGCTAAGCCTGCTGCGACAAATATCCCTGAATTGGCACGGGGTACGCTAGGCGACCAGGCTTTGCTATCTGACCTCGAAAAGCTGGCAGATCTAGTGGGCGGGGACGACCCTAAGCACAGGATTGTTAATCAGATACTGCTGGCAAGGATTCGCCAATAAGCGGATGCACCTCAGCTATGCGTTCCTGCATAGACTGAGTCAGGTTCTGAAAACCAGCCGAATCAGCTGCCAAACTTGTGCGCATGATATGAAATGCTTCGCGAGCGTTGCAAGTGAGCGTGCAGCGAAGCTTGTGTCCGTGCAGAACTGCATACTGCGCTTCGTGCTGATACCCGGCTTGCTGCAAACGGCTGTAGAGCTTGAGGCTCGCGTCAAAACAAGCCTCGTACTGCTCAGCCAAGCCGGCTTCTTCGATCAGCTTGGGCATTTCGTAGCCATAGCGGGGCGTGATTGATTGCCGGCTCAAAGCATCAACTGTCTGAAAATGCTGGAGTTCGCGAAACGTACTGAGGTCGCAGGCAATGTCCCAGCTGTAGTGAGCCCGTTCTAAGGCCCTCCCAGGCTGCTGCCTTGTTTTCGAGGGTTTGCCGATATAGGCTTGAAATACTTCATTTTTGCGCTCGTACGGCCAATCATTAGCGATTGACTGCAGTTCTTCAAGCGACAAGTTGCTTTGGCTGTAGAGCATGTCTGCTACCAGCCCCAGCTCATTTTTGGGCCAATAATCAACCAGGGTGGCAGGTATCGAGACAGTTCCTGCATGGGTATCAGGCAGGTAGTTTTTTGCTATAGCCGTAAGCTGCAAAGCTTGGGCTGTGCGGTACGCCGTTAGCTGTTCAAAGTTAACTGGCATGCCCGCTTTGTCGACTAGCAGTTCCGCCATAGCTTGGGCTTCTGGCAGGTTGTCAGCGGACAAGCGAGACAGCAGCCCCTCTACGACCTGTTCGGTTGCCGCCACGCTAACCGTGGTCACGCAGCCAAGCGGCAATACAGCCCGCAGCACAGCGGCTGCATGGGCACTGCTCACCGTTTTGCCAGCGATGCTGCCTGCCAGCCGTTTTGTCATAGTCTCGTAGAGGTCGAGAATGGTGTCCATGGCCTCTACGTACTGTTTGTTTAGCTCTGGCTCAAAGTAATTAGGCGTGTAGTACGCCGGTGCCTCTGGAGCGGTTTCACTGTACGTACCGCTGCGGCCTTGCGTAACCCGCATTGCCAGCAAGACAGAGATATTTTCAAACGTGATTTGATTGTCTGCAGCAGGCTGGGGCCTGTCACTGGCCGTTTCATTTGGTGCTTGGCTGGGAAGCATCACTGGCGGCTCGTGGGCCAGCGCTGTTTTTTGCTCAATTATTTCCTTTACAGAAGTCGGTGCGCTGGACGACGCGGCTGCGCTCGTTTGACGCACCGCCAACTCCTCGGAGACTAGCTGCCAGATGTTGTCTGCGACAGTGTCTTTGTCTTCGGTGGCAAACACAACCGGCAGCTTGCGCTGGTGGGCTTCCCAGAGATAGCCGGCTCGCACTCGCTCCAAAAAGGCGTCATCAAGATTATCAAAACGCTCACCATTGTAACGCCCGCTCAGCCGCTCGCGAAGGGTCGCGACAGGCGCGTCTAGCAGGACACAAAGG
>CAZXIT010000065.1:0-3662 GCA_964640775.1 uncultured Candidatus Saccharibacteria bacterium
TACCGGCCAACTACGCCAGCAAATCAAAGCACGTCCAAGGCGATATCCTCAAGCTGACTATTGCCGAAGACGGCGCATTTTTATACAAGCAAATTGGTCCAATCCCACGCAAACAAGTCGTCGGTACCCTTATCCTCGAGGGGGGCCACTATTTCGTTGATGTCAATGGCAAAAAACTGCGCGTGCTGCTGGCTAGCGTTACTTATTTCAAAGCCAAGCCCGGCGACCAGGTCAGTGTCAACGTCCCCGAAGACGACGCCACTACCGAGTGGGCCGCCCTCGAAGCCGCCCTCTAGCCAATACTACAACACGACAATCCGCCCTGTAGCGCTATAATAATAAGACTATGGGGCAGGCTTTATATCGCAAGCACCGTCCGAAGTCTCTTAAAGAGGTCATTGGGCAGGAGCATATCACTGACACACTGGCAAAAGCGCTAGAGCAGGGACGGATTAGCCATGCTTATCTGTTTACCGGACCGCGCGGTGTCGGCAAGACCTCGATCGCGCGCATCTTAGCGCATGAGATCAACGGCTTGCCCTATACCGATGACAGTATGCATTTGGACATCATCGAGATTGATGCCGCCAGCAACCGGCGGATAGATGAGATTCGAGAACTGCGCGACAAGGTGCATGTCGCACCGACCAGCGCCAAGTACAAAGTCTACATCATAGACGAGGTCCATATGCTGACTAAAGAGGCTTTTAACGCCCTGCTGAAGACTCTTGAGGAGCCCCCAGCTCACGTCGTCTTTATCCTGGCTACTACCGATGCCCACAAGCTGCCTGAGACAATTGTCAGCCGCACCCAGCGCTACACTTTTAAACCGGTCTCTCAGGCACAGGTCGCCACTCATCTGGGGCAGATTGCCAAGCAAGAAAAGCTGGCTGTCAGCCCGGAAGCTCTGGAGCTTTTGGCCGAACATGGCGAGGGCAGTTTTCGGGACAGTATCAGCCTGCTTGACCAGGCCGCTAGCCAGGGGCGCAGCTTAGAAGCTGCTGATGTCCGGATGCTGCTGGGTATTCCACCTGCCGAAGCTATTCAAGCTTTGCTGGATGACTTGTGCGACGGGGGGGAAGCCGCAGGACTTATGGCCCGGTTGAGCGCCTTGTACGGCAGCGGGTACCAGGCCGCCACCGTTGCCAAACAGCTCAGCCAGCTGCTGCGCCGCGATTTGCTAGGGGGGAAGTCCAGCTTTTCATCGGGCCAAACTATAGATGTACTCGGCAAACTGATTGAAGTGCCCCAGTCGCGCGACCCCGAACGCTATCTGGAGATTGTGCTGCTCGGGGTCCTTCCTACGCATCCGGCGACGGCAGCCGTTGCTTCCGCTGCCACAGAACTGCCGGAGCCGGCACTTGTGTCGCCGCCCTCAGAGACACCTATACCGTTTACAGAAGAGGCTTCCATGATTATTGAAACACCTCCGGAGCCGCTCAAATTAACGCCCAAGCCTCAGGCCGTTCAAAGCACGGCCACCCTAGACGGGACTGTTTGGCCGCAAGTGCTGCTGGCGCTGAAACAAAAACACAATACTCTTTACGGTGTCGTGCGCATGGCAGAGCCCTCCTTTTCTGAGCCTGGTATTGTCCGCCTGACCTTTGCCTTTGCCTTTCATGAAAAGCGGATCAAAGAAGCCAGCAATCGCCAAAAACTCGCTGATATAATTCAAGAATTAACCGGGAAAGTTGTCGGTGTAGAATGCCAGCTGGACAAGTCCGCACGGCCACCCAAAATAATTGTACCTGCCGCCAAAACGCCGCCGCCGGCCAACCTAACAACCATAAGCAATATTTTTGGCGGCGCTGAGCTGTTAGAATCATAGATACCTAAGTTCCCCTAGGAGGGCAACATACATGGAGCCTCCAGCTGCCACCGGACCGCCGCCTCAAAATGCCGAAGCTGAAGCCAGCCTGCTAGGCGCTCTGCTGATTGACAGTGATGCCATCGTCAAAATTGCCGACAATTTGGCGCCGCATGATTTCTTTGATAAGCGCAATGAACGGATTTATGAAGCTATCGTGCAGCTCTATGAACACCGTGAAGCAATCGATGTCCTCACCCTATCTGATCGACTGAAAAACAACGGCTACCTTGACAGCGTTGGCGGCCCGGCTTATCTGACGGAGCTGACCAATTTTGTACCGACAGCCGCCCACGTCGAGCAATACGCCGAGATTGTTGCCCAAAAGGCAATGCGCCGCCGGCTGATTACTGCCTCTCGAGAGATCGTTGGCTTAGGGTATGACGAAACAAAGCAGCTGCGCGAACTCATAGAGGAGGCCGAAAGCCGGTTATTCCAAGTCAGCCAGCAGCATATCAAACAGGACGTCATCAGTTTGGAGGCTATATTAGCTGAGAGTTTTGATCGGCTTGATGACCTGCACAAGGACAAGCAAAAAATTCGCGGTGTACCGACAGGCTTTAAGGACCTGGATAACACCTTGGCTGGTTTTCAAAAATCAGACCTCATTATCCTCGCGGCTCGCCCGGCTATGGGCAAGACGGCTTTAGCCTTAAATTTTGCCCATAATATTGCCGTGCAGTCGACGCAGCCGGTGCTGATATTTAGCATGGAAATGAGCAAAGAACAGCTGGTAGACAGGCTGCTCTCGATGGAATCGGGGGTTGATGCCTGGGCGCTGCGCACCGGCAACCTGACAGATACTGACTTTGAAAAAATCGGGCATGCCATGGGTACGCTCAGCGAAGCGCCAATTTACATCGATGACAGCCCGGGGATCACCATGAGCGATTTGCGCACCAAAGCCCGGCGCGAAGCGCACCAGCGGCCACTCGGCCTGATTATCGTTGATTACTTGCAGCTGATGAGCGGCGGCAGCCGATTCGGCACTGACTATAGCAATCGGGTGCAGGAGATTTCAGAAATATCCCGCGGCCTCAAAGGCGTAGCCCGTGAGCTTAATGTACCGGTGCTAGCCCTGAGCCAGCTAAGCCGTTCAGTCGAAAGTCGCAGCCCGCAGATACCGCAGCTGGCTGATCTGCGTGAATCAGGCTCCATCGAACAAGATGCTGACGTGGTGGCTTTTATCTACCGCGAGGAGTACTACAATCCCGATACTGACCGCAAAAAAATAACCGATATTTTCATCAAAAAACATCGTAATGGACCGACTGGCGGCGTGGAGCTGTATTTTGATAACGAAAAGCAGCGTTTTCGTTCAATTGATAGCCGCCACGCCGAGCCGTTTGCTGAATAGAGTCAGGTATAATAGACAGCAACATGACGTTACAGCAGCAGCGCGCTAGCCTGCAAGCCAATCGAAACCTGCTTATCTGGCTGTTTGTCCTGCTGCTTGGGCTGTGCGGCCTTATGCTGTATCGCCTGGGCACGCTGACTCCAGGTCTGAGCAGCACTGAGCTGCAGACCGCCCGGCAAGCCGTCGGCTGGCATGGTATATTGCAGCACCCGCTAGACCTGCCGCTCAAGTTTGTCCGCTCGCTAGTCTTTTTTGCATTTCCAGATCACGGACAATTGCTGACGCGCTTGCCGAACGTCGTCTTTGGAGGACTGTCTGTCCTGGCTTTTGGCGGTGTCGTGGGGGTGATGGATGGGCCCCGCCCCGCCCGAATTTAAACCAAATTTTTTTGATTGAATTGCGGGGCCATTAAACCCCCCCCGCGAGCGAGTTTTTTTT
>CAZXIT010000066.1:0-3572 GCA_964640775.1 uncultured Candidatus Saccharibacteria bacterium
GGCAGCTTCGCCGGACCTGCTGTCCATCAATCGCTTTCTCAAAGCCCGGGCCCACAAACCGTGGCATGGCAGCCCGTTGACCAGGTGGCTCACTGATATTCAGTGGTTCGCCCGTCCTATCGGCGGCGTGGTCGAAGCCGCGTGGTTTGCCGGCGGATGCGCGCTGCTATTGCCCTGGCTGCGCTAGCCCCAGGTTGGCGAGCCGCCCGGTATCTGTTATGATAGGGTCTTATGCAGATTACTAGACAACAGATTAACCCGACTACTATCAAACTAACCGTCGCTGCTGACCAGGCAGCGATTGACGCTGTCAAGCAAGCCGTCCTGGGCAAAGTCAGCCAGAATGTCAAAGTCCCCGGCTTTCGCCCGGGCAAGGCACCGGCCAACCTTGCGGAAAAACAACTTGATCCGGCTTTGCTGCAGTCTGAGTTTCTCGACCAGGCAGTCAACCAGTTTTATGTGCTGGCCGTCCAAAAGGAAAAACTGCGGCCGGTGGCTTCGCCGGCCGTATCGGTGAGTAAATTTGTGCCATATTCTACGTTAGAATTTACAGCGGAAGTCGAAGTGGTCGGCGCTGTCGTACTGGCGGATTATAAAAAAATTAAGCTGGAAGCTCAAAAATCCGAAGTCACCGCCGCTGAAGTCACCAAGGTGCTTGAAAACCTGCAGCAGCGGGGAGCTGTCAAGCATGATGTCGAGCGCGCCGCCAAAGCCGGCGATGAGGTCACGATTAATTTCAAGGGTACTGATGCCAAGACCAAAGAGCCCATCGACGGTGCGGACGGCAGCGATTACCCGCTCGTCCTTGGCAGCAAATCATTTATTCCAGGATTCGAGGACGAACTGCTCGGTATTAAAGCTGGCGGCGACAAGACCTTTGACCTGGTATTCCCCGAAGACTACAGCGAGCCAACTCTGCAAAACCGCACAGTCACGTTTGCCGTCACGGCCACCAAAGTGCAAGAGCTCAAGCTGGCCAAGCTGGATGACGCTTTTGCCGCCAGCATCGGGCCGTTTAAAGCCGTTGCTGAACTCAAAGCCGATATCAAAAAACAGCTCCTGGCGGAAAAAAAGCAGGAAGCTGAGCGGGCATTTGATAATGAACTATTGCAGAAAATTGCCGAAAAGAGCTCCGTCGACCTGCCTAAATCGCTGATTGACGAGGAAATCGGGCGCATTGAAGAAGAAGAAAAACGCAATAGCGCCTACCGCGGCCAGACTTGGCAAGAGCACCTCGACGCCGAAGGCGTGACAGCAGAAGAGCATCAGGAAAAACAGCGTCCCGCTGCCGAACTGCGCGTCAAAGCCGGATTGGTGCTGGGCGAAATCGCTGAAGCCGAAAAAATCTCTGTCACCCCCGAGGAGCTTGCTATTCGCATCCAGCTGCTCAAAGGCCAGTATCCCGACCCGGCCATGCAGGCCGAACTCGACAAACCCGAAAACCGCCGCGACGTCATGAGCCGCCTGCTGACTGAAAAAACCCTAGTCAAACTCCGTTTGTTTGCTAAAAATTAGCATTTATTGTAATATATAAAGTATGTTTAAGGCTCCTGACGTACCCGGCACAAAGCTGGCTGTGCAGCTCGAGACGCTGTTTCAGCAGGCTGCCGAGGTGTCCGCCGATGCCCAGCACTTAAAAGAGCTGGGCGTGGCGACACCTCTGTTTGACAGTGAATTGGAGGTCTTTAAGGCAACGGCCTTTCCGCTGATAGGACGCACTGCTACGGTAAACCTCCAGCGCGGCGCCGTGGCGCATGCTGCCGGACCAGTTATCGAGCGCCACAAGCCGGTCTATTGGCTGCCGGAGTCCGGCCGCGCTCATGATCTGCCAGCTGGTGCCCAGCTTGTCCACCGGGATTACGCGGCCGAAAGTGAAATGTACGTGCCTAATCCCTCCCGCCGGACCCGCCGAGAGCTGACTGGTACGATCGTGGCGGCCGATCCAGGCGCTGGCCAGCTCATGGTTGAGCAAAGAGGCTCTTTGATGCATACCAGAAGCATGTGGCTAGTCCGAATGATGAATCCCGACCGAGAGCCGCTGGTGAGCGTGACGCTCTTCCCGCAACGGGCGATCAAAGCTGTTTCTCACGCGGTAACAGCGGAGAATTAGCACTCTTGACATGCGAGTGCTAATTTTTTATACTGGGTAGTAATGAGCGTTTTAATCCCTACCGTTATTGAAACCGATGGCCGCATGGAGCGAGCCTATGATATCTACAGTCGTCTCCTCAAAGACCGGATTATCTTCCTGGGCAGCGACGTCAACGAGGCCAGTGCCAATATCGTCGTCGCCCAGCTGCTATTCCTGCAGTCCGAAGATGCCAAAAAAGACATTTATTTCTACATCAACAGCCCCGGCGGCAGCGTCTATGATGCTTTGGCTATCTATGACACCATGCAGTATGTCAGCAACGACATCCAGACGGTTGGCATCGGCGTCCAGGCTTCGGCGGCGGCTTTTTTGCTGAGCAGCGGCACCAAAGGCAAGCGTTTTGTGCTGCCGCACTCCACGGTCATGATCCACCAGCCCTCATCGGGGACCCGCGGCAAGGTCACCGACCAGGAAATCGACCTGCGAGAAAGCCTGCGCGTCAAAAAAATGCTCGAGGAAATTATGGCTAAGAATACCGGTCAAAAAGCCGCCAAAATCCACGACGACATGGAGCGCGACAAGTGGCTCAACGCCGAAGAAGCCAAAACCTACGGCATCGTCGACGCCGTCATTGAGAGCCCGCCAAAACCCCTAAAAACGCCATAAACAGCCAATAGAGTCTTGACACAGTGTGTTGTATGCTTCACACTGTATGTTAAGAAGTAGTGTAAGTTAAGGGCGCTTATAATTTTGCAAGCCAAACAACCCTTACGCTTAGGATCTTCGGCCGAATCCAAAAAATATAATAAAAACTGTTAGAACAAAAGACATATCGGAACGGGTGGCGCTTTTTTGGCGTACATGAGACCGGGTGTCACCAGAAAACTAATCTATAAGTAGGGGATCTCATTGCATATGGCGAAAGCAACAAGTACTAAAACACAGCGCGTATTTTTTACTAACACCGACGATGCCATCGATTTGCCAAATCTTGTCGACCACCAAAACCGCTCTTTCCAGTGGTTCGTGGAAGAAGGTCTCGGCGAACTGCTGGCTGAAATCAGCCCGATTGACGACTATACCGGCGGCAAATTATCACTAAGGTTCAAAGATTACCGCTTTGGCGACCCCAAACTGAGCGAAGCTGTGGCCCGCGAAAACAATGTCAGCTACGAAGCTCCGCTCACGGCCGACGTGGAGCTGACCAACAAAGTGACCGGCGAGGTCAAAGACCAGGAAATTTACCTCGTCGACTTCCCCTGGATGACCAGCCGCGGCACCTTTGTGATTAACGGCGCCGAACGCGTCGTCGTCAGCCAGCTGATTCGCTCAGCTGGCGTTTTCTTTACCGCTGACCAGCATGGCGCTACCAATCTGTACGGTGCCAAAATTATCCCTGGCCGCGGTGCCTGGCTGGAATTCGAGACCGCCAGCAGCGGTGCTTTGTATGTCAAAATCGACCGCAAGCGTAAAATTGCTG
>CAZXIT010000067.1:0-3566 GCA_964640775.1 uncultured Candidatus Saccharibacteria bacterium
TTATAAATTGTCTTATCAGTCGTGCCTGCAATCGAGCCGCTTCGTAATGAAGTTCGTTAAGCTCGAGGCCCTGATAAAGTTCCTCATAGAGTAATCCTAATATTTTAACATAGTCTGCTAGGTTTTGCACGCCGACGTCATCCTGAACTCGGTTCAGGACCTCATCGGAACTGCCACGGGGTGCTGAAACAAGTTCAGCATGACGATTAGGGAAGTCGGGGTGGGTCTTGAGGAAGCTCAGCAGTGCTTTGCCATCGGCGTCGTACAGCATGTCGAGTGTCATCAGCTCCAGAAATTCCCGCAAGGTCTTGCGCAGCAGCATCAGGCTCAAAAAGTTATCCTGGGCCCGCTTGTGTTCGATGGCCAGCTTGTCGAGCTCATGCGGGTCGACCTTGACGCGCCGGCGGCGGGTCGCGATGTCCGGTCCAGACGTTTTCTGCAGCTTTTTGTCCAGCGCGTCGCGGCTGACGCCGATGGTTTTGGCAATCGTATTCAGATAGTGGTCCCGCTCGACGTCATCGGACAGGCCGCGCACCACCGGCAGTAGTATGTCACTGAACTGGCGTTTGCCGACAGCCGAGGTGATATCTAACTGCTGTTCGTAGCGGGCCATCAACCAGTCCAGGGCATAATGGTTCTTGGTAATGGCCGTTTCCCATAGTTTCGGATTCTGCTGGATGAGTTCGTCAGGATCCTTGCCCGACGGCAGATCAATGATGCTCAAGCTGACACCGACCCGCGAAGCAATCGGGATGGCCCGCTCGGTGGCGTTCAAGCCCGCTTTGTCGGCATCGAAACTGAGCCGGATATCACCCGTGAAACGGCCGAGCGCTTTGAGGTGGGGCTCGGTCAATGCCGTGCCGGCCGTGGCCACCACTTGCGGCACACCGGCCTGGTGGCTGGCGATGACATCCAGGTTGCCTTCCACCACCACGGCATAGGCATTTTTGCGTATCGCTTCTTTCGCCAAGTGCAAGCCATAAATGTGCCGGCTTTTGTCGTACAGCACCGTTTGCGGCGTATTGATGTACTTCGGCGCCCCCGGATCATCATCGAGAAGTCTTGCCGTGAAGCCGATCACCTGGCCTTGCGGATCCTGCAGCGGGATCATCAGGCGGCCGCGGAACATATCCTGTA
This sequence comes from uncultured Candidatus Saccharibacteria bacterium, assembly GCA_964640775.1. Taxonomy (GTDB): domain Bacteria; phylum Patescibacteriota; class Saccharimonadia; order Saccharimonadales; family UBA4665; genus CAYMUN01. The sequence goes on from CAZXIT010000067.1 coordinate 1,138, forward strand.
TTCCGCCGCGGTAACTTTGGGCACTTAAACCAGCCTGTTTGATTTCAGCTTCGCTGAAGCCCTTGCTTTTGGCAAAAGTCGCCAGAGCCGAACCGTTATTTGGCGCGTATCCCAGCCGCCATTCCAGAGCCGTGGCTTTGCTAAAACCGCGCTGCTTCAGCACGTAGCCCAAAGCCTTCTGATTTTTGCTGAAGTGCGCTTGATAAAATTTAGTGCTCAAATCGAGCAGTTCGTGCAACCGCCGTTTGTCCGGGCCGCCGGTCCGAGCAGGCGTGGTACGGTACTGTTCGATGTCGATGCCGGCTTTGCGCGCCAGCAGCTCCAGCGCGCCTTTGAAATCCAGCCCTTCGACTTCCATGACGAAGCTGAACATATTACCACCCTTGCCGGAGCTGAAGTCATGCCAGATCTGTTTCTCGGGGCTGACCATGAAGCTCGGCGTCTTTTCGTTGCTGAACGGACTGAGCCCGCGCCAGTTGCGCCCCGCCCGCTTGAGCGGCACGTACTCGCTGATAACATCTTCAATGCTCAGCCTACTCTTTACTTCCTCGACAGCGTCCATAAGCTATAGGTTACCCTGTTTATGACATTGGGTACAGGATAGGAGGTTACCTATCAATGACAGGTTCAGGTTCTACGCTGAGGAGATCGGATCCATCTAGGGTGGAAGCAATCACTCGACTATCTACGAGAATACCGGCTACTTGTTGAACGTGATCAGGGCTACTCGTAAGTACCCATTCAGGATCAATCTCTGAGGGTGCGATTGCTTCAACAAACCTGGTATTAAGCCCGGCGGCTTTAATCATACTAACACTGACTCTATGGGTGTAGCCGCTAGCTTCTTGGCCAGCCGCTTCATCCACCATTGCAGAGTCAATAGCACGTCTAACTACTAATAAACCCTCGGCAAGCTCTGTTTTATTCCAACCTCGAACAACTTCGTGCGCCGCGCGTGGCTTTATGTGTTCCTCTCCACCGCCTAAATCAACTTCGGTTGCCATAAAATCACTCCATTTAATTACTATAAAGGTATGCTTCGCTCATACGAATTGCAAGCAATAGCAGTTTGGGAGGCCTACCCTAGCTATGCTTAAATAGAGCTTATGCAACCGCAAGAACCGCTTCCGCCACCGCTGCCTTTGGGCAACGGCAAAAAAGACAGTATCCTCGGCGCGACGGACGCTACACAAAACCCGTTTCACGAACACGTTGTGCGGCCCAAGGAAGTACCGCTGGCCAAGCCGGAGTTCGAACCGGCCGAAGCAGCTCAGGCTGCCCCGCTCGTCCCTCAGCCCCAGGTGCCCGTCCAGACGCCGATAGCCGAACATCCCTACTCATTTATTCTCCAGTCTCAAAAGCCTACCAAGCAGTTTAGCTTGACGGGCCGGTCCTTGCCCCAGCGGCTCGCGCTAGGTGCTGGCGGGTTACTACTGCTGGTGATCTTATTTACACTGATAAAAGGCGTATTTGGCGGCGGAACGAACCTGACGCCGGTGGTTACAACCGTCGAACAGCAACAGGAACTGCTGCATGTCATGACTGGCGCAGTGCAGCAACAGAATCTTTCGATCATCAACAAGAACTTTGTCTTGACCGCTCAGCTCAGCCTCGCTAGCGCGCAGGGTAAGCTGCTCACCTACCTGGCAACCAACGGCACGAAAGTAAAACCGTCGCAGCTCAACAGTAAAATCAGCCGCAGCGTCGACAGCAGCTTAACGGCTGCGGCGGCAAACAGCAGCTACAACCAGACATTCCAGACCATCGTCCAGACCCAACTTAACAGTTACATCCAAGGCCTGAAGCAGGCTTACAACCAAGACAAGGGTTCCAGAGGCCGCGCCCTACTCAAAGACGATTACAACCAGGCGCAACTGTTGCTAACCCAGCTCAGCAGCCCGGCCAGCTAACATCGCTCGATCTTGGATCTTGGATAAGCCCAGAAACGACAGTGCGATTCTGCCCGGACTTGAGCCAACCGATTGTCTCCAATCAGGGCCAACCGAGTCAAGCCACCAGCATGCCCTGAGTCTTCCTATGGAGAACTACGAAGGGCTGCCCCGTAGGGGCATTCTGGTGGCGCGGTTGGTCCTGGTATCTGGAGACAGTAGTGTTGGCGTATGTCCGGGGAGTTTTGTCTTACTTTTGCGGACAAAAGTAAGAGAGGAAGAAAAAGAGTTTAGTGAGGTTGTAAGGTGAATCATTATCCTCCAGGGCTGGACTTGCTATGAATCGGATCCTGATACTAGTTCAGGATGACGATCGTTTTTCTGGATCCCGGCTCGGAGGCCGGGATGACAGAAGGCTAGGTGTGGGTCACGAGTTCGTAGCTGTGGCGGATCAGGCCCTGGACTTCTTCCCACGGCAGTTGGCCGGTCAGCACCAGCGTATTCCAGTGTTTTTTGTTCAGATGATAGCCCGGCATGACT
>CAZXIT010000068.1:0-3525 GCA_964640775.1 uncultured Candidatus Saccharibacteria bacterium
CACTGTTATTTTATTGTCTCCATGGTCGTGCAGCCGGGCTAATTGGGTTAATTTTATAATTGGTTTATTTTTTTGTTCAGCCAGGTAATAGTCGCTAATCAGCGGCGTGGCTGAACCAAGTACGAGCGTTGCTCGTGTCAGCTGGCTGAGATAGCTAGCGACTCGGCCAGTCTGGTATTGCGGCGCCTGGTCTTGCTTGTAGGCATTTTCGTGGGCTTCGTCGAGTATGATTAATCCCAGCTTTTGGACAGGACTGAAAAGCGCCGATCGCGGCCCGATGACAATAACCGGCTCCGCTGCCCGCAAACTATTCAGCCAGGCCTGCTGGCGTTCAGCTGGCGTTTGCCGGGAGTGCGCAGCAATAACCCGCCCGCCAAAAACTTGGCGAAAGGTTCCCGCCAATTGAGTGGTCAAGCTGATTTCCGGTGTCAGGATAATGGCAGATTTCCCTTCGGTGATGGCCTTGAGGGCCAGCTCGATATACAAACGGGTTTTACCGCTGCCAGTAGTGCCGTGCAGCAGATAGGTGCTGTGTTCCAGCATAGCCCCTAAAGCGGCCGACTGTTCGAGTGTTAAGGGCGGCAGGGCAGCTGTGTCGGGTTTAGCAAAAGCAGCCGGCAAACTGCTGTCCAGCTGTTTCTCCGAAAAGTGTACCGGCAGCAGCTGCTGGGTAATGACGCCCAAAGGCGCCGGATAGTACGACGGCAGCCAGACAGCCAGTTTGAGAAGCTGTGCCGGCAAAGGCGGCAAGTCAAATACCCTAGCTATGTCTTTGGTCTGGAAGCGAGGCTGGGTTGTCGGCCCGGTAACGACTCCCATGACCAGTTCTTTCTGGAGTTCCACCTGGACAATACTCCCGGTCACCAGCCGCTGAGCGCTCGCGTAGGTCAAGGCTTCTTTGCCGTGATAGCGGCTGCTGCGCACCCAAACGAAGTAGTAATACATGCCTCTTAGTATAAGCTAATCAAAATTATCAAAATCCAGTATTGCCAAACCAAAAAGCGCGGACTATACTACGAATTAACGTTGTTCGGATAACAATAAGAGGCTGAAAGAGGCAAACGCAATGCTAGACGTATTTATCACATCCCGTGTCCGCCGCAAGATCATCGTGATCTACGCCAAGTATCCTGATTTCAAGACGCACGTCCGCGGTCTCGCCAAGCTCATCAAAGAAGACGCCGGCAATATCCAGCGCGAACTCAAGCGTCTCGAAAAGGTTGGCTTCCTGGTCAGTGAACGCCAGGGCAACACCAAAGTCTACTCTACCAACAAGCAGTTTCCCATCTTTCGCGAGCTCCAAAGCATCGTGCTAAAATCACAACGTGCCAACCAGCAAAAGCGCATCGCTACGTAAAAAGGTTGCAAATGTGACCTCTGTCACGTACAATAACTCCTGATGATACAAGTAACCCGCAAAGATGGCAAGGAATCGACCGAGAACCTGCTGCGCCGCTTTAACCGCAAAGTGCAGCAATCCGGAGCGATTGCTATCGTCAAGCAAAACCAGTTTTTTCAGAAGCCAATTAGCAAAACCGAACGCCGACGCAAAGCGATTATCCGCCAGGAACGCAAGGCGATTAAGCTCAAGAAAATCAAACTCGGACTGCGCTAGGCTTTTCATGCTAGAGCAGCAACTCGAGCAGGACATCAAGGCTGCCCAGCTAGGTGGCGATACCTTTCGTCTTACTACGCTGCGCGGCATTAAAGCCACGCTGCTCAATGTCAAAGTCGCCACCGGCAAGCGCGACACCGGCCTCACTGACGAAGAAGTGCTGCCAATTCTCGCCAAAGAATCTAAAAAGCGCCAGGAAAGTGCTGAAATGTACCAGCAAGGCAATGCTAGTGAACGGGCGGAAGCCGAACTAGCCGAAAAGGCGATTATTGATGCCTATTTGCCGGCGCAGCTCAGTGAAGATGACATCGCCGGCATGATTGACGAGGCGATTGCGGCTACCGGCGCCCAGGGTTTGGCTGACATCGGCAAAGTCATCGGCCAGGTCAAAGGCCGCACCGGCGCTTCTGCTGACGGTGCGGTCATCGCCCGGCTCGTCAAGGAGAAGCTGGCATGATTTTACTGATGGGCATTGCCGGCTCAGGCAAGGGTACCCAGGGCAAAATGCTGGCTGACCAGCATGGCTTCCATCTGATATCAATGGGCGATGTGGTGCGTATGTATGTGACTGGCGAGCAGCGCGAGCGGATGCTGTCCGGCGGCCTGCTCGATGATGCTGAAGTTATCAAAATTGTCGACCGGGTGCTGCAGTCCATTCCCGATAATGATGAAGTCCTGCTGGACGGCTTTCCGCGGACAATTCCGCAAGCACAGTGGCTGCTTGAGCAGGTAAAAGCCGGCCATTTCGGCCTGCAAAAAGCCTTTCATCTGGTGGCCTCACGCGAGGCTGTCAAACAGCGCCTGCTCGGCCGGGCTCGGATTGATGATGTTGAATCGGCCATCGAAAAGCGCTTTAACGAGTATGAGCGCTTGACGACACCGCTGATCAAATGGCTGTCAGAGAACGGCGTGGAGGTATTAAATATTGATGCCGAGCGCTCGCCGGAAGCCGTTAATGAAGACCTAGTGAAATACCTCAAAAAGTTCTAGAGCAGTGCTGCAAGGATGATTACCCGCGTCAAAACTGCCCAGGAAATTGCCGCCATGCGCGATAGCGGCAAAATGCTAGCCACGGTCCTGCAGCTGCTCAAAACCCGCCTGCAGCCGGGCATGTCCACCAAAGATCTGGCTGTTGTCGCCCGCACCGAACTGGAAAGCCTGGGCGGACAGGCCAGTTTTCTTGGATACCAGGGCTTTCCTGATGTAATCTGTATTTCCCTCAATGATGAGGTGGTACACGGCATCCCGCGGGCTGATAAGCTTATCAAAGACGGTGACATTGTGGGCCTTGATTTTGGCGTAACCGTGCATAGCATGATCACCGATGCCGCTATTAGCGTGATTGCCGGCAAGCCCAAGCAAAAAGGCCACATCAACCTGCTCAAAGACACTGAGCAAGCCCTCCAGGCTGGCATTGCGGCCGTTCATGACCGGGTACGCACCGGCGATATTGGTTTTGCCGTCGAAGACTCGCTCAAGCATCGTCCGTACGGTATCGTCCGCGACCTGGTCGGCCACGGTGTCGGCCACCATGTCCACGAGGATCCCAATATCCCGAATTACGGCCGGGCAAACACCGGCCCCTGGCTCGACAAAGGCATGACGATTGCTATCGAGCCAATGATTACCCTTGGCACTGACCATGTCTATGTCGCCGAAGATGGCTGGACAATTATGACCGCCGACAGCAGCTGGTCGGCTCATTTTGAGCACACTGTCCTGATCACCGAATCAGGCGCTGAAATTCTAACTCAGATCTAAAACATAAAGCTTGCGGATTTGCTATCAGGGGAGCACTAGCGCTATACTGGTGACCAGATGAAACCCGAACATTTTATAGGCCTCGACATCGGTACCAGCACCGTGCGCTGCGTGGTCGGCACCTTTGACCCGAACGGCAGCAATATGCC
>CAZXIT010000069.1:0-3272 GCA_964640775.1 uncultured Candidatus Saccharibacteria bacterium
TGTTCCGACATCTTATCCTGCGGCCATCGCTGATAAGGCTCACGTACAAAGCGGTAGCCGATAAGCATGTGAAATTGAAGGAGTCAGACAGCGAGGAGCGTGACAGACTGATTGCCTACGAAATCAAACTGTGGCAAATAAACGATGTCCGGACCCACGGTAGCACCACCCAGGATATGTTCAACCTGGACCTCTGCCAGCAACAGGTGCCGCTGCCGGTGTACCACGTGGCGGTCGATAACGACCGTTACTTCGATAATGCCATAACCGAGCAACACCTAAAGGTTATTTATAGTGAAGTCACCATGATTCCCTCTAAAATTGTCGGCCATGCTCCGACCATCGTGGCCACTGCCAAAGACGCTGCCCCATTCGTGCCGCCAAAGTTACGGCGGGTGCTTGCGAGCCCTAAATGATATACTGGTGTTCAAGATGAAAATAGGGCTGGTCTGTCCATACAGCATCAACAAGCATGGCGGCGTGCTGGAAGTCGTGCTGGCCCTGCGTGATGGCTTGACGCAGCGAGGGCATCAGGTCAGGATCATCACGCCAAAGCCGCGGAATCACGGGCTCGAGCCGGATAAAGACGTAATCTTTTTTGGTACATCGACTGACTTCCGGACGCTGACGTTCACCGACACCACCTCACAGGTCTCCAGCACGGCCGATACCGATAAAATCGACGCGATTATGGCAGCTGAGAAGTTCGACATCTTGCACTTTCATGAGCCTTGGCAGCCGCTGCTCAGTCGCCAGTTGCTGCAGCGCTCTCCGGCAGTCAATATCGCCACCTTCCACGCCAAAATACCGGATGCCATCATGACTCGTTCAATGCTGAAAGTCGTCAACCCATATCTCAAATCGGTATTGAAGTATCTAGATGTCCTGACGGCCGTTTCCGCTTCCGGCGCCGAATACGTGTCGGGCATGATTGACCATCCGATTACGATTATCCCCAACGGCATAGACCTCAAGAAGTATCACGCCTCGCAGCCCAAGAAGGCCATAGCCGGGCAAACTATTCTCTATGTCGGCCGTCTGGAACGCCGCAAAGGCGTCAAATACCTGCTGCAGGCGTTTCAGGCCTTGTCCCAGGATAACCCTGGCGTCCGCTTGTTGATCGCTGGCGATGGCCCGGACCGAGAGAAACTGGAGCTGCTAGCCGAAGACCTCCAGCTGAAAAACGTCAGCTTCCTGGGCTTTATAAGCGAAGAGTTGAAGCTGGAGCTGCTAGCGGAAGCGGACCTGTTCTGTTCGCCGGCGTTGTTTGGCGAAAGCTTTGGGATTGTACTGCTGGAAGCCATGGCTACCAAGACGGTGGCGGTCGCTGGCAACAATACAGGCTATGTTGACCTGATGGAAGGTCTCGGCGCACTGTCAATCGTCAATCCGACGGATACTCAGGAATTCGCCCGGCGCCTGGCCTTGCTGATGCACGAGCCCAAGCTACGTTCACTGTGGCAAGGCTGGGCGGACGACTACGTACGCCAATTCGATTGGCCAAGGGTGATTGACCAGTATGAGGCGCTGTATCATTCGGCCTTGAAACAGCATAGGAAGTAGCTGTGGCGGATTCACCCCTCAAGATAGGTTTCGTGCTCGATGATTCGCTCGATAAGACCGATGGCATCCAGCAGTACGTGCTATCACTAGGCACTTGGCTGGGTAGCCAGGGGCATGAAGTGCACTACCTGGTCGGTGAAACCCACCGGCGCGACATGCCGCGCGTGCACAGCCTAAGCAAAAATGTAGCCGTGCGCTTCAATGGCAACCGGCTTTCTATGCCGCTGCCAGCTTCCAAAGAGGCCTTACGAACACTTTTAGCCGAAGAACAATTCGATGTGCTCCACGTGCAGGTGCCCTACAGCCCCTGGCTGGCAAGTCGTGTAATCAGGGCTGCCCAGTCGGAGACTGCCATCGTAGGTACGTTTCATGTGGCCCCTAACTCAAGGCTTATGACGCATGGTACCCGACTGCTGGGTGCATGGCTTAAAAAGTCACTCAAGCGTTTTGACGCTATGGTCAGCGTTTCGAGCGCTGCGCAAACCTTTTGCAAGCAGACCTTTGGCATCGAAACACCTATACTGCCAAACGTCGTTAACTACGACTACTTTCATGCAGCCAAGCCGTTTAAAGAGTACGAGGATAATGTTAAGACGGTCCTTTTTTTGGGCCGGTTAGTACCGCGAAAAGGCTGCCGGGTGCTGCTGGAAGCTGTAAAACTGCTTGCCGAGTCCGGCGAGGTACCGGCTTTCAGGGTGCTTATCTGCGGTAAGGGCCCCCTGCAAAATAATTTGAGGGCTTTTGTAGAATCCAGTCATTTGAGCCAATGGGTGACATTCACTGGCTTTGTCGAAGAAGCCGATAAGCCGCGTTACTATGCTTCGGCTGACATAGCCGTGTTCCCGAGCAGTGGCGGTGAGAGTTTCGGCATAGTCCTACTGGAGGCTATGGCCAGCGGCAAGGCAGCCGTTTTAGCTGGCAACAACAGCGGCTATGCATCTGTTATGGGCAAAGGCTCCGACCTACTCTTCAACCCGCTCGATGCTGGCGAGCTGGCAGCAAAATTGAAATTGTTGCTCACCGACGAACAAAAGCGCCGCAGTGCGGCCGTTTGGGGCTCGCAGCACACCCGAGACTTTGATACAGATAAGGTAGGCAGGCGGCTAACAGCACTCTATAAACAAGCATTGCACTCAAGACGTAACATGCGATAATGTTAGCTAAGATGTTCCGTTTTCCCCGCCGAAACCAAGATAACCAAGCCGAACGAGTAGAGTTGACGCTCAGTACCCATACCATCCTAAAGGTCCTGATTTTAGTTACGCTGGCAATAGTGGTATTAGGTGCTATCCGGCATGCTTCGCACGCCTTGTTGCTTATTTTTACAGCTTTTTTCTTGGCGCTGGCGCTCAATGCACCAGTGCACTGGCTGGCAGATCATTTGCCTGGCAAAAAACGTGGTAGCCGGGCGCTCGGTACGACTATATCCTTTTTGATTGTCATAATCCTGCTGGGCGTATTCTTGTGGAGTTTAGTCCCACCGCTGGTGAGGCAGACGGAGAGCTTTATAAACGCCGCCCCCCGCTTGGTCCACGATTTACACAATAGTAATAGCGGAGTTGGCAAGCTGGTTCAGCGTTACCACCTGGAAAAAGAAGTCGACAAGGTCTCCTCGCAGCTTGGCGCCCGACTAAAGAACATCGGTGGCGCAGCCTTTTCGACAGTCAGCCGGATTGGTAGCAGCGTGTTTTCCATGCTTGCCATATTGG
>CAZXIT010000070.1:0-3200 GCA_964640775.1 uncultured Candidatus Saccharibacteria bacterium
GCCCGGGCGCGCCCTTTACTACGAGCACCCTCCAGCAGGAAGCCAGCCGCCGCCTGGGCTACAGCGTCCGCCAGACCATGACACTGGCCCAGCGCCTCTACGAATCCGGGCATATCACCTATATGCGTACCGACAGCACGATTCTGTCCGGCCAAGCCATCGGCGCGGCCGAGCAGTATATCAAAGGGGAATACGGCGGTGAATACCACCAGGTCAGGCAGTATAAAACCAAGAATTCTAGCGCTCAGGAGGCCCACGAGGCCATTCGTCCCACGGACTTCAACAAAGCCTCCGCCGGCGACGATGATCAGCAAAAAAAGATCTACCAGCTGATCTGGCAGAGAGCTCTGGCCTCCCAGATGAGCCCGGCCAAGCTGGAGCGCACCGAAGTCGTCATCGATGTCAGCACCCAGCCAGAGAAGTTCATTGCCAAGGGCGAAATCCTGCGTTTTGACGGCTTTATGAAGGTCTACGGCGGCGGCAAGGACGACACGCTGCTGCCGGCCCTCAAAGCCGGCCAAGCGCTGGAAGCCCAGACTATCACGGCCACTGAGACGTTTACCCGGCCCTCAGCCCGCTACTCTGAGGCTATGCTGGTCAAAAAGCTCGAAGAACTGGGTATCGGCCGCCCCAGCACCTACGCGCCGACAATTTCGACTATCCAAACTCGCGGCTACGTCGAAAAAACTGACCTGGAGGGCACCGAGCGCGAAGTCACCGAGGTCAAATTGGAGCAGGGAAGTGTAAATACTTCAAAATCAACGGTTATTACCGGTGCTGACCGAAGTAAACTGGTACCTACTGGCATCGCCGACGTGGTCACTGATTTCCTGGTCAAATATTTCCCCAGTATCGTCGATTATGATTTTACGGCCCGCGTCGAAGCTGACTTTGACAACGTCGCCGAGGGCAAAGAGACCTGGGAAAAGATGATCGGCGATTTTTACAAAGATTTTCACCCCTTGGTTGAGCAATCAGCCGACATCTCGCGCAGCGAAGTCTCCCAAGCCCGCGAACTTGGTACTGACCCAAAGAGCGGGGAACCAATCTATTCCCGTTTCGGCCGCTACGGACCGATGCTGGTCAAGGGTGATATCGCCGACGAATCAAAAAAACCGGCTTTCGCGCCGCTGCCCAAGGGCACGACGATCGACACGGTTACCCTAGACCAAGCCCTGGAAATGTTCAAGCTGCCACGTGTCGTCGGTACGACCGCTGACGGTCAGGAAATCCGCGCCAACCTCGGCCGCTTCGGCCCTTATGTCCAGGTCGACAAGACCTTTGTCTCGATTAAACCGCTGGACCCCTTTACCATCACCGAGGCCGAAGCCCGCGAGCTCTATGCCGAGAAATTAGCCAAAGATATTGCCAAAAACATCGCTGAATTCCCCAGCGGGATAAAAATCCTCAACGGCCCCTACGGCCCCTACATCACCGACGGCAAAAAGAATGCCCGGATAGCCAAAGACGCCGACCCAGCCAAAATCACCGAGGCTGAAGCCAAAAAACTCCTGGCCGAAGCTCCAGCCAAAAAACGCGGCGGCTTCAAGCGCGGCAAAAAAACCGCCAAGAAGAAATGAGCCGGCTCCGATCCCTGTTATACTTCGTAAGATGACAACTTTCTATATTTGCCGGCACGGCGAAACTGAAAATAATAAACTGCAAAGGCTCTCGGGGTGGATTGATACGCCCCTTACAAGCATGGGTATAGAGAATGCCGCATCCACAGCCGCGAAACTTGGCGGCGTACGGTTCGATAAAATCGTGTCGAGCGACCTGGGCAGGGCCTTCACAACCGCCTATTTGGTTTCTAGAAAGCTAGGCTATTCATCTGATATTGAGCAGCTAAAAGACCTTCGCGAGGTTAATTACGGCGACCTTGGCAATCTGCCGTACACTGGGGCAAATTCTGCCTATCCAGTGCTGACACCAGAGGAAAACACCAGCTTTGTTCCGCCAAACGGGGAATCACTGGCGCAAATGCAGCAGAGAGTTATGGCTTGTATTGAAAATATTAGCCAAAACAACTCCGATAAAATTATCTTGATTTCCGCCCACGATGGCACTATTAATGCCGTGCGGGCTAGTTTCGAAGGTACTGACATGGGTCATGCAGACGCAGTGCATAACGCGCACGACTTTGTGGCCAAATTCACGATCGCCGACGGCACGATCACCTCATTTGAGGAAGTGCAGTAGGCTAGCTGTTTGTCCCGGTGTAAAGCTGGTGGCCTGATAGTATTTTTACAACATGGAATACGCACGGCTGTCAGCTATGTGCTACAATAAATTAAGAACGGGAAACGGTGGGAAACTGTTGACTTTTAAATTTTTTAGTTTTATAATACCTTGTAACGAAGACAGTAATAGGAAGAGATATACGTATGGCCCAGACCCCAGCAGCGAACGAACAGAGCACTGAGCAGCTCGTCACTGATGTGCTGGCTACGATCGAGCGTGAGCGTGAGCGTGAAATCATCGGCCGGCGTTTTGGCCTGTTTGACCGCAAGGAAACACTCGAGCAAATCGGTGAAATGCTAGGCATTACCCGTGAGCGAGTTCGCCAGCTGGAGAAATCTGTCATCACCCGTTTGCGCGGCGCAGCAGAGCAGGGGGCCCTGCCTCACATCGTCGAGTTTGAAGCTCGGATACTCGCACTCCTCCATGACTCCGGCGAAGTAGCCCGCGTCTCAATACTGACCGCCAAAATCAGTGACCAGCCGACCAGGGAAGAGCAGGCCCGCGTCGCCTTTCTGAGCCAGCTTGGACCCCAGCTAGCTGTTGTCCAAGAAGACGATCACTTTTATTACAGCGTCGGCGTCCGAACCGTCTGGGACGAAAAAGCCCTCAAAGCTCGGGTTACCCAGCTTATCGAGACCATCAAACAGATTGGCGAACCTAAGTCTATCGAGGAAATTGCCAAGGTGGCCGGCATGACCGACCCCAAGCAGACCGCCGCCTTAGCCAGCACCTCCAAGCACCTGGCCACCCTCAACGGTCGCTGGGGACTTATCAAATGGCCAATGGTTAACCCTAAAAACATTCGCGATAAAATCTACGTCATCCTCAAAGAAAACGGCAAGCACATGCATTTCAACGAAATTGCCGGCGCTATCAAGGGCAGCGAGTTCAAGCGCAAAGACGTTACCACCCAGGCTATCCACAACGAACTTATCAAAGACAAGCGCTTCGTGCTCATC
>CAZXIT010000071.1:0-3139 GCA_964640775.1 uncultured Candidatus Saccharibacteria bacterium
TGTCAGTATCGTCATCCCAGTATACAACGAAGCCGAGCACCTGGCGGCCTGCTTGCAGGCGATAGCCGACCAGACGGTGGTGCCCTACGAGGTGCTGGTAGTCGACAATAACTCTAGCGACAGTACGGTCGCAGTTGCTGAGCGCTATGCTTTCGTGAGCGTACTGCATGAGCCCCGGCAAGGCGTGGTCTATGCCCGTGACCGGGGTTTCTCGGCAGCCCGCGGGGAGATTATTGGCCGGATTGACGCCGATACGCTGGTGGCTCCCGATTGGGTCGCCAGTTTGCAGCAGCTGTTTAGCGCTGATCAAGAGCTGGCTGGCGTAACCGGCAAGGTTCGCTACTATGGTCTAGCGTTCGGCAGTTTTATCGATGCTGTCGATCTGAGGATCCGCCGCCGCATGGCCCGTCTGCTGGGCCGCGAGGTCGCCATGCAGGGCGCCAACATGGCTATCCGCCGGTCGTCCTGGCAGCAAGTTTGTCCAGTGGTCTGCCGCCGGGGTGGCATACATGAGGACCATGACTTGGCTATTCACTTGACTGCTTTAGGCGGCAAAGTGATGTTTGACGAACGGCTAGTCGCCGCCATCGATTGCCGCCGCTTGGAATCAAGCTGGCGCGAATTTTGCGTCTACGCTTGGCTGAGTCCCAAAACCTATGCCCGGCACCACTTGAAAAGCCAGCGCCATATGTACCCTGTCGTCGCCCTGTTAATTGTCTGCTACCTGCCGCTCAAACTGCTGCACCGCGGCTACGACAATCGTACCGAACGCTTTTCGCTGCGCCAGCTGTTCGTCAGTCCGACTGGTATTCGCGTCAATCCCGGCACCTTCGTCGATTAGCTGCCTTCGGTATTTGAAATATAGCCGCCTTTGTCAGTCATCGTTGGGTGGCAGTTGCTCCACAGCCCTTTGTGAGCGGCCATAGCCGCCTGCTGGTCGGCGGCGAAGCTTTCAGATTTGCTAAATGGAAAGTACGGGTAATAAAAGCCGTAGCCATTTTGGATGAGTTTTTCGTTGACCAGGGTGCCGTCAGCCAGGTAGACATAGCGCAGCAGGCGGTTGTAGCGGTCACGGTCGGTGCTCAGCGAATCAGACACCAGCCGTACCTTGCTCGTGCCGATGGTGTTTTTGGTAAAGGCGGCTGCGGCCGGTCCGTAGCACTGCACCGGTGTATGAGGTTTGTGAGTCTCCGGCGTATCGACACCGACAAAGCGAACGCTTTCAATGTGGCCGTTCATGTTGACGGCGATAGTGTCGCCATCGACAAAATGGTTGATACTGTACAGCCCTGGCTGGTCGCGAACCGCCGCCTGCCCGGCCTCGTGGGTCCAGCCGGCCCGCTGGGCAAAAAATAGTGACCACGACAGGACTAACACCAGCAGTCCTATCCAGCCGTGCCGTTTTTTATATCGATACTTGCGAGTCATACTATGCTCCAAGTAACGCCATTACCTCCTGCTTGTCAAATTTCGTGCCGTCAATTTTAATAACTTTTTCATCTTTGCCGGGTACTTCCAGCTTGGCCGCGATCTCGTCAAATTTTTCCTCGCTCATACTGGCATCATAGCCGTTGCGGCTGGTGTTGGCATACACGGCCCGGTCTTTGGCGATATGCTCCGGCGTCACCATCCAGATGACCACGGTTTCGGCCCCATGGCTGGCAGCAATATTGCGCAATTTTTGACGGTCGGCATAAAAATTGAAGTTCGTGTCAAAAACCACGCTCTTGCCGGCGGCCAGCAAAGCCTCAGTCCGCTGGTTGAGCTGGTCGTAGAGCCGCAGACTTTCCTGCTGAGAGTGGGTCGGCTCTTCAAACAGCTGGTGCCGTTCATGGTCGGCCCAGAGATGTGCCGCGCCCGTCGCTTCGGCAATTATCCGTGCCAAAGTTGTCTTGCCGGCTCCCGGATAGCCGATAAATATGTACAAGGTCGGTTTGCTCATCTGCTATGTAGTGTACCAGCGCCGCCCACAGCTTAAAAATCGATACCCTTGTTAGCCAGGAATTTGTCGTCGAAGTGGTGCTTTATTTTTTTCATTTCAGTGGCAATGTCTATACGGTCAAGCAGCTTCTCCGGGAAGTCGCGGCCAGTCAGGCACAGGCTGGTTGCGGGGCTGCGGGCATCGAGAAGCGCCCGCAGCTGGTCTTCTGAAATGAGGCCGTCGTGGAGAGCATTGTTAATTTCGTCGCAGATGACCAGGTCATAGTCGCCATTGGAAACGCAGCGCAAAGCCTCAGCATATGTATCCAGGGCGGCCTGTCGATGCTGGGCTTCCGTAATGTGCTGTTCACTCAGTTCGCCAGCCTGAAAAAACCCTTTGCCGCCCTTGTAGAAATACAACTGGTCTTTGTATAGCGGCTGGATGTCACGAATAAAAACGTGCTCGCTGACGCCCCAATATTTGATGAACTGAACGAAGGACACTCGCCAGCGATTGCCGAGCGCCCGTGCCAGCAGCCCTAAGCTGGCTGTGGTCTTGCCCTTGCCCTCGCCGGTGTAGACGATCACCACCGAATCTTTTGTTTCAAAATCCTCAAAAGCCATGGCTACAGTATAGCTTAGACGAGGCTGTGAGCTTTGAGGGCAGCGTCGATGCGCGGGCGGTCAAAGCCGACGATGATATCGCCGCCGATGTCGAGGACCGGGATGCCGCGCTGGCCGGATTTTTCGACGGCTTCCATGCCTTTGGCCGGCTCTTTGTCGACGTCAATGTACTGGTAGCCGGCGACGCCCTTGTCATCGAGGTAGCGCATGGCGGTGTGGCAAAACGCACACCATTCCGCGCCGTAGATAATAATTTTTGGGTCTGCCATAGCCATATAATGATAGCACTATACTTTGTAAAGTAAAAAAGTTCACTCGCCTCGGTTGCGTGATATAGATCACATCTGTTATACTTGCTAGGAATGAATAAGACGACGACGCCTCAAACGACGCCCTCGACTGACGGTGCGGATTCCCAATCTTCGGCCACGGCGGGCCAAACCAAAAGCGATAAACGCATGTTTATCGGCGCGGCGCTGAATCTGACGTGGCAGATGGCAATCGTCGTGCTGGTACCAATTCTCGGTGGCTATGAGCTTGATAAAAAATTTGATACCGTCCCGCTGCTAACGATTGCCGGCTTCGCGCTGGCGAC
>CAZXIT010000072.1:0-3065 GCA_964640775.1 uncultured Candidatus Saccharibacteria bacterium
ATAAAAAATTTGATACCGTCCCGCTGCTAACGATTGCCGGCTTCGCGCTGGCGACGTTCGGCGTGGTTGTGGTGCTGTGGCATCAGCTGCAGCTGTTTGCGCCGCCCAAAACTACTACTAGGAGACAGCATTCATGATCGGGCTCATTAAGACGTTTGCCGAAACCGGCCCCAACGTCCATATTGCTCCCGGCGCCGTTTGGCAGGTCGGCGGCGTGACCATCACCAATTCGATGCTCTACGGTTGGATCTGCATTACTGCGATTACCGTCCTGCTGATCTGGGTTGCCCGCCAGGTGACCGTCAAGCCTAAAGGCGGCATCATCCAATACGTCGAGGTTGGCGTCGACTTCATCACCAATCTGGTAGAGGGTAGTTTTGACAATGCCAGAATCGGGCGCAAATACGTGCCGTTTTTCGTGACGCTGTTTTTCTTCATCATCCTCAACAACTGGCTGGGCTTGCTGCCGATCGTTGGCGAGGGCCTGCACTCTGGCGACCACCCGTTGCTCAGGCCTTTCACCGGCGATCTCGACGGGACATTGGCGATCGGTATTGTCACCATGCTTTTAGTATACGGGGCGTCGATTCGTGAGTCCGGCGGTCCCCTCCACTACATTAAGCACTTTTTTGTTGGCAGTCCCCTCAACCCGCTCTTCTTGTTTATCGGCCTGCTGGAGATGTTTACCGACCTGACTCGCGTCTTTAGCCTGTCGCTTCGTCTCTTCCTCAATATTACGATCGGCGAGATCGTTATTGGCGTCTTTTCGTATCTGGGGCATATCGGCGCGCCGCTGACAGCCTTGCCCTTTACCCTGCTGGAAGTCCTGGTAGCGGCTTTGCAGGCTTATATCTTCACGATTCTCGGCGTGATGTACCTGGCGATAGCCGTCAATGCCGCTAGCGACCACGCCGGGGAGGCCGAGCACAACGGCTTGACCAAAGATGACGATCCTGAAACAATGGTGTTAACACCTCGGGAGACGGTCAGTGGGTAGTTTCATTTTGGTTTTAACGAACAATTAATTATAAGGAGCTAAGCGAATAATGATAATCGCAGAAACAATCAATACGGCAATCATCGGCAAAGGCCTAATCCTGGGCGGTGGTTTCATCGGTCCTGGCATCGGCATCGGTCTGATCGGCGGCAACTATTTGCAGGCGGTCGGCCGCAATCCGGGAGCTTCCAAATTCCTGCTGGGGCAGGCTCTGATCTTCGTGGCTATCGTCGAGCTCTTCGGCCTGCTAGCCTTCGCCTCAATTTTCATCGTTAAATAGGAGTATATTCCAAGGTGCACCCCATAACATATTTCAGTGATAGTTCGTCTGGTATCGGAGCCCTTGGCTTCGATGGCAAGGCCTTTCTGATACAGCTGATTACCTTTGGATTGGCCTTCGTAGTGCTGAAGCGCTATGCCTTTAAGCCGATTCTAAAAGTCATGCAGGAACGCCGCGAAACTATCGAGAGCAGCGTGAAGCTGGGTGAGCAGCTGCAAAAAGAGCAGGCTGCCATGGAGGAGCAAGTCGCCAAAACCATGCAGGCAGCTCGCAAGGAGGCCGACGGCGTGATCGCCGGGGCCACTGATACTGCCCGGCAGATGATCCGCGAAGCCGAGGATAAAGCCAAAGCCAAAGCCGCCGGTGTCATGAAGGACGCCGAGTCGCGGATTGCCCAGGATACCGCCCGGGCCCGCAAGCAGCTTGAGGGTGAGCTTGTCAGCCTGGTTTCCGAAGCTACCGAAGCTATCATCGACGAAAAAGTTGACGCTAAAAAGGACGCCCAGCTGATTGAACGGGTCCTGAAGGGGCGGCAGACAGCATGAAGCAGGCCCGTACCAAAATCGCTCGTACGATTGCCGACACGACGCTCAAAAATGGCAATTCCAAGCCGTACAGCCAGCAGATAGCGGCCTATCTGCTGAGCGAACGCCGCACGGGTGAGCTTAGCTCGCTGCTGCGCGACGTGCAGGCTGACTGGGCGGCTGCCGGCCATGTCGAAGTGGTAGCCAGCAGCGCCCACCCCCTGACCGTGGCCACCAAGGCTGACATTACAGCCCAGATTAGGCAGCTGTATCCCGCCGCCAAGCAGATTATCGTTACTGAGCTCATTGACCCCGCCATTATTGGCGGGGTGCGATTACGCCTGGCAAACCAGCAGCTGGACCTCAGCATTGAGGCCAAATTACATCGATTTAAGCAATTAACTACCGCAGGAAAGGATTAGCTGTATGGCCGAGCTATCAATCACAGAATTATCAGATGACATCAGGGCGGCAATCGCTCAGCTCAAGCAGCGCCCCGAAATTGAAAATGTGGGCGTCGTCACCCGCGTCGGCGACGGTATCGCCTGGATTTACGGCCTGAGCGCCGCCGGCTACAACGAAATGCTGGAAATCGAGGCCACTGATGGTCAGGTCGTGACGGCCTTTGCCTTCAACTTGGGCGAGGACGAAATCGGTGCCGTACTGCTCGGCGAAGACACCGGCGTCCGCGCCGGCGCCACCGTCCGCCTCAGCGGCAAAGTCCTGGAAGTCCCTGTTGGCCCTGAGCTTGTCGGCCGCGTGGTTGATCCCCTCGGCAATCCTCTGGACGGTGCCGGCCCGATCAAAGCCAAGCTCAGCAGCCGCGTCGAGCGTCCCGCTCCCGGTGTCCTAGCCCGCAAGAGTGTCCACGAGCCGATGATGACCGGACTGATGGCTATCGATGCCATCGTGCCGATTGGTCGTGGACAGCGTGAGCTGATCATTGGCGACCGTCAGACCGGCAAGACAGCCATCGCTGTCGACACCATGGTTAACCAGGCTCGCCAAAAAACAGGAGTCATCAACGTCTACGTGGCCATCGGCCAGAAACTGTCCAAGATCGCTGCTCTCCAGGAACGCCTGAAGCGCGAAGGCGTCATGGACCAGACCATCATCGTGGCTACCAGTCCGGCCGACCCGGCCGCCATGCTTTACTTGGCGCCGTATGCCGGCGCCGCTATGGGCGAGTATTTCCGCGACAACAAGCAGCACGCCTTGATCATCTACGATGACCTGACCAAGCACGCCCAGGCCTACCGCCAGA
>CAZXIT010000073.1:0-2987 GCA_964640775.1 uncultured Candidatus Saccharibacteria bacterium
GGAAGTGTGAGGCTTCCTAACGAACCGGCCGAATTTCGCGCCGGTTCTTATGATTCGCGGCAGGTTTCGCACACACCTTGGATTTCCAGCTGATGGTCTTCCATTTGAAAATTGTACTGGTTCGCCAGATCAGCTAGCCTTCGTTCCAGCACCGCATCTTCAGGCAGTGGAATGGTTTGGCCGCAGCGGCGGCAGGTCAGGTGATGGTGATGGCGGTGAAAGGCATCGCTGAGCTCCAGCTTGTATTTCCAGCCAATCTGCAGCCGCTGGACGATGCCTAAGCGCTCAAACAAGGCGATGGTCCGGTAGACGCTGGCCCGGTCGACACGGCCGCGGCAGACAGCGACGATTTCGGCAATCGTTTGCGGCTCCTCGCCTTGCAGCGCCGAAAATATATACTGCCGTGATTTTGTCAGGCTCTGGCCGTGCTGCTTGAGGGTGGAGACAAACTGTTCAAATGGTTCAATCATGATGCAAATATAGCATAAATTGCGACAAATTTGCAATAAACTGCATAACTCGACTATTCTGTAGTCATGACACCCGTACTGCTAGCCTTCGCCACCTTTATCTCCACGCTGACCGGCGGCTGGGCCGGGCTGAAAAATCAAGACCGTATGCATCGCTTTTTGGGCTATACCGCCGGTGTCATCCTGGGCGTGGTGGCCTTTGACTTGCTGCCTGAGATCTTCAGCCTGCTGCAGGCCCAGCACCGTGATCCGCTGGTACCAATGGTAGCGCTGGTTTGCGGCTTCCTAGTATTTCATATTATTGAAAAAAGCATTCTGATCCACCATACCCATGAAGCCGAGTATGAGATCCATCATCACCCGCATGTCGGTATCGCTTCGGCACTGGCGCTTATCGGCCATAGTTTTCTGGACGGTGTCGGGATCGGCTTGGGATTCCAAGCTGGGCAGACGGTCGGTATTGCCGTGGCCATCGCCGTCATTGCCCATGACTTTAGCGACGGCCTCAACACTGTTAACCTGATGCTGCTCAATAAAAACCGTTCCCGCCGGGCTGCCATGTTTTTGCTGTTTGACGCCCTGGCACCGGTCGCCGGTGCGGCCAGCACGCTGCTGTTTCAGGTTTCGGATGCCGGCCTCATCGTATATCTTGGGTTTTTTGCCGGTTTCCTGCTGTATATCGGGGCCAGCGAAATTTTGCCGGAAGCCCATAGCCAGCACTCCAGCTACAAGACGATCGCCCTGACAGTGCTCGGCGTGATATTTATGTTTGCAGTTACCCGTTTTGTATGAGCACGTGTGGTGGTATACTAGGCTCGTTACTATAAAAATACATACAGCAAACAAAAACTGATCAGGCTATTATACAGAGCCTGCTCTACGACCCGGGCAGATAACCATCATGAGTGCTTCTTCGCTTGAAAGTAAAACGGTCCGACCCGGCAGCCTGGGGTCGTATTCCTACTACCATTCCAATCGCCGCCCCTCCGCCCCTCCGCCGCGTCCAGCTTACATTGCCGCCAGCCGCACCAAATTAATTCCTCGCAGCAAACCGCTGCTGGTGGGTCTAGGGATCCTCCTCCTCGCGGGCCTGCCAATGCTGTTTTCCTACCAGAGCGCCAGCAAGCAGCCAGCAGCCCCAAGAGCGTCTGCCAGCAAGACCCAGAAGGCTGCCCCGGCTCCGAGTCCGGCAGCACCAGGCGCCGCGGCAGCAGTCCAGCCGGCTAAAACTAGCAATCATTGCGCCGCCAATACCGCCGGCAAGCTGATACTAGTCAGTGTTAGCCAGCGTCATTTGTGGGCCTGCGAGGCTGGCAAAACTGTCCAGCAGTCGGAGGTCATTACCGGCATGCTGGCCCACGAGTCCACGCTGACACCGCCCGGCACCTACCAGATCACCGCGAAGACCACCGATACCACTCTGAGCGGCAGCGATGAAACCGGCGCCTGGAACGATCCGGTCTACTACTGGATGCCGTTTTTGAGCAACCAGTACGGCACCTATGGTTTTCATGACGCTACGTGGCGGGCGGACAACGCTTTTGGCAAAGTCGACCCCGCCTCCAGCGACGCCTCCCACGGCTGCGTGGAATTGCCGCTGCCTACCTCAAAATGGCTGTACAGCTGGGCCCCAGTCGGTACCAGCGTCACGATCGAAAACTAAACATACATATACGCCAATGTCTCCCCTAAAAAACATCAAAGATTCCACGACATTTTGGCTGTTTTGTGCTGTGTCGGTACTGGCAGCTCTCTATGTTGGCTGGCAGATCTACCAGACAGCCACCCATAAATCAGCTCGCCAGCAGGCCTGCAGCCGGGTGGCCGACCCTGATAATGACCATGACGGACCGGCAGTCGGGATATCGGTTGACCAGGCAGTTTGCGACGGCTCTTTGCCGCCAGTCCAGCCGAGCCAGCAGTAGTCCCGCCAAAGTTGCTACAATAGGGTTATGAATGCTGCCGTTATAGTTCTGGGAGGCCTGGTGATTGTACTGCTGGTGCTCGTCCTGCGCCGGCCGGGACAGGCCAAAGACGGCAGCAGCGCCCTGCTGCTGAAGCAGGACTTGTCAAAATTAAGCGACGATATTACCAAACTTAAAGACGGCCTGCAGAGCCAGCTGGGCGAACGCTTTGAAAAAAACCAGGCCATGATGATGGGCAGCCTCCAAAAGGAATCCAGCGAGAGCCGCAAACTGATCGCCGAAGTCACCCGCAACCTGACCGAACTCAAGGAGTCCAACAAGCAGGTTATGAATATCACCGACGAGCTCAAAATCCTGCAAAATGTCCTGGGCAATCCCAAGCAGCGCGGCGTGCTTGGGGAATACCTGCTGACCCAGGTGCTGGAAAACGTCTTGCCGCCGGATCGTTTTAAACTGCAGTATCGCTTCAGTGACGGTGAGATTGTCGATGCCGTTATTTTTCTCGACAAACAGGTCATGCTGCCGGTTGACAGCAAGTTTAGCGTGGAAAATTACAACCGTATCCTGGAGACCAAAGACAAGGCCGCCAAAG
>CAZXIT010000074.1:0-2968 GCA_964640775.1 uncultured Candidatus Saccharibacteria bacterium
CCAGGAGTTACACTCTTTCCCTTCTCGACGCTCTTCCGATCTCTATACACCCGTTATTGTGTTTGTAAAGAGTTAGGGTAGCTGTCATCCTGAGAGAAGTCGAAGGATCTGTTTGCCAAACGCGCTAGGAGTTTTGAGAGATCCTGAAATAAAATCAGGACGTCGCTTGCGCTCCGGTTTGATACAATGAACTACAATGAGAATCTTGTTGCTCGTTGTGGGCATTATTCTGTTTATCGGTCTCGTCGTCGTTCACGAATACGGCCACTTTATTGCCGCCCGCAGGAATGGTGTCGACGTCGAGGAGTTTGGCATCTTCTTCCCACCGCGTATATATAAGAGAAAAATGAAAACTGGCTGGGTATTTTCAATCAATGCTTTGCCGCTTGGCGGATTTGTAAAACTCAAGGGCGAGCACGATAGCGACACCGAGCCGGGTTCGTTCGGGGCGGCAACTACCTGGGCCAAAACCAAAATTATGTCTGCGGGTGTGTTTATGAATCTGATAACGGCTTTAATATTGTTTACGATTTTGGCGCTGGTCGGCATGCCTAAGCTGATAGATAACCAGTTTACTGTTAATTCCGACACCAAGCTGGTCAGTCAGAAAGTTCTGGTCGCCTATGTCGAGCCAGGGTCACCCGCCGCCAAAGCCGGCCTAAAACCACTCGATGAAGTTACTGATTTACAGGTTCCAGGTTATAGCCCGGTGGCTATCACGTCCAAACAAAACCTGCCAAAAATCACCAAACAGTTTGCCGGCAAGACAGCCGATATATATTACGAACGCGACGGCAGAATATATAAGAGCCGGACCACTTTGCTATCAACCAAGCAGGTCGAAGCTAGCAAAAAAACCGGCAACCCTAAAGGATATCTGGGCATATCGCCAACCGAGTATACTTTGCAGCGCTCGACTTGGTCGGCGCCGGTGGTGGCGGTTGGGTTTAGCGCCCAAGTAACCGCCTTAACATTCCAAGGTTTAGGCCATGCGCTAGCCGGCTTGGGTGGTCTGATAGCCGGCGGCGTGACCGGCAACACCGAGGCCCGTCAAAATGGCCAGACAGCAGCCAGCGAGCAAGTTTCTGGGCCTGTCGGTATCTTTGTAATTCTTAAAGACGGCAGCCTGCTAGGCTTGCAGTTTATATTGCTGATAATCGGCATAATATCACTGACCCTGGCGATTATGAACATACTGCCAATTCCGGCGCTCGACGGCGGCAGGTTGTGGATGCTGCTGTACTACAGGCTGATACTCAAAAAACCGCTGTCTGCTAAGAGGGAAGAGGCGATTAATGCCATTGGCTTCTTTGTGCTCATCGGGCTGATTGTTTTGATTACTTTCGTCGACATAAACCGTTTTTTCTGACATGAAAAAACCCGGAGCAATCGAAAGGCCCAGCGACTCAGAGTTCACGGCAATCACATGGAGTCCTTGGCTCGGGGTAATATTTGTAGTCATCATATTTTATGCCAGCCAGATTATTGCTGGTCTGGGGATTTCAATATACCCGGCGCTTCAGGGCTGGACTAGCAGCCAAGCCAATGCCTGGCTGACAAACTCCGTATTCGCCCAATTTATGTACATCTTATTGGCCGAAAGCCTGGCGATTGCCGCATTGTGGCGTTTCCTGAAGCTGTTCAGGAGCAATTTCGCGGCAATTGGTCTGCTCAAGCCGCGTTGGCGCGATTTCGGCTATGGATTAGCCGCCATACCTATTTACTACGTCATATATTTGCTGACAGTTGGTCTGGTCAGCCACTTTGTAACCGGTTTTAATCCGGAGCAAAACCAGGAAATTGGCTTCGAGAATGTCTCCGGTTTTTTGCCGCTGTTTCTGACGTTCATCAGCCTGGTTATAATACCGCCGATAGCCGAGGAAATTATGGTCCGTGGCTTTTTGTATAGCAGCCTCAAGAAAGCCATGCGCCTGATTCCAGCCGCCCTGCTAACCAGCGCTATATTCGCGGCTGCCCACCTGCCAGAAGGCGGGGCGGCCGGACCGCTATATGTTGCCGCTCTCGACACGTTCGTGCTCAGCCTGGTCTTGATTTACCTGCGCGAAAAGACCGGCAGCTTGTGGGCCAGCATCACGCTCCACGCCTTCAAAAACGGCGTCGCCTTTTTCGCCATATTTGTATTCCATATCAGTTAGTGTATATTTTTGATATGATCATGAAACTACAGCGAAACGTATTCCTCCCGCTGCCGCCCGCCTGAGGGTGTAGTTTCTACCTTTGAGATAAACACCTCTGAGATACGCAGGGGATTTTAATATGAAAGTGATTTTTGGAGAATAATATGAATGAAAAAATGCTATTTGATGAAGTGTTCACTGTACTGCAGTACGGCATCGTCAATATCGGTGATATGGCGCGCAATGAACGTGGTTTCGAGGAGCAAATTGAACAATGCACCTCCCTAATTATTGAGATTATTGCCGCCACTGGAGAAATTTCGTGTTTGCGTGAGCGCGTGGTTGAAGCCAACGAGCTGGACAAGCAATTAACGATTGAGGGTTGGAGTGGGGAGACAGCAGTTCGTTTGGCTCATCACGCCACTCGCAACGCTCTCGATCAGGTCAAAAATAGTGACCGGTTGCAGGGGGCTAGAATTACACATAAGCCTAATATGGCTTTGAACAAGACAACTTAAACGTTAAACTGGAGAAATATGAGATTGTCGCAATTATTTACCAAAACCAGCAAAACCGTCCCAGCTGACGAGACCGCCAAAAACGCCCAGCTGCTGATTCAAGCTGGTTACATATATAAGGTGATGGCTGGTGTTTACGCCTACACGCCGCTAGGTCTTAAAGTTGTTGAGAACATCAAGCAAATCGTTCGCGAGGAAATGAATGCCGTCGACGGCCAGGAATTGATAATGACCAATTTGCAGCCCAAAGCCACGTGGGAATCCACTGGACGCTGGGACGACGCGGTGGTTGATATCTGGTTCAAAACCAAA
>CAZXIT010000075.1:0-2870 GCA_964640775.1 uncultured Candidatus Saccharibacteria bacterium
GGAGGAGCTGGGGCAGGAGCCGGTGGAGGAGTTGGAGCCTTTATAGTATACGCACCGTTTTGGGTGGCCGCATCTTTGTCCCGCGACCCCGAATTTGAACTGTGGCCGCCCGATAGTATCAAGCTGGCTTGTCCGGCACTAGTACCTTTTAAGGTTAGGGTGGTGACCGTTACAGACGCAGCGTTCTGCTTGGCAGCGGTGATATTGATAGTAAATCGCAAGCTGCCGTTGGCGCCGGCGGTCAGCTGATGGGAGGCTACCGTTGCAGGGTCAAAGGCCGCGCTAATGTACTGCAATCTGCTGCTCGGAGCCACCGTAATTGTTAGCGGGTTGCGTATCTGGTCGGCGCCGCTAAAATTGATAGCAATATTGAACTGGCTGCCAACTGTAAACGTACCGCTGGTTGGGGCTGGCGCAAATACACCGGTAAGCGCCAATATGGGGGCACTGAAAGCCACTGTTTGCAGTACCAGAAACAGCGCCATACTAAGACTAAACGCCTGTGCTTTATGACGACTGGTGAAACCCGCTCTTTTTTTCATACTTTTCTTTGATATTAACTATTAGCAGTATACCATCTAGAACTGTTCAAGCAGCTCTTTTTGCTGCCGGCTCAGTTTGGTCGGCGTATCAACGACAATCGTCACAATGTGCGCACCGCGGCTATCGCCTTTGAGGTGCGGGACACCATGGCCTGACAGCTTAAAGTCTGAGCCGGATTGGGTGCCGGCAGGGACCTTCATGCGTACCAGTCCGTCGACAGTTTCGACATCCATTTCACTGCCAAGGGCTGCTGCTACCATCTCGATGTGGGCTTCGCTGAGAATAAGGTCGCCTTCCCTGGTAAATTGCTTGTGCGGTTTGACCCGAATATTGACGTAGAGATCGCCTTTTGGCCCGTTGGCAATCGCCTCTCCATGCTCCCGCAAACGAATAGTAGCCCCGTCGTCAATACCGGCTGGGATTTTGAGCTGAATTACTTGCCGCTTGGGCTGTGTGCCCTTGCCGCGGCATACCGAACAAACTTTTTCGGGGACTTTGCCGCTGCCGCGGCACTTTGGACAGATACTAGCCTGCTGGATGTTGCCAAAAATTGTCCGGGTGACACTGACAACCTGACCGGAGCCCTTGCACTCGTCGCAGGTTTTTAACTCGTGCCCAGGCTCGACGGTACTGCCTTTGCAGTGCTCGCACGTATCGTTGAGATTAAGATTGAGGTCAACTTCAGTGCCAAAGACAGCCTGTTCAAAACTAATTTCCACGCCGGCTTCAACATCGCGGCCACGAGCCTGGCGCTGCTGCCCTTGGCCGCCGCCACCGCCGCCAAAAAAGCTGCTAAATATATCGCCCAGACCGAGGTCGCCAAAGTCAAAATTAACATTCTGCCCCTGTCCGCCGCCATAGCTGCCCCCAAAAGGACTGCTGCCGCCATTGCCTACTCCGGCATGCCCAAACTGGTCGTAGCGTTTGCGCTTCTCGCCGTCCTTGAGGACTTCATACGCTTCATTCAGCTCTTTGAACTTGGCCTCGTCGCCGCCACGATCCGGATGGTGCTCCACTGCTGCCCGCCGAAAGGCTTTTTTGACCTCATCAGGACTAGCGTCTTTGCCAATCCCTAAAATCTCATAATAATCACGTTTGCTTGCCATCGTTATAGTTTACCAGCTATCCCTGTTTTGTTTCCTCTGACCACCAAGCCTGGGCTTTGTCCGACAAGTTCGTGAGGGGAATCTGCTGCAGCACGAAAGTATCATAGCTGTGTACTTTGGCTACCTCTCGTTCGATTGCCTCAAAGTGATGAGCCACGGTTTCCATAATCAGCTTGATCTCTTTGGTCTGCTCGATCGCCTCTTTCCAGCGATAGCTCGACTCAACTTCTAGAAATTCTACGCAGGCCACCAAGCGCTGATGGAGCAATGTTTCGGCAATCACATGCGCCTCCTGCCAGCTGCCGCAGGTCAGTATCACTTCGACGAAGCTAGGCTTGCTGGTCATAGATGACCTTACGCCTTCTTGTCCTCTTTGGAATCCTTGTCTTCTTTGTCGTCGACGACTTCACCTTCTATGGCGTCATCTTCAGCCGGTTTGTCTTCAGCTGCGTCGTCAGCGGGCGCTTCGGCCTCGGCGGCGGCCTCGTACATTTTAGCGCCGATGGGCATGAGCTTGTCATTGAGCTCTTTGGCAGCCGTCTCCAAAGTGTCTTTGGAAGCTTCCTTGTCGTCGACAACTTTTTTGGCAGCTTCGACGGCTTCCTCGAGGGTTTTCTTGTCATCATCGCTGATTTTGTCACCATTGTCTTTGACGAGTTTATCGGCTTGGTACAGAGCACCGTCAAGCATATTGCGGGCTTCGACAGCCTCTTTGCGGGCCTTGTCTTCCTCGGCATGGGCCTCAGCGTCCTTAGCCATCTTCTCGACTTCCGTCTTGTCCAGGTTGCCAGAGCCGCTGATGGTAATGCTCTGCTCTTTGCCGCTGCCCTTGTCTTTGGCGGTAACGTTCAATATACCATTGGCATCGATGTTGAAGGTGACTTCGATCTGAGGTGTGCCGCGAGGGGCGGGCGGGATGCCGTCGAGGATGAAGCGGCCGAGAGACTTGTTGCCCTCGATGATGTCGCGCTCACCCTGGCCAACGTGGATTTCCACTTGGGGCTGGCTGTCAGCAGCCGTGGAGAATACTTCAGACTTGCTAGTCGGGATAGTTGTATTGCGCTCGATCAGCTTGGTCATGACGCCGCCCATGGTCTCGATACCAAGGCTCAAAGGCGTCACATCGAGCAGCAGCACATCCTTGACGTCGCCCTGCAGTACTCCGCCCTGGATGGCCGCGCCAACAGCCACGCCTTCGTCGGGGTTGACGCCCTTCATGGG
>CAZXIT010000076.1:0-2827 GCA_964640775.1 uncultured Candidatus Saccharibacteria bacterium
GGTACTGACCCGACGCCGATCGAAACCGAAGAAATTGAGAAAATCCAGAAACGCATGGGCCTGGAGCAGCCCAAGCACAAGATCGACTTTGCCATCAGTGAAGTGGTCAACATCATCGACGGACCATTCAAGGGCTTCGACGGCTCTATCTCTGAAATCGACCCCGCCAAAGGCAAGCTCAAAGTACTGGTTAACATGTTTGGCCGCGAAACTCCCGTCGAGCTCGACGGCCTTCAAGTCAAGCGCGTCTAGACAACAGAGGTGAAGTGTGATATATTGTACGGGTTGCGCACTTCTGTCTTAATGCTTCAATATTAATTAAGAAAGGGAAGGAGAACGTTGAGCCTGGCTCCGTTCGAAAATCACTATGGCAAAAGCAGTAAAAGCTAATTTAAAAATGAAAATTATGGGCGGGCAGGCTTCGGCGGCTCCGCCCGTGGGCAGCACACTTGGTCAGTATGGTGTCAATATGATGGATTTTATCCAGCCATTTAATGACGCTACCAAAGATATGAGAGGGCAGAGTGTCACGGCTCATATCACTGTGTATGATGACCGGTCGATGACCTTTCGGGTGGTTGGCTCGCCAACTGATGATCGGATTCGTGCTGAACTGGGCATTAAAAAGGGCTCGGGCAAGCCTAACAGCGAAAAACTCCCCCAGAAGCTAACTCAAGCCCAGCTGACAAAAATTGCCACCGAAAAGGCCCATGACATGAACGCCGAAGACATTGAAGCCGTCAAAAAGATGGTGGCCGGCACCGCTCGCAGCATGGGCGTGGAAGTCGAGAGCTAAGATGCCAGGTATAGGCGGCCCCAAAGGAGAGCATCCCCTGGCTCCAGCCACTGAAGCAGACGGCGGCCTATCCATGCGCGAGAAGATAATTGGCGGAGCTGCCATGATCATCTCCGCGGTAATGATTTATAAAGGCATGAAGCCTGGTTTTGAGCCTCCGTACGCGATAGATGTTGACTGGCTGGCAAGCGGCGGCATAGGTCTGACCACGATTGCCCTATACAACCAAGCACGAAAACATCCGGAACAAGATTAATTAATTTGTGGGAGAGCCTAGAAAGCTCGCTTGCACCACGAAAGGAACTATGACAATGGCAAAGAATAAAGCGGAATTGTTAGAAGAAGCAAAAGCCCTAGGTATTGAGGTTGACGCCAAAGCAAAAGTGGCTGAAATCCAGGCCCTGGTTAATAACAAGCAGATGACCGATGAGGCGCCGAGCGAGGCTGACAAGGCGGGAGTTGTTGCGGAAGCGGCCGAGGCAGTCGCGGGTACTGATGAAGAACCCAAACTAGCTAAGGCCGGCAAGCGCAGCGCCAAGGCTCTTGAAGAAGCTGCCGAGAAAGAAGCCAAGGAAGCCCGCAAAGAGAGCGGTGAAGCAGCGGCTGAAAAGCCCAAAGCGCCCGTTACCCCAACTCGTTCCCGCCTGGAGCGCCGCGGCCGGCACTTCCGCAAGAGCGCCGAACAACTGGAAGCCGGCAAATTATATACGCTGGAGGATGCCGTAGCATTGGCCCAAAAAACCAGCCATGTAAAATTTGATGCTACCGTCGAGCTGCACGTCAACCTGGGCGTTGATCCCCGCCATGCCGATCAAAACATCCGCGACAGCCTAGTCTTGCCTAACGGCACTGGCAAAAAAGTCCGCGTTGCGGTGCTTACGGATGATGCTGCCGGGGCTACAGCTGCCGGAGCCGATATTGCTGGTACTGAGCTGCTGCTGGCTGAGCTAGAGAAAGGCATCATGAATTTCGATGTGCTGATTGCCACGCCAGCGCTGATGGCCAAGCTTGGAAAATACGCCAGGGCGCTCGGCCCCCGCGGCCTGATGCCAAATCCCAAGAGCGGCACTGTTACCAATGACATCAACAAAGCCGTTGCTGAAGCCAAGGCTGGCCGGGTTGAATACCGGGTCGATACGACCGGTATTGTACATCTCGGCGTCGGTAAAGTAAGCTTTACCACTCCTCATTTGACCCAAAATATCCAAGCTGTCATTGCCAGTATTAAAGCCTCGAAGCCCCAGAGCCTCAAAGGTAATTACTTCAAAGCCGTATACTTGACTACCACCATGGGCCCTTCGATTGCGGTTGACCTGTCGGCAGTGGCTTAAGCATAATAGTTAGGTATGATTCCTCCCGCACGGCCATTAACTGATGGCCTGGTAGTTTTGTTTGAAGGCATTGATGGTGTCGGCAAAACTACACAGGTAGATTTGACGCGCCAGGCTTTGGAGACGGCCGGCTGGCCAGTACTCAGTACGCGCAGCCTTGGCGGTACGCCCATCGGCGAGGCCTTGCGCGAAGTTATGGTCTCAGCCTTGCCGCGGCCAGCAATGACGGATTTGTACGTGTCGCTGGCTATCCAGGAAGCACTGGTAGATGTTATTGTTTCTGCCCGCCGCCAGGGTCAAATTGTGCTCATGGACAGGGGTCCTCTTTCGCTGGCTGCCTACCAGATATACGGTGGCGGCATTGACCCAAACTTAGGCTGGAAACATGTGCAAGATGGCATGCTGAGCCTGCGGCCAGAGCTCAGTATTTTGTATACTGCCGACGTCCAGCAATCCATCGAACGAGGGCGCCAGCAATCCGGCAAAGCCGATTATTTTGAAAGCCAGCCGCTGAGCTATTTTGAGCGGGTCAGCTCTGGCTATATCATCGCCGCTGAGCGCTATCCCGTACAAACGGTTGACGCCGGCCAGTCAATTGAGGCCGTTGAGCAGCAAACGCTGGATTTAGTGGCACGAGCCATAGACGCCAAGCTCAAGCATGACTAAGATATAAACACCTATTTGCGTAAAAATCACATTA
>CAZXIT010000077.1:0-2818 GCA_964640775.1 uncultured Candidatus Saccharibacteria bacterium
AGTCAGATAGTTCATCCCGACAATTAAACTTCGATAAATCTTTTGGCCAAATCGAGCTGTGTGGTACTGAGAAGCTCTGCGCCCTAAACAGCCCACAGCTGGAGGTCTATGACATCACCGCCGCCCGACCGCGGCTGTCTTACCAACTCCATGGCGTAACAGCTTTTGACCGCTCGGCGACCGGGGTGGTGGTAGCGCGCGACAAGGAACTACTCAATATTGATGTCGATACCCAAAGAGGTAGCATTGATTACTCCTATGATGAGTATGCTCCTTGTGGCCTGCAGCCGGTGTCGGGCGGCCAACTGCTGTGCGTCACTAATCCGAAGAATAAAAAGGTTGCTCTCTATATTGATCAGTCCCGGCCGGATGACTCTAGCATCGATAAAAAAGTGCTTGGTCTGCTCAAGGTCAGCGCCATCAAGGACGTCTCGGCCTACGGCAACTATATCCATATTTCACCGAATCTCGGTAGTCTGGTCTTTACTGATCACGGCTATGATTACTCGGCGGCGGCCAAAACTGCTGCCGCTCAACAAATCAACAAAGCCGTCAAAGACCTTGAGATCGATACCACCAAATTCAAGGTTATCAATCTCATACCATAGCCTTACTGGGTGGTGGGGATAATCGTGCAGTTGCCCATGAAGTGCTGGACGACGACATCGGCGTCAGTCGTCGTTATAAACGATTGGTGGTCTTGCAGGGCGTCAGTCAGGGCGCGGCGGCGGGCGCCGTCCAGCTCACTAAAGACGTCATCCAGCAGAAGAATTGGCGGTTGTTGGCGGCTCCGCTCCAATAGCTCGACTTCCAATAGTTTAAGGGCCAGCAGTAAGGTGCGGGTCTCACCGCGCGAGGCGCTGGCGGCCGCCGGTTTACCATTCAAACTGACGCCCAGGTCGTCGCGGTGCGGGCCGTGCGAAGTAAAGCCGCGGGCCATATCCAACTCCACACTATGCTCCAGGCGTTTGAGCAGCTGGCTGCTGTAGTGCAGCGGGTCGCAGCTAGATTCATAACTGAGCTTGACGCGTTGGCGCTGGTTGGCCAGTTGGCTGTAGCGTTTGCCGGCAGTCTTATCGAACTCATTTATCAGACGGGTGCGTTCGGCGACCAGCCGGCCGCCCAGCTCACTTAGCCGGATATCCCAGGCGAACAATTGCTCCCGGGCGGCGGCCGGACCACGTTTCAGCAGGTGGTTGCGCTGGGCCAAGGCACGGCGATACTGGCGACGCAGCGCTCCATAGCCAGTCAGGGTTTGCTCAATCAAGTCGTCTAAGAAATTACGGCGCAGTTCGGGGGCACCGTGCAATAGTTGCAGATGGTTAGGGTCAAACAGCACCACCGGCAGACTGCGAGCCAGTGGCAGTCGGCTGAGTATGTGGCCGTCAATCTCGAACTGCTTGGTTAGCTTTTGGTCGCCGTCGCTTTTCAGTTTGACGGTTCGCGACTGGCTACCGGCGTGGGCGTCCAGGCGCGCCCAGCTGGACGCAAAAGCCACCAGTTCGCTGTCTTTGCCGCGGTAGGAGCTGCCCCGGCAGGTGACCAGTAGGCCTTCCAACAGGTTCGTTTTGCCGCTGGCGTTGGGGCCGACGATAATGTTGACGCCCGGGTCAAACTCAAAGCCGTCATCTTTATATGAGCGGAAGTGTTGCAACCGCAAATCAGTAATCATCAGCTGTTATTGTACGTTAACTTTTCAGGGGCATGATGAGGTGGAGATAGTCAGGGTCGTCAGCGGCTTTGAGCACGCAGGGCTCGAGTTTGCCGTTAAAGCACAGGCTGACCTCGTCGCCGGTGATGGCGTGCAGGGCCTCTAACAGGTAGCGCGAGTTTAGGGTGATGTCACCGCCGCCCTTGACCTCGGCATCAGCAGCCGCCGTGTTCTCGCCAAGCTGTGAGGCAATCGCTCTGATGCTGACGGTTTTGTCGGTTTCGCTGACATGAATCGTCACACTGCCGGCGCTCTCGCGGGCAAACAGACTGGAGACCTTCGTAATGTTCATCAGCTCGGCCCGTTTAAGTTTGGCGGTGGTCGCAAACGAACTGGGGATGAGTTTTTTATAGTCCGGGTAGTTGCCTTCAATCAGGCGGGTGACCAGTTCGACGTCGCCGACCGAAAAGCGCACCTGTTGCTCGTCGTGCAGTACCTCAACGGACTCGTCTGTTTCACTGACGATGCGCAGTAAATCCTGCAGGGCGGTGGCGGGGAGCAGTAGCGGTGTGTCGCCCGGCAGTTTGCCGAGGCTTTTTTCGGCCAAGCGGTAGCTATCGGTTGCGGCCAAGTACAGCTTACCCCCGGTATTGTGCACAAACACGCCGGTCAGGACCGGGCGGGCTTCGTCGTTACTGGCGGCAAAGATGACCTGTTGCAGCGCTTTTTTGAGTGGGCCGGCGCCAATTGACCAGCTTTGGCCTTCGGCAATAGCCGGCATGACCGGGAACTCGTCGGCCGCCACGCCATTGATGGTCGATTGGTATTTCTCGGTGCTGATGTGGAGCTTGTTGTCTTCGGTGGCTAGCTCAATCACATCAGCCGGCAGGCTGCTGATAAACTCCTGCATTAAGCGCGCCGGTACGGTGATGGCACCTTCCTCGGCAATTTTGGATCCAATTTGGTGGGTGATGGCGATATCCAGATTGGTGGCCGCGATACTGAGCCGGTTTTTGACGGTTTTAATTAACACGTTGGCTAGAATTGGCAGGGTGTTACGACTATTGGCAATTCGGCTGACGCTGGAAAGCGCTTTGTTTAGATTTTCCTGAGTGACTTGCAGCTTCATAATAATTCCTAATTAATGAACTTAGTAGCTTCTATTAA
>CAZXIT010000078.1:0-2796 GCA_964640775.1 uncultured Candidatus Saccharibacteria bacterium
AACTCGACGACTTCCTGGAGGTCCTGCTTGGCTTCATCCGAACCAGCCACCTCTGCAAAAGTAACTTTATCTTTTTCATTGCCATACAAGCGAGCGCGGCTCTTACCAAAGGCCATCGCCTGGTTGCCCTGCCCCTGGGCGCTGCGCAGCAGCCAGAAAATACCGGCAAACATCAGCAGCGGTACCAACAGCGTGCCACCAACGTTCAGCCAGGTACTGGTACTGTTTGATTGCGGCCGCGTGTCGACGGTTACCTTAGCATAATCAATGCCTCCATCTTTTAGGCTGGAACTGTTGTCCTTGAATGATTTAAGGGTCGGCTTGTCTTCGCCCTTCTTGGTAATACTAAGCGTATTGCCGCTGACGGCAATTTTTTGGTACTGCCCGGCGTTGGCGTCCTGCACGACCTGTGACAGCGGCACCTCTTTGAGCTGAGACGGTTGACCAACAGCGGCAAAGATAATCAGACCGAATAAAATCAGCAGTGCCGCGAAGCCGATATTCTTAACGCCGCGGCGCTTCCCCTTGCCGCCCGTTTGATTCATGCGAAACCGTTTATTATCCATAAGTGACTATTATATATCCTTCGTCTACCCTAAGAATTATACAGAGTCTAGCATTGGTTTGCTAGCGCTCTCCTGCCCTGAGTGCCAATTCCTTGGCTTTCACCTCTATAAAATGAGCTCTGTCGACGTCCATTTTTTTGCCGGCGGGCAGGGTTTTGGCGCCGGTCACCAGGCGGTCCAATAATTTACGGTCAAATTGGCAACCGTTTAGACGTAGCCAGGCGGCCATCAGCTCCAAGGCGACATCGTGCGGCAGCATAATGAACCAGTGCCGATCGATATGTTGTCTCTTTGGCTGGGTGTGCAAAAAGTGGACCAGCTTCTGATCAATCCGGCTATTGAGGGCCCGCAGATCACGTAAGGCCGCTACCATATCAGCCCGCTGTTTGGCAGTCAGCTGCGGCATAATTTTGTGACGGATAAGATTGCGCAGGTATTTGGTGTCTTGGTTAGTGCTGTCTTCGCGCCAGCTCAGTTTATGACTGTTGGCGTAATTGATGAGTTCTTGCTTAGGAACATTCAGCAGAGGGCGCAACAGACTGCCACGTGACTTCAGTGCCGTGTAGCCGCGGCGGCCGGTGCCACGCAACCAGTTGATTATGGCGGTTTCCAGGGCGTCGTCCTGGTGATGGGCGGTGATGATCGCCTGGGCCTGAGCCCCATTCTGCACCCGCCGCAGAAATTTGTAACGGGCCGTCCGAGCTGTCGCCTCACTGGTGTCTTTACCAAGGTTACCCTCGTCGTAGACGAATGGCAGACCGTAGACCTCGGCTATTTGCTTGACCAGTTGCTTATCGAGCTTGGAGTCTTTGCGAATGCCATGATCAAAATGGGCAACGATCAGTTTCACCTCGGGCTGGTCTTTGAGCAAATGTAAAAGGCTCATCGAATCAACCCCGCCGGATACGGCCACCACATAGGTGCCTGGTTTGAGAGCAAGCTTCATCCTATAATAGTACCAGTGAAACAAGCTGAAGAGCGCGCTAAACGTCTATTAGAATTGCAGGAGCTGCTTTTTCACTTTACTGAAGTAGAGCGACAGATTTATTTTCCTGATGGCAAAAGGCGTGATCGTTTCGAGAATGACGCTGAACATAGCTATAGTCTGGCAATCGCAGCCTGGTTCTTGGCTCAGTATTTTCCAAAGCTTGATCGCGACAAACTAATTCGCTATGCCCTAGTGCACGACTTTGTTGAAGTACATGCTGGTGATGTTATGGCAATCGGACGCACTGCCGAAGCTCATGCCGCCAAAAAGATTCGTGAAGCAGCCGCCCTAAAACAACTTCAAAATGACTGGGGAGATTTTGGTGAACTGACTGAACATATTGAAATGTATGAGCAGCTTGGCGATCCGGAAAGTAAGTTTGTGTATGCGCTCGATAAATTAATGCCCATGATGCTAAATTTGTTAAGTGGTGGTAAAACCTGGCAGATTCATAAAATGAAACGATTGGATGTACTTAATAATAAGGATGGTGTCTTGGCGATCTGCCCTGAGATTAATGAGCTCTGGTTTATTTTCCGACAGCAAATTCTAGACAACCCGGCCTTTTTCTCGCACGACCCAGCAGTACGTAAGAAATATTCTCTAGACTAATAGGTTGCATTATTATATAATATAGTTACTTTGGAGCGTTTATTGTTTGGTATAAACGGTAATCCCGGCTCGGGCAAAACCGCGGCCGGCAAATATTTGAACCGTTTGCACGGCTTCTATGAGTTTAGTGGCAGCGATTATTTAAAACAAAAAGCTACCGAGCGCCGGCTGCGCCTGGTGCAGCGTGACGACTACCGAATTCTGCAACGGCGGCTACGTGATGAGTTAAGTCGATCCTTTGTAGCCGATGCCAGCATTGCCGTACCGGCCGAGCGGGTGGCTAACATTGGCATTCGCAACAAACTCGACGCCCAGAAACACCTCAAGGTTGGCGGCATTATCGTAGCTCTGTACTGTCCGCTCGAAATCAGGTTTAGCCGGACCGCCGGCAGCGATCCAAAATATCCTGATACGCTCGAAGAATTTATCGCTGCAGAAGCACCCGAATATGATGACCCCGACCCTTACGGCCAGCACACCGACTGGACCATGGCGCACGCCCATCATTCGATTGACACCTCACGGCCAATCGAGAATTTGTATAAAGCGCTGGCCGAAATAGTCGCCACCCACACCGCGTAAGCACGGGCTAATGTTTAAACCTGGATAAGGCGTTTACTTCTAAAAGAA
>CAZXIT010000079.1:0-2685 GCA_964640775.1 uncultured Candidatus Saccharibacteria bacterium
AAGTCTATGAGTACGAAATGGAGACTCACGGCGCGAAGCAATATGTCGAGCAGCTTCAGCGTTCATGTCTGGCGCCTGAAGTATTGTTGCTAAAGAAGGGTGCACAAGTCATGTGCATCAAGAATGCCCAGGATAAAAAGTATGCTAACGGCAGCTTGGGCACTGTAGTTGGCTTTGAGCCACTTACCGGGCACCCAGTGGTTGAACTAGTAAACGGACGGGAAATTACCGTCCGGCCGGATACCTGGGAGCTTATGGACGGTGACAAGCGCCGGGCGCAACTGGTGCAATTGCCGCTTCGGCTGGCTTGGGCTATAACGGTGCACAAGAGCCAGGGCATGACCCTGGATGCAGCACGTATTGACCTGCGCAACGCATTTGTAGAGGGCATGGGATACGTGGCGCTGTCGCGGGTGCGCAGTATTAAGCATTTGATGCTCGATGGTATAAACGGCATGGCACTGCGTGTCAGCCCGATGGCAAAACAGCTCGATGCCGAGCTGCGGGCCCGTAGTGAATCAGCCGTACGCGACCATGCTGAGCTTATCGCCAGCTGGCACGAAGCCGAGGCGCGTGGTGACCACGAGAAGGATATGCAGCCAAAGCCGGCAGTCCCACCGGATGAGGGGTTACTGCAAGCGCTCATGGATTGGCGGGCAAAGACGGCGGCGGGCATGGGTAAACCAGCCTACATTATTGCCCACAATGCCACTCTGGAGCGGGTAGCTGCCGCCAAACCGGCCAGCGAAAAAGAGTTGCTTGATATACCGGGGTTCGGCGCAAAAAAAGTCGAACAGTATGGTGGTGACATCATCGCCTTGGTTGTAGCTTCTATGGCTCAGACTTCCGATTTAAGCCAAGAGACCGTACAATAAGATCAATATGCTGCATGATGTCTTGTTTGCCCTATGGTTTTTTCTCCCAGCGGGCGCGGCTAACGTTATGCCAATCTTTGTGGCCAAAATCCCATTTTTAGAGCGTTACACGTATCCAATCGACTTTAGTAAGACTTTCCGTGGTAAGCGGATTTTAGGGGATCACAAGACTTGGCGGGGTCTGGTCTTTGGTATTTTGGCTGCAACACTGACGCTGTGGTTGCAACAGGTGCTGGTTGACCACTACGCCTGGGCTATGAACCTGACCAACGAAGTCGATTACACTAGCTTGCCGGTGTTGATACTGGGACCGCTGTTTGCGATTGGGGCACTTGGTGGCGATGCTGTCGAGAGCTTCTTTAAGCGGCAACGCGGTGTTGCGCCAGGCAAAGGCTGGTTTCCGTTTGACCAGATTGATTACATTATCGGTGGCGCCCTGGTGACAATGCCTTTCGTAACGCTCAGCATCTTACAGTATGTCTGGCTGATTGTTCTATGGCTGATAGTCCATGTGATCTCGACGATTGCCGGGTACTTGCTCGGCCTCAAAGACAGCCCGATCTAGCAGGTGAGGACTGTTTTTAGTTCTATGCGAGTGCCTGGATGGCTCGTACCAGATTAAAGCGGCCAGCCTGGGTGTGGCGGACAATTGCCTCGGCGAATGTCTCCCCGGAGAATATGAACCGCCTGCGTTTTGCGTCGTACAAAAAGAAGGTATCGTCTTCGTTGTAGTTCTCCAGGAAACGCTGGCTAAAGGCGGTGGAGGTGAGTGTTTGCACGCGGTGCGCGAGCAGCATCAGGGCATCGTGGTGCATACGCAGCTGCTTGCTGATGCGGATCGGCCGGGCTAACTCCAGGGCGTGTTGGAATTCGGTGGCGATACGGATAAATTTGTGCGGCGTGTTGAGCAGCATGTCCAGAGCGTTGTCCATAGCCTCGACATGGTGCAGCTGGCCATTGTGCAGGGTACTGATTTGTATGTCGCGCTGCTCTAGGAAGTGCAGTACCTGGCGCCACTCGGTGGCGACTTGGTCTTCTAGGATTTGCTTGGATTGCAGCCCGATCTTGAGCCATTCGGTGGTGTGGTCGTAGTCGACGATCAAAGCGTCGGCCGGCAACTGGTCGACGAGTAGCAAAGCAGTGTCGAAGTGCAGGGGACTGAGCACGTAAATTGTGAAGCAGTGTACTGGTGCCGTAGCAAGCTGGGTGGGCGTTAAGAAGTAGACGTCGGCTTCTGGGTCCTCGAGCGGAGTCGTGTAAGAAAAACGCATGCTCTGCATGTGGATGATAGTGTGGGTGTACTTGAGTATTTTGTCGGCGTTCAGGGTTCCAGCACGCTGCTTCTGTACGGCGCGGGCAAGCTTTAGCCATTGCTTGCGGGCAGCCGGGAAAGCGATGTCCGGCCGGTCGCAAACCACTACGGCTTTGCCTAGGTGCTGCCGCGCATGCAGGTGTCGCATCATATCGGCAGCTATACTGTCTGTTCCTCTTGCCGCGTTTTTCCGTATCTCAAAATAGCACTTTGCCATATCCTCGCTGTCCCTTTTTCCTGTTTTTGACGGGCGAATGATATCACAGGTTGCCTAGGTATCGCACCAGGTATCGGTGAAAATTTAATGCTAAGTTAATAATTCGACTAAAGCAGGTGGTGCTGGCGAAAACTGAAGTAATCCGTTTTGGTGACGATCAGGTGATCATGCAACGGGATGCCGACAATCTGTCCAGCAGCCCGCAGGGTTTGGGTTAATTCGATGTCTTTTTGACTAGGCTGGGCGTCGCCGGAAGGGTGATTGTGGGCAATGACTACGCT
>CAZXIT010000080.1:0-2674 GCA_964640775.1 uncultured Candidatus Saccharibacteria bacterium
TCTGGTGCCATTAATCATCGCCGCTATCGTCTTTGAGCGCCGCGACATTTACCAGCGCTAGGGTATACTAAAAAAACGTGAACGTACTACAAGCTCTCATACTCGGTATCATCCAAGGGCTGACTGAGTTTATTCCGGTGTCCAGCTCCGGCCATCTCGTCTTGGCCCATCACGCTTTGGGTGTATTTGACCACGGCCTGGCCTTTGACGTGGCTCTACACGGTGGTACCCTGATTGCGCTTATTCTGTATTTTTGGAAAGATTTATGGCGCTACGCCCTGGCCCTGTTTAAAAAAAGTGAAAACTCCCGCCTGGCTTGGCTGCTGGTAGCGGCGACCATTCCGGCGGCCATCATCGGCTACCTGTTGGAGAGCAAGGCCGAGAACCAGTTTCGTTCGGTCAAGCTGGTAAGCTTGAACCTGCTGCTCTTCGGTCTGGTCATGCTGCTGGCTGAGTATTATTATCAGCGCCACACCAGTCGCACGAAGTTGGCTGACATCAAGAGCTCGCAGGCTCTCACCATGGGCCTGGCCCAGGCTATCGCCGTCGTGCCGGGCGTCTCGCGCTCTGGCAGTACCATAACTGCCGGTTTGTTTACCGGTCTTGACCGGGTTGCCGCCACCCGCTTTTCTTTTTTGCTGGGCATACCGATAACGGCCGGCGCCATTCTGAAAGTCTTTACCGAAGGCGGCGTCTGGCAGCAAGCCCATCAGCAGCAAACTATTTTCATAGTTGGTATTATCACGGCGCTGCTGAGCGGCCTGTTTGCTATTCGTTTTATGCTCAAGTATCTGAGTGGTCACAGCCTGGCGCTGTTCGCCTACTATCGTATTGCGATCGCAGTATTGGCTATCGTACTGGTGACTTGGCACTAGCGGTTTTCAAAAAATTACTACACCAGACCTAGTGCCGCCATGTTACGATACCCTCACACGTAAGTTGAAAATATAAACGCTGGAAGTGGGTGAAATTCCCACGCTGTGCCGCAACGGTTAAAGCCCGATACAGCCTATAATCCCGAGCAGGAGCGTCTCATTCATGGCCTGCTTGAAAGCAGGTTTTTTAATGTCTGCTCTCCCCGTCGAAATCCAACCAGAATCGGTCGAAAAGCTCGGCCGGCCGCCGGTATGGCGAGCTGATTTGCTCGAGCAGGACAGGTGGTCTCAGCACCGCACGGCCAGGTTTCTTGGCGACGTGGCCTTAGATAATTCGGTCGAGTATCAGACTGAACCATCGACCGTGACGCTCCTCAGCCTGACGCAAAAGGCCGCCGAAGGCTACCACGAAGCCTATTTAGGCATGCGGGCCAACGTCAACAGTGCGGTTGTTGAAGCGCTCTACAAGACCGGACATATTATCCGGATTGAACTGGAAGACAGCCAAACTGGTAGTTTGCAGCAGCACGGCCACGATGTACTGGATGTCCAGGCCAACGCCTTAGTCTATGGCACCAAACACCCTAATTTAGTGGCGCGTACCAAGGTCGAAGCCCTCAATGCCCACCGTCTGCTGGACTTAAAACAGGCCGGCTGGCTTGAGGACCACTGGCTGGTGGTGGAGTCGTTTTACCCGGATGATGTCTCTGATGAAGTTGCCGGACAGGCTGGTTTCTTTCGAGGCTCAAGAGCCGGCGTTATTCAGGCCTCAACCATCGATGCTAGGGGTACCTGCGTTACTGAATCGGCTTTTATACACGGCCAAAATGGTAAAACAGTAGCGGCTGCCCACCAATTGCACGCCCAGTGGGGTGACCATG
Source organism: uncultured Candidatus Saccharibacteria bacterium (assembly GCA_964640775.1). GTDB lineage: Bacteria > Patescibacteriota > Saccharimonadia > Saccharimonadales > UBA4665 > CAYMUN01. Next base: position 1,757 of record CAZXIT010000080.1, read on the forward strand.
AGGCTGGTAGCACGACCGAGCTGCTGGCGCGGCCGCGGCTGGTACCCAAAAGCCTGATGCCCAACGGTGTCTATGATTACGTCCAACTATTGGCGCAGGCCAGCCAAGAACCGGGTCTTTTCCGCGAATATACCGAGAGTGACGCTCAGACATTTCTGGCAATCTGCCAACAGCGCGAAGCTAACCTCCAAAGGGCTGTTGACGCAGTAGCTGACCGCTTGCTGTCAACCGTGGATCAACTGCAGACGCCGGTTGATGCTATTGAAAGACTGTACCAGCTGGTCGCCGAGGAGGCTTTTGAACACGCCAAACTTGATGTCTCGATTGATGTCCGTGTCTTTGGGCCAAAGGCAGCACCGCTGATTGAACAGGGCAGACAGCTCTATGCTCAGGGCGATTTCGGCGCGGCCGAGCGCGTCCTGGCCGAGGCAAAAGCGGTAGCCGAGGTAACCATGTGCGGCTTTGGCGGAAAAAAGGACAGCTCTGACAATGCGGCGGGAGAAGCTCAAACCGGCAGCCGCACCGAAACGCTCAAGTGCGTCACGTGCCCGGAGTGTGGCGAAATTGTTGATGCCAAGGTATTCCACGATAAAGATAACAAGAAAAAAACAATTAGTTGTCCGAAGTGTAAAGCGGTTAAAATATACGACGATGAATAATGACGATGAGAATTACCAGGCGCTTGTTAAGGAGAAGTCACCGGCTTTGTTTTGCGATAACTGCGGGCATTACCCGATAGAGCCCGTTCATGGCCATTTTGTCTGCCCGAATTGTCATCTTCCGACCAAATGCTGCGAAGGCGCACCCGCCGAGTGAAGCGCATTGGCATTTTTTCCGGCACCTTTGATCCGGTGCACAACGGGCATATTGCTTTTGCCAAAGAGGCCCTGGCTAAAGCCAAGCTGGACAAAATTTTCT
>CAZXIT010000081.1:0-2514 GCA_964640775.1 uncultured Candidatus Saccharibacteria bacterium
CCAAATTTCCGCTGGTCATAAGTATCGGTATACGGAAATCCGAACTGTACGCCAGGGGCGTCCCCACTCACTTTAATCAGCGCCTGGTTAACGTGGTACATGGCTGCCATGCCGGTAGAAAAGAGATAAACATCCTCGGGGCTGGCGCCGGTGTAGCGCTCAATAAGCCGGGTCACTGTACGCTCAGCATTTGCCCGTCTTTCCAGACTGTTTTCAGGACGGCCATCCAATATCGCCGCCGCTTGGCGCGAAGACAGGCCCAAACCGGTATTTTGCCAGCCGGCAGTATTGTACGGACTGTCCGGCAGCCAGTACAGGCCGTCCCGCTCGCTCATCCCGGTACCGCTGCCATAGGTATTTTCCAGATGAGCCGCCGCCACAGCTGCCTGGCGAGTCGGATATGGCAGGCTGCTGAGGCTGCCGGTGCTAGCCAATGATAATTCCCTGACTGTCGGCGGTATCACGAAGCGCGGGTAGCCTACCGGCAATTCACCGTCCCGCGACAAAACTACCCCGCCAAGCGCATTAAATTGCCTGGAAATAGCAGCCGTTGGCATCACCACCGAACTCGGATGACTGGTACCGGGGGGTACCGCCTTGCCGGTATCTTCTGTGCCATAGAGCGGCTCTGCAAGCAGACTGAAACCCGGCAACCCTGACTCATCCACTCGCCGTCGAAATCGAGGATGCTGCCCGCTTGATTCAATAGCAGCCCATGCCATGACCGGGACATCTTGCTCAGGCATGACATATTCCAGCAGCTCTTTCCAGGACGGACATTTGACGCCGCCGTCTATCTCACTTGGATCCATGATCACTACCCCGTCACCAGCAGTCGACTCGCGAAAGCCGGTAACTGCGCTGTAATGCATAAATGGCACTTCCCCGTCTCGACGCTTGGGATAGGCCAGCAGTACTTTCCCGCCGTCACGGATAACCCGTTCGATCATCCCAAGCCGGCTGATGCCTTGGACAGCCTCATCCTCGGCCGCTAACCGTGCGTCGTACAGCGGCTTCACAGACAGACCTATCTTGCTTAGTGTGGCATCCAGCACGCTGGCAGGGTGCAGATCAACGCCCAGTCCCTGGCTGTATAGCCCGTCCTCTGCGAGAAGCTGGCTAACGACAGCCTCGTTTAATCCCGGTGCTTCGCCGGCTAACGATACTATGCAAGCACTCAGGCAAGCCTGCCGGTCTTCCTGGATAACTTCCCTAGGCGCGATATCGCCAAATACACCATTTGTCATATCTGTAATTTTATAGCTTGGTAAGTATTTATGCAACCCTGGCGACTAGAGTGCAGCCAGCGTAGCAGCGTCAAAGGCTTCTAAGCTATCGACTACCTTGTCGGCAGTCTGGATAAATGTATGGGCTTTAAATTCACTGGTTGGGACGGCTATGCACTGCATTTTGGCAGCTTTGGCAGCCAGTACACCCGACGGTGAATCTTCAAATACCAGACAGTGCTGCGACGGTACATTGAGCCGCTGCGCGGTCGTGATAAACACACCGGGATGCGGCTTGCCGTAAGGCTCATGGTCAGCTGAATAAATTTCATCAAAATATTCGCGGATGTCCAGTGTATCAATCACCGTATCAATAATTTCGTTGGACGACGACGAAGCCAGCGCCATCGGCAGCGAGTGCTGGCGGCAAACTTCAAATGCTTGGTGCACGCCCGGCAGCAGCCGGCCTTCGGTCTTGACAAGAGCGATCAGCCTATCCACCACCAGGGCTTCGATATCCATATGCGACGGTCCCTCCCACGGCTGCCGGTGATGCCAGTACTCCACCACCTCGGCGATGCGCCGCCCCATAGTATGGCTAAAATCTTCCATAGTCGGCTCGATACCAACCGTTTTAAAGGCCTCAGTCTGCGCCTGCCGCCAAAACGGTTCGCTGTCTATCAGCAGCCCGTCCATATCAAAAATTACCGCTTTAATCATCACGCTCCATAGTAGCAGGGTTTCTCCATATTTTTAGCTGTTGACCACGACCTAACAGATGTGATATGATGTTTTGGATTATGAAACAAGGCTTGCATCCCGACGACTATCAGCTCATGGTATTTGAAGACCTCAACAATGGCTTCCGCTTTTTGACGCGGGCTACCGCCAAGACCTCCGAAATGACCAAATGGGAAGACGGCAAAGAATACCCGCTCATGAAAGTCCATATCACCAGCACCTCCCATCCATTCTTTACCGGTGAAGAGCGCATCCTGGACATCGAAGGCCGCGTCGACAAATTCAAAGCCCGGGCTGCCGCTGGTGCCGCCAGCAAAGACAAACGGGCTGCCGCTGCCGCCAAAGAAGCCAAGCGCACCGCTGCCAAAATCGCCAAAGCCGAGACCAAGGCCGAAAACACCAAGCCCGCTGCCGCAAAATCCGCCGAATAGCTGCGCACACGTTATCCGCCTGAATCATATGTATTCAGGCGGTTTTTCTTTATACTAACCAGTGGAACAATTATGGAATCAAAAGAACAAGCCCTGCGCAATGAACTTGCGGAACT
>CAZXIT010000082.1:0-2490 GCA_964640775.1 uncultured Candidatus Saccharibacteria bacterium
CGTTATCAACAGCGCCACCGCCTTCGGGCTGCAGGCCGGACAGCGGGCACAACCCGAGGTTGAGCTGCGCAAAGCCTTGTTTATGTAAGTGGTCAATCAGCCGTACCAATAAAAAGTCGTTGATATTGCCAGGGCTGGCCTGGCTGTGCCGCAACAAATCAAAATTGGCCTCCGTTTTATCAAACACCGGCAATACATTTATAAAGGCCTGCATGGTGGCGGCCTCGTCGCGTACCACCATGACCTCGCACTGCTGCATATAATCCGGCGTGAAGTAACCCATCATGAAGCCACGCTCGGCCCGGCCGGGCACCTCGAGCCAGTCATCGGAAATCTCCTTGAGCCGGCGTAGGACAGCCTGGCTGTGGGGCGGTGTGAGTAGCTCGGTGGTGTAGTGTTGGGCCTCAAACCTTCGGACGATATGGCGAAAATACTTGGTCGGTTTGACCTTATGGATGAAATGGTTGATGTCGACCACGGCTTCTTCGCCGATTTTTTGCATCTCAAAACCCAGCCGCTCGTACAGGCGAGCGTGTGTCGGCAGGGTGTGAATGAGGGCCGGTTCCCAATCGTTGGTACGGCAATATTCGGTGAAGCGCAGCAAAAGCGCGCGGTAATCCGCCGTTTTCCCGACTGGATCGGCGACGCACAGGGCCACCCCACGGCTGACGCGGTAAGCCAGCCCGGCACTATGGGTGGCATTGAAGAAGTAGGCCTTATCATGCGGCCATAGCTTAAAAAAATCTTCGCTACTGGCCGCCGTCTTAAGCAGGCCGGCGATGGACTGGGCGTCGTGCTCCTGGCGGTTCAAACGGAAGCGGATGGGGTTAAAGAAAGAGATGGCGACGTAAAATAATGAACCGAGGCTGATGTAGGCCAGCGAATCCAGAAACAGCTGGGCGCGCCGCGTGTAGGGGGTGGCCTGTTTTTCGGTTGTCAGGCCGAATTGGTCAACGACGTAGTGTGCGCTGGCTGGCAGCGAGATTTCTTGGTGAAAGTCATGATTATCCATCAACTGGAAACCGGCGACACCGAACAATAAGGCTACCAGCAGTACCAGCAACGCCCGTCGGGCCGCCAGGGCGGAGTTGCGCACCTCGCTTTTCACAGTAAAACGCTCTCGGTAGACAATCAAGCCGCCGAGCGCAACTAATGGCACCAACAAATTAAGCAGTATCGGCAGCGGATGGAAATGCATCGACGGCAGATCAAAGACGTAGTGGCGGAAATTGCGTACGACAATGTAGCCATAGATTGGCAGGGCGACAAACCAAGCTGACCGCTTGCCGCGCCGCAGCAGACTGGCTAGATAGATAAAGGTCAGGCCGGTCAGCAGGGTGATGTGGGCGTCGGCGCTGACCAGGACGCCGCCATGCCGCCGCAGTTCGGCAAACAACACGCTGACAATCGTCAATACACCGGACAAAAAGACGCTGGCGGCGATAAACTGCAGCGACCAGGTATCAAGCGTTTTGGAAAACGAGAGCGGACGTGTCAACTTCATGAATACAGTGATGGTATTATACAGTTATGCGCGCCAAAGCACGACAACTGGCAGCCTCGCCGCGGACCATATTTGCGGTTCTGCTAGGGGCAACCCTGACTTTCAATAACTGGTTGCTGGCTGTGGTCTTGAACCGAACGCTCTTTCTCAGGGGTGGCGCCGTCAGTGAGCTGAGTGCCCTCGGGCAACCTTACGCCGTCGTCTTCCGTAGTCTGGATATCATATCGGGCTTGCTGTTCATAACGGCTGCCGCCTTGTTGTTGCAGTACCAAGTGCTGCGACGATTGAAGACTTACTACGCGCTGATTGGGCTGACGGCCGTTTTCGGTGTAGCCAATACCATCGATGCCCTTATACCATTGCGTTGTTCGGTGACCCTGGCAGCGTCGTGTGAGACGCCGGTGCATATCTCACTGTCCCACTTCACCATACCCAGCCATGGCTACAGCAGCGTCATCATCGCCTTGTGCTACCTGGCCTTGCCGGTGGTTGGCTACCTCTTTGCGCACCGTGCCAAAATGGCGGCCTTTAAGGCAGTTAGTCTGGCGCTGATAGCAATTGCCGGCGTATCATTCGTGGCCGTCAGCGCCGATTATTTATTTTTGCACACTTTAAGCGAACGGGCATGGGGGCCAAGCCAGGAACTGCAGATGCTAGCCTTCAGCCTGTGGTTCATAGCCTGGTACGCCGCCCAGTTGCCGGTGCAAACGCGCCTGGTCCTGTCGCCTCGCCGGCGGGTGGCCGCCAACCTACCTTAGTAGTACATCGGGCCGAAATCGAATGGCAGCCTGACTTAGGACATTGTGTGTTAACGGAATTGAGTTGACGGCAGCAGGCTCTATCACATAGGCTGAAGGTAATGCTTAGCCGGACTCTCAAACTAGTCAAAGATTTACTGTCACCGCAGCATGAGTTGCAGGCGAGCGACCTCAAGCCGGCCCGCGATTATATCCACGGCTACTGGGAAAAGCTCATCCGCTTCCATC
>CAZXIT010000083.1:0-2407 GCA_964640775.1 uncultured Candidatus Saccharibacteria bacterium
GATTCTATACACAGGTTTGCACTAGGTTGGGCGGGACGCCGTGCTCATCTCCACCAGCGACGCAGTTATTAGCATTGGCGGGCGTTTGGGCACGCTGCACGAATTCACCATCGCCATGGAGACCGAGACGCCGATCGGCTTCTTGCAGGGCGCCGGCGGTATCAGTGAGGAGATTCAGCACTTCATGGAGATGGCCCACCCGCTGCGCCAACACACCAAAATCATTTTTGGCGAAACCGCCCCTGAACTGATCAAACAGCTCACCGACTATCTTGACAAAGATTACGCCAAGTACCAAAACCTCTACCAATAGCACTTGTCATCCCGCATTTATTGCGGGATCCAGACAGAATGTTCTTGTTTTTCTGGATCCCCGAATAAATCGGGGATGACAATTGATTGTTTTTGCGAATAGTAAGTTGTAAACTGGTAGAGAATTAAACGTAAGCAGGATCAATTACCATGTCAATCAAATCACTCAATCAAAAAGGTCTCGGCACAGTTGAAGTATTACTCGTCATTCTCATCGTCGTCATTCTCGGCGCGACAGGCTACTACGTCTATCACGCCAACAAGAACGCCAACAGCAACTACAAGGCCGCTTCCCAGGATGCCAGCGGCACCCCGAAATTCTCCCCGAAGAAAACTCCGGCCACTAGCACAACTACCACCACACCCTCAACCACCACAAGCCAATAGCCTTACATAATGTTGAGTAGCCGCATGAAACTCCACCAAAAAGGAATCGGCGCGGTCGAAGTATTACTGGTCAGCCTCATCGTCGCCATCCTCGGCGGCACCGGCTATTACGTCTACCACGCCAACAAGACCAGCAACGACACACTCAACAGTGCCGCCAAAGACGCCAGCGGCAACCCGAAGTTCTCAGCAAAGAAATCGAGCTCCACCTCAAACCAGCAATATCTCACGATCAAAGAATGGGGAGTGAAGATCCCGCTTAGCACAGCTGATGCCGGTGCTTACTATAAGCTTGATAGTAATACCCAACAATCATCGGCTGACCCCACGAACCTGACGGTCTACGCAAGTGAAGTGGATAATTTAGTTGGCCCGACAGGCACAAGCTGTAAGGGTGAGTATGTCGCCTATCTCCTACGATTACCGACGAATGACTCGAAGTGGCAACCAAGTAAAACAGAAGACGACGGAAACGTTTCTCCGCTATTCGGTGAGCGTACGGACATTGGCAATTATCGCTATGCAATTGCGACCAAAAAGTCATATGGTCCTGCCTGTTGGGAAACGAGCAAGACCGGCGGCTATAACCCGGACCCTACAACCTCAGAACAATTCGCAAAAGTCGTAGGTACATTCGCTTCTGATTTCAAGAACATTACGGCTGCGAACTAGAGTCCTTGTTACAATTGATAGGTGAATAAGTTTGTTCTTAAGAGTGACTTTCAGCCGACGGGGGATCAGCCGGCGGCGATTGAGCAGTTGACCAAAGGGCTGGAGGATGGGTTGCACCACCAAACGCTGCTCGGGGTGACCGGGTCGGGCAAGACGTTCACGATGGCTAATGTCATCGACAATGTCCAGAAGCCGACGCTGGTGCTCAGCCACAACAAGACGCTGGCGGCCCAGCTGTACACCGAGTATAAGCACTTTTTTCCGGACAATGCCGTCCATTACTTTGTCAGCTACTTCGACTATTACCAGCCGGAAGCCTACATTCCGCGCTCAGACACCTACATCGAAAAAGACAGCCAGATTAATGAAGAGATCGATCGGCTGCGCCACGCCGCGACTGATGCGCTGCTCAGCCGCAAGGATGTGATCATCGTGGCCAGCGTCAGCTGTATCTATGGCATTGGCTCGGTCGAAGATTACAACGGTCTGTCGATCGACATAAAAGTCGGCGAGCGCAAGGTCCGCGACAAGCTGCTGCGGCAGCTGACCGACATCCAGTACCAGCGCAATGACATTGATTTCCACCGCAGTACCTTCCGGGTGAGGGGCGATGTGGTTGACGTCTTCCCGGCCGGTGAGGAGCTGGCCTACCGCCTGGACTTTTTCGGCGATGAAGTCGAGCGCATTACCAAAATCGATCCGCTGACCGGTGAAATCCTATCCGACCTCGACAACTATCGGATTTTCCCCGGCAGTCACTACGTCACACCGCAGACCAAACTGCAGCAAGCCTTAGGCAAAATTGAGCAGGAGCTGGCCGAACGGCTGGCCTTATTCAAAAAGCAGGGCAAACTGCTAGAAGCCCAGCGGCTGGAGCAGCGCACCCGTTTTGACCTCGAAATGTTGCAGGAGACGGGCTTTGTGAAGGGCATCGAGAACTACAGCCGCTATCTTACCAACCGCGAACCGGGCGAACAGCCAGCCACGCTGCTCGATTATTTCCCGGATGACTTTGTGATGATGATCGACGAATCGC
>CAZXIT010000084.1:0-2391 GCA_964640775.1 uncultured Candidatus Saccharibacteria bacterium
AGATGAAAGCTTGGCGAAAAGATTGCTGGCCGATGAAAAAGAGATTGCCGAGCACAACATGATGGTTGACCTGGCGCGCAACGACGTTGGTCGGGTCAGCAAAATTGGCTCAGTGCAGATTGACGACCTGATGTACATCAAAAAACTAAGCCACGTACAGCACTTGTCTTCAATTGTGTCCGGTACGCTGGCCGAAGGGCAGACGGCTTTTGATGCGTTGGCATCTAGTTTTCCGGCCGGCACGCTGAGTGGTGCGCCAAAAATTGAAGGCATCAAGATGATCAACGAACTGGATGGCTACGAACGTGGTCCCTACGGTGGCACTGTCGGCTACTTTAGCCATAATGGCGATTCCGTTCATGCCGTCAACATTCGTTCGGTTAACGCAACTGGTGATGAGCTTTTCGTTCATTCCGGTTCTGGCATCGTCTACGACTCAAATTCGAGCCGCGAGTACCAAGAAATCAAAGAAAAAAAGCTGGCCATGGATCGGGCGATGGCGCCATTCATGAAAGGGAAGCCATGAAGCGCGTTTTACTGATCGACAATTACGACTCCTTTACCTTCAATCTCTATCAGTATGTTGGTGAGCTCGCGGACGAGGTCACAGTCGTCAGAAATACAGAAGTTCCATTTGAAGCTGTTCGGCAGGGAGAATTTAGCCACATCGTTATTTCGCCAGGCCCGGGAGATCCAACCGACTCAGCCTACTTTGGCGGTTGCACCCAGGTTATTCGGGATTTCCATCAGCAAATCCCTATACTTGGCATCTGTTTAGGGCACCAGGGCATTGGGGCAGCCTTTGGAGCTAAAGTCGTCCGTGCCCCCGTAATCATGCATGGTAAAACGAGTACGTTCGGTCATAACGGCCAGGGTTTATTCCAAAACCTGCCCGACCAAGTTACGGTCATGCGCTACCACTCCTTGGTTGTAGATAGAGAAACCTTGCCACAGGAGCTGATTGTTGATGCTGTGTCCGATGATCACTCAGTCATGGCCTTCCATCACACCACACAGCCATTATTTGGCCTACAATTCCATCCGGAGTCGTTTGGGACAGCCACTGGCAAGCAAATGCTAAAAAACTTCCTAGACGTCAGCTAAACCTAGCCTATCAGTTCGTTCCAGTCGCTGGCGAAGCGAGCAACTCCTTTGTCGGTCAGCTCATGTTTGATGTTCATCGACTGCCAAGCCTGATTGATGTCAATTTGTTCGTAGTTGATTGGCTTGAGGTCGCCGGCGTCGTAGGCAAAGTCTCCGTCCGGTAGAGGTTTACCGGCCTTGGCCCAGGCTTCAAGCACACTAAACGGAGCCGTAATGATGTCAGCGCCCAGGGCTAGCGATTGCATGAAATGAGCTTCGGTACGGACGCTGGCGGCCAAGACTTCGGTGTGGCCATCGCTGCTCGCGAACATTTTCTGGCAGTTGGCGATCAGGTCCATGCCGTTTTCGCCAATATCATCGAGGCGTCCAATGAACGGCGATACAAACACGTCACCTTTTTTAGCACCGTTAGTGGCGGCGTAGACGGCCGCGGCTTGCTCTTGGTTAAAGCAGAGGGTTAGATTGACCCGCATGCCGACTTTGATAGACGCTTCGGCAGCGCCAAGCCCCGGCACCGTTATGGGGTACTTGATGTGAGCGTTTGGAATCCAGGTAAACATATCTTGACCCTGTGCAAACATGGCTTCTTGCGTAACCGTCTCATCAGCATAGACTTCAATCGAAACTGAACCATCGGGGACCAGTGCTGAGATATCCGACACAACTTGCTTATAAAACTCAAAAATTTCGTCCTTCGAGAATTTTTCGCCTTTCTCAAACCGTTCACGGGCGTAGGGATTCTTGGCTACGAGGGTTGGGTTCGTCGTCTGGCCGTCCAGAAAGCCAAGTAACTCGATAATTTGCTTTGTCTCCGCGGGGTCACCGCTATCTAGAAAGATTCGGGTCTGCAAGTTGGCTGGTCTCATTTTTTCTGCTCCTTCAATAACTTAGTTGCGCGGTTGACGACATTGTCGGCGCTAAAACCGAACTTTTCCAACATCACAGGACCGGGCGCGGAGGCTCCAAAGTCATTGATGGTGACCGTGTCGCCTTGCTCACCGACATATTTATGCCAGCCGTAGGAGGATGCGGCCTCAATTGCGAGTCGAATTGGCACATCACTGGGCAGGATTTCCGCTTTGTAGCTCGCAGGCTGACGATCAAACAGCTCAGTACTTGGCATGGAAATAACGCGCGCTTGTACGCCTTTTGGTTCAAGCTTTTCGGCGGCATCTAGGGCGAGCTGCACTTCAGATCCAGTGGCGATCAACAGCAGGTCTGGCTTTTCAGCATCACGAATGATATAGGCACCGCGTTCAAGACCATTTCCTCCTCCGTAACGGGTGC
>CAZXIT010000085.1:0-2381 GCA_964640775.1 uncultured Candidatus Saccharibacteria bacterium
TTTTAGAGGGAGGGGTCGTCTTCGTCTTTTTTGCGGCGGGAGAGGCGGCGCAGGAATGAGGGTTTTTCGAGGTCGTCTTCCAGGCTCGTGCTAACAACGTCGGTGCTGCTGTCAGCTGCGTGATCGCTTGCGCTTGATCCAATGTGGCTGCCGGCTGCGGTGGTATGGTGATCAGCTGTTTCGTCTTCTTTGTCCTTGTCTTCATCGTCATGGATCGACCAAATGTTTGGCATGGTATGGTCGCTGGTAAAATCATGGCTGCCGGCATCATCGCCAGCATCAAGGTTCATGTCAATTTCGGCTAGGGCTTTTTCGTCCTGTTTGGTGGTGCGGGTCGCCGGGCTCGACAGAGACGGACCGCCGTCAGCAGCCCGGCTGCTGCTGGTAACAGCTGTCGGTGAACGCTTGCCGTAATAGGACGCGTCAAAACCAGTAGCGACTACCGTAATAATGACTTCCCCGTCCAGCTCAGGATTAATGGTAGCACCAAATATAATGTTGGCGTCGGGATCGGCGGCCGTGGTGATGGCCTCGGCGGCGGCGTTAATTTCGTGCATCGACAAGTCGTTGCCGCCGATAACATTAAATAGGATGCCGCGGGCACCGTCGATAGATACTTCGAGCAGCGGCGACTCGATAGCCTGCTTGGCAGCCTCGACGGCCCGGTTTTCACCGTTGGCGCGGCCAATACCCATCAGCGCCGAACCAGCCTTGCTCATGACCGTCTTGACGTCGGCAAAGTCAAGGTTGATCAGGCCGTGGACAGTAATCAGGTCAGAAATACCCTGCACGCCCTGGCGCAGGACGTCGTCGGCAACTTTAAAGGCCTCGGTCAGCGGTGTTTCGCGGTCGATTGTCTGCAGCAAACGGTCATTGGGGATAATAATCAGGGTGTCGACAGCGGCCCGCAGTTTATCGATAGCCGCTTCGGCGTTTTTGCGGCGTTTCTCACCCTCAAAGGCAAACGGCTTGGTGGCAAAGCCAACTACTAGGATACCGAGCTCATGGGCAATCTGGGCCACCACATGGCCGGCTCCTGAGCCGGTACCGCCGCCAGCACCGATCGTAATAAAGACCATGTCAGCGCCCTCTACGATAGCTCGGATTTCTTCGCGTGATTCCTGGGCGGCCAGCTCGCCGACTGCCGGGTCAGCCCCGGCGCCAAGTCCGCGGGTAGCGTCCTTGCCAATGTGGATTTTTTTAGCAGCCTTGGAATGGTGCAGCGCCTGGGCGTCAGTATTGATAACGATAAACTCCACGTTTTCGATGCCGGCCTCGATCATCCGATTGACCGCTGCGCCGCCGGCGCCGCCAACTCCGATTACTTTGATTTGCGCGAATGTCTCGATAGCTGGCTCAACGACTTGTGGCATTTGTTTCCCCTCAAAATTTCTAACTTATATAGTCGCTAGTATACTCCCCCTCTCTGATAAGTCCAACAAATTTGCACAGCGAAATTCTCAAAACTTTTTGGATCCATCGTGTCAACCAACTTTTGTGCACACGACAAATTTTGTGTTCGACTAGCCCTTGAAACGATTTAGGAGGCCGCCGAGGAGGGCGCGGGCCTGCTGGGTTGAGCGGCTGCCGGAGACGGGAGGAAGTGCCGGCAGCAAGAGCATGTCGAGGAGCATCAAGCCGATGGCGGTGCTGAAAGCTGGGTCCTCGACAGTGTCCACTAAGCCGCCGATATTGTGGAGCTTGCCAATTCGGGCCGGGAGCTGGAGTTTTTCGCGGGTGAATTCGTCGAGTCCGGGGATTTTGGCGCTGCCGCCAACCAGCACGATGCCGCCGGGCAGCTTGCGGGAGCGCTTGATTTTATGAAGCTCTTTGTCGATGTACTCCAGCAGTTCCTCGACGCGGGCCTCGCTGATCATGGCGATTTCTTCGAACTGGAAATTATGGGCTTTGTCGCCGACTTTAACCATGGCGTTCATTTTTTTGGTGTCGCGGCGAAGGTCGGCGTGCTCCAGTTTAACGGTTTCGGCGACATCAAGGTCAGTTTTGAGACCGATAGCCAGATCGTTGGTGATATGCTGGCCGCCAATCGGGATAACAGCGATGTGCTGGACTTCCCCATCCTCAAACACAATCAGGTTGGTCGTGCCGGCACCGATGTCGACGAGTGCCGTACCGGCTTCTTTTTGCTGGCGGCTGAGCACCGCCTCGGCAGCAGCTAAGCCGGAAACCGTGTGATGGGTCGGCTGGACTTCGGCTTTTTCCAGCGCCATATCGAGGTTGCGCAAGTTTGGCGACGAGGCCGTGACTATATGAGCGTCAACTTCCAGCCGGACGCCATGCATGCCGACCGGGTCTTTGATGTTGCGCTGGCCGTCGAGACTGTAGTTTTTGGCAAAAAATTGGACGATTTCCCGGTTGGG
>CAZXIT010000086.1:0-2261 GCA_964640775.1 uncultured Candidatus Saccharibacteria bacterium
GTCGCCGTTAGCGACTGCCAATTCCCTATGCTGCCCGGACTTTCCTCGTACCCCGTAAAGAATACGCGATCAGCCGATAATCTGGCCACCCAAAGTATATCACCTACTGCTCACGGAATGCCAAGGTGGTCATCGAGGGCGCGGTTGACGGCGGCGTCGGCCAGTTTGTTGAATTCGCGGGGCACATGGCTGTAGTGGACGGCGCGGAACTCTTTGGCCAGCGACGTGATAGCGTCATGGATCGGCCACAGGTCGCGGTTTTTAACCTTAAAAATGCCTTTCATCTGGTTGACGACCAGCAGGCTGTCGAGGTAGGCGTGGACTTCGCGGACGCCCATGCGCTTGCACTCTTCGAGTGCTAGCTTAAGAGCCGTGTATTCGGCTTGGTTATTGGTGGTGACGCCGAGATAGACGCCCTTGTCGACCAGGACATTGTCTTCCATGTCGAGGACCACAAAGCCGCTGGCGCTGGGGCCGGGGTTGCCGCGGGAGCCGCCATCGCTAAAAATCTTGACTTCTTCGGGATGAATAGTGGTATTGGCCGGCTGCTCGCCCTGCGGCGCGTCCTGATCATAGAGGGCATCGATGGCCTGGGCCATCTGGTGGTCCTTGTCACTAATATTTTTGCCGCCCTCATGGGTAATCAGCCAGATCTGCACCACGCTCCACTCGTTTTCCCAGCGCGGATGGTGCTGGAATTCTTCGGCCAGCGCCGCCACCTGCGTCATAAAGACCCAGGCTTGCTTAAAATTGTCGAAATTAAACTGCCGATACAGCCCGTGTTTGGTTTCCTGCCACATAGCTACTATCTTAACACGCCTGTGAAGCTGCCGATCGGTCTATTACCGAGCCGGCTGGCTAATCGTAGCCAGACGGGCCAAGCCCCAGGCAACAATGGCGTAGACTGCCATGGCAATCAGCGTATATGTCTCAAAACGAGAAACACCATACTGCAGGTTGTAGCCGAACAACCCAAAGAACGGTGCTACAAACGGATGGCTAGTGCTGTAAATAAAGTCGGCGAAGCCGTTGCTCGGATTGGCTCCCAAAAGTGCCAGTACAAAACGGAAGGCCAGCAATACCAGCAGTACGCCTGCGATGTACCAGATAATTCGCTCTGCAAGTGTGGCACCCGTGGTGCGGGCTTCAGAAACCTCTTGGACTTCCCTAACCGGCCGGGTTGTTTCCGGCTCTGCTGCTACTACTCTTGTTACTTTTTCAACGCGTTCTGCCATAGTCAGTCTCCTTTGCGGTTTCGTTAGTAACGGTGAACCAAAGTATGGCTGCTAAGTGTTAAAACAACAGTAAAAATTCCAACAATCAGGCGGCTTTGCAGCCGGTATAGTCGCTGAAACCAATCGCTCTGCCACCGGCTATTTCAGGGATCGCTAGCGGCGCGACGGTTTGTCCAGCGGCGCTTTGCAGCAGTTCTTCCTCGGCATCAGCCAGCAGCACATCTAGAACCCCGGGATCCAGCGGATGATACTGCCCCGCGTCTTTATCAATCGCCGTATTGAAGCAAAACTGTTTGTCCCGGGTATCGGCGTCGAAGTACTCTGCCTGCACGTCCCAGCCGCCAAGCTTTGCGTCTTCACGCAAGTCAAGCGTGTAGCTGGTATAAGGCTTGCGCGAACCGCCCAGTATGCTGAGCTTATTGACTGTCGTAAGATCTCGCTCGCCGCTAGGCAAAGCGTGCCGCACGCCAAATTCATAGGTCGTAGCATTGTCGACTTCGTCAAAATCCTTGGTCGGATCGGCTGGTGTCACAACTCGAAAACTATGGGCAGTCCGACGCTTTGCGTTATGCAGCTCTTCGACTGTTGGCTGGTAGCAATGCGTAACAATGCCGTTAGAAGTACAAGGTATGGCAATGCCTTGAAACTCCCGGCGAGCACTACGAACGTTTGCTAATTTCATAATCTGGCCAGCGAGCCGCTGGGCTGCGGTTTGGACAACGCCGGTGGTGACTTGTCGTTCGATCTGCTCCACTGGCGCTGGGAAGGTGTTTTTGACCGTATCGACTGGCTGGCTCTTGCCAGGACCGCAAGCAGCTAGTGCAACGGTGCTGAGCACAGCGGCCGCGACGGGCAGCCTGTTTCTAATAGGACGTGATAATGAGGGATCTCTATCTGACACACATAGCTCCGTTCAGTACTTATAACTTAACTAGAAGTTAATAATACCGTATTATGTACTGTGTGTCAATATCGTGGTCGGGGTGACAGGACTTGAACCTGCGACCTCACGGCCCCCAGCCGTAC
>CAZXIT010000087.1:0-2213 GCA_964640775.1 uncultured Candidatus Saccharibacteria bacterium
CAGTCCACCACTGTTATGGGGAGGCAGCTCCCACCCAAGCATCAGTATCTTCATCCGCCCTCTTTTTTAAAATCTTTTATTTTCCCTGTGCCTAAGTATAGCTGTTTGCACCTCTATAGCACAAGCGTAATACTAGTGAATTTTAGCACAGTCCCACCCCAAGTCAAACATTTTTAACAGCGCTTAGGCCAGTTTTTTGCAAGGCCGGTCTGGGTTCGTTCGGCTTACTTAAAGCCTTTGAGCCTGACGGCCCTGGTCTGGGTAGCGTCAAACTGATTGTTGGCTTCGTCATCCCAGTGTATGACTTCCATGATCCTATAGTCGCCGTGGCGGCGAGGTTTTTCAGTTGGCAGCACTGCTTTATGCATATTTGGGGTGCCATTGCCATTGATTGTGAAGTTGGGGGAAACCCGTACGAAATGCTGGCCGTCTTTGCTGTAGCGCCGTTCAAAAATCTTGACGGTGCGGGTACCGACGGCATCCTGGTCACTGACATCTCCAATGTTGAAGCGGCTCAGTACTAGTTTGCCTTTGGCGGTGTGCTGAGCACGAAGCGTAATGCCGTTTTCTGGAGCAAAGACTTCTGCCCGGGCCGCAGCGTCTGCGGCAAAAGGATTCATGGCGGCTCCGGGAGCCATCGCCGTCGCTGGAGCGGTATCGGGCGCCGGTGCCGGAGTACTGACAGTGCTGCCAGGTGCGGCTGAGGCGAGGCCAAAAGCTTGACAGATGTAAGTCGTCGTTACTGAGCCGTCAGCGTTGAGGACGGAAGCAGAGCGAAAACCGGCTCCACCGATAGCCCGGCAGGTGTCTTGGGCGCCGGTGTTGCCGCTGGTCTCTTTGTACTCCCTGTAGCCGTCGTCAAGCCGATCAACATTGCTGGCGTCAAAACCTTCGTCAACTGCTGGGTTGTCGCCAGGGGCGAGACCGCCAGCTGGTACGTATTCGCGTACTACCGGGTCACTCGTGGCCGGAGCTTGGCCCAACGCGGGCTGAGCAAGCTCTCCGCCTATACCGGCCGTTGCTGCTAGTACCATAATGTTGTGTCGTAATGCCATAACTCGGGTGCTCCTTACAATTGAATTACAATGATCATACCATTTATAATATAAAATTGCAAGTATTTCAATAAAATAACTTACAGTAGCATGCAGCACAGTTTTAGGCTAAGATACGAGTACATGGCTTGGAAAAATGGCGCAGAAGCACCCTGTATAAATGTGAAAAGTGATCCGTGAGTATAGACATCGAACAGCCCGCATTGGTAATCCCAGCCAATGTCACGCATGAGTTAATACCGGTCAAAGCTTTCGGCGACAGACTGTCGCACCTTCCGCATGGAGCCCGCGTCGCCATAACCAGCAGCGTAAAACTTGGTGGGCCTGATGAAACCCTGAAATGGGCTGAATGTACCGCCGCGGCAGGTTATACCGCCGTGCCGCACATTGCTGCCCGGTCAGTTGAAAGCGAAAATCATTTAGACGAGCTGCTTGGCAGAGCGGCTAGAGCCGGGATTACTGAATTGTTTGTTGTCGGCGGAGACGCAAAGTACGAGCCTAAAAAACTGGTGTATCCTGACGGTTTCAGCCTATTAGAAGCCATCGTTGGTCACAACCAGTGCCCTGAGGACATCGGTATACCGGGATATCCTAGGGGCCACACCAACAGAAAGGTTAATCGAAAGCTCGGTGCCGACTTGCGCAGAAAACAGGACTTAGCCAGCGAAAACCCAGAAATCAACGTGCATCTAGTCACCCAGCTTGACTTTAGCTCGGCAGCCATCTTGTCTTGGATAGACAAAGTGCGGGAAGACGGCATTACTATGCCTATCGATGTTGGCCTGTACGGTGCTCCAGGGCTAAAAACCTCGTGGAATGCCATGCGGGTTATCGGCGGCGGCCCGCTCAAGCGTTGGAAATTGATGCGGCAGATGGAGATTAAAAAAGCTGAATTTGCTAATGGCCAGCACGTCGATAGGACCAGACGGGCAGCGGCTGAGCTCGTGGCTGCAAACGCGGACATCAGCAGCCTTACGGTCAATACCATGGGTGCCGTGGACAAAACGGTACTGGCGTTTGGCAGTGTCTACGATAATGCTAGGGCGCTAGAAGACCGGCGAGCGGCTTAAATAAAGCCTCTGGGCAAACACTTTGGCAGGGGTACGTGGAATCGAACCACGATCTAAGGTTTTGGAGACCTTTATACTAACCGTTGTA
>CAZXIT010000088.1:0-2122 GCA_964640775.1 uncultured Candidatus Saccharibacteria bacterium
CAGCAAACTTCGCTTTTTTTAGCTACGAACTTCCGCTTTTCACTTAAATCCAGTTAGTTTGCTGATGTAAGATTATCTTTATTATAGCGAACAAAACACTTTGAGTAAAGAGTGGGAGGGGTGGAGGTAGCTAGTCACCATCTAGGGACTGGGCATTTGCTAGGTAGGCTAGCGGATGTTAGGTCTAATTGCGTTCGTTTTGGACGCAATTAGACTTATGTCGCGGAGAGGTAGGTGGCAAAAGTCGATCATTTAATAATTGTTTAATGCTAGGGTCTTTATTATAAAAAGGTGAGACGACAGTTTAGTACATATCAATTCCTAGTTTTGGCAGCGCTATTGCGACGACCAGCACATCCTTATGCTTTGCGGCAAGAAATTATCGAACTGACCGGTCGAGAAGTATGGCCGTCTAAATCCACATTGCGCAGGGCGCTGGATAATCTCCTAGAAGCCGGGTATATAGAAGAGTGCCGAAGTGATCCCGCTTACTGGCTTAAGGCTCGACGAGGAGCGCCCTATGAGCTTACTGAAAACGGTACAAGAGTACTTCGCCGGGATTTAAGCATGTACTTTGAGATAGTGGTGAAATCACGGCCTTGGCTCGAGAAGTTTGGAAACTAGCTGCTCCGCGGTGTAAACTCTTGATATGTATATTGGGGTTGATGTTGGGGGCACCAAGACACTGGTCGCAGTGCTCGACGAGCACGGGGTCATCAAAGAGCAGGCTAAGTTCCCTACCCCCAAAAAATATGATAATTTCCTGCTGGAGCTGAGGCATGCACTAGCCCACTTCAAAATGCAGGACTTTAGGGCTGGAGCTATCGGTGTCCCGGGCAGTATCGATCGCCAGCACGGCGTTAGTCTAGGTTCTCCAAACGTCGCCTGGGGAAAGGTGCCGCTGCAGGCAGACTGCGAAAAAGTGTTTGCCTGCCCGGTTGTGGTTGAGAATGACGCCAACCTGGCAGCATTATCCGAAGCTATGCTTCAAAAGCGCCACCAAACTGTGCTGTACTTTACTATCAGTACCGGTATCGGCACTGGCGTCATTCGCAACCAGCGTATCGAGCCGGCGCTGATCAACATGGAGGGCGGCCACATACTGCTGCCCCATAAAGGCAAGCTGGCTGACTGGGAGAGTTTTGCCTCTGGCCGGGCAATTTATGAGCGTTTTGGCAAAAAAGCCTCTGACATCACCGACCCTGAGACCTGGAAAACCATTGCCCGCAATCTCAGTCTCGGTTTTTTTGAGAATATTGCTATCGTACAGCCAGACTTAGTTGTGATCGGCGGCAGTATTGGTACCTACTTTGACCGCTACGGAAAATATCTCCTGGCAGAATTAAAAAAATATGAGCTGCCGCTGGTGCCGATCCCCAAGATTATTGGTGCCGCTCGAGCCGAAGAAGCGGTCATATATGGCTGTTACGATTTAGCTAAACAGACGTACGGATATGGAAAAACTGATAGCTAAACTACGGGCCGAATTTCCGGCTCTGCGCTTCACGCCCGGGCAGCAGTTTTGCTGGTCGCCGGAAACTGGCGAGATTTTTTATGTGGCCGATGCCGGCGGACGTACAGCGACTTGGTCGCTGCTGCATGAAACCGGCCATGCTCTGCTAGAACATCAGAGTTATAAAGCCGATTTTGAACTGCTCAGGCTGGAAGTCGCCGCCTGGGAACGCGCGCGCGGGCTGGCCGTCGAGGTTGGCATCAGCATCGACGAAGACCACATCCAGGACTGCCTGGACACCTACCGCGACTGGCTGTACAAACGCAGCATCTGCCCCTCCTGCACCACCAAATGCCTGCAGCAGGACGATTTCGTCCACTATCGCTGCTTTAACTGCCGCACGGTCTGGCGAGTAAGCGCCAGTCGGTTTTGCCGCGCTTACCGCTCAACAAAAAACCTCCGCTCGGGAGCGGAGGTTTTCACCGAATCTAAGAGCTAGGACTTAGACGGTTTTCTTGGTGCGGCGGCTGATGCGTCCACCCTTGGCACCAGCGGCGCGGGCTAAGTCGCGGTTGGCGTAAAAACCCCCGGTCTTGCCGAGCTTGCCGCCCTTGGCACCGATTTTGGCGTAGAAATCCGCGCCATATTTAGTTTTGTTGGTTGCGGCGG
>CAZXIT010000089.1:0-2011 GCA_964640775.1 uncultured Candidatus Saccharibacteria bacterium
TGTCTGACAGGCCTGGGCTGCCTGAAGCCGAACCAGCGCTAGCGATTGACAAACTGACGATAGGCGCCGACAGCCAAGCGAACGCGAAGTTATCCGCTGAATCCGTCCTGCCGCAAGTCTTGCGTGCCGCGGAACAGCCGCGAATCGAAGTGCTTGCTGAGGCGGCACGTATAGCCAATACCATCGCCGAGACTGCCATGACAGTTCCGATCGTACCCGAGGGCAAACGCCTCGTGGAAGCTCGGGATAAGACAAGTAATCGTGCCGCGCCTAAAAGCGATAAACAGGTGCCGCCCGTTTTAGCGATTAGTCTCGCGCCAAATCGCCAGCCGCCAGATCAAGCGGAGACGGAGCCAAAGCCAGCTCCAGCCGCGACTATTCCCGCCAGGCTGCAGGAAGCCATAGTATTGCCAGAGGAAACCGTGGAACCAACTAAGACGTTGCTCCAGGCACTGCCGGAAACTCCGCAGGCCAGCTTGGTGGAGTTCACGGAGACAGTAGGACCTGGGGAGCAAGAGGCGGTGCCGCCCGTCGATGGATTGCTGATAAAAATTGCCGAGGCCGCTGATCGCTTGGACGAGCTGGAAATGGCTGACCAGCTGGAAAGCCTGGAGGCTGAAGAAATCCAACAGCTGCTGGGCGAATGGCATGAAGAATTATCTGGCGCCCTCAGCCTGGAAGCTGACCAAGAAGCCGAAGCCGACTTTGTCGAAACTGAGACTCCGGTTGTCGCCTCGCTCCCAAAAATAATCCTAGCTAGTATCCAGGAGAATTTAGAGGTAAGCCAGATAGCAAAAGATCAAACCGAGACGCTGCTGCAGGCTCTGCCCGAAGTCTTGCGGGAACAGCTTGGGGTGCTTATCGCGTTTGCCGATCCGGAGGTGGTATTTGCCGCCGAAGAACTAGTCGTGGATATCGCCAGCTCTGCTGATCAGTTGCACGAGCTGGCGCTCGCGGACAAGCTAGACGGGCAGGCGACAAGCGAAATCCAGCAGCAAGTGGAGGAGTTCTACGAGGAACTATGCGCGGTCCTGGGCCAGGAAGCCGATCCTAAAACTGTAGCCGCCTTTGTCGAGCTGGTTTGCTCCAAAGACTATCGTCTCGCTCCAGCGGAAGCCGCGCCAGAAGCCGCCGACGAAGCCTTCCGTCAGCGCCAGCGCCGGCTTGGCCCGCTGGCAGTTATCAGCGGCATCGTCCAAATTGGTCAAACCATCCCCGGTGAGGTCGCCCGCTTAATGGTTCAAAATGCCACGGCCCTGCAGGCGGCTTGAGCAGTCCGCAGGCAACCTTACAGCTTATTACTAAGATGTAGTGTATAGTGCCCATAATGATCAGAGCCAGCAACCTCACGAAACGCTACGGCAAAAAGACCGCGGTTGATGACGTGTCGTTTGAGATCGCGACCGGCAAAGTGACCGGTTTCCTGGGGCCGAACGGTGCCGGCAAATCAACCACCATGCGCCTGATGCTAGGTTTGGATAAGGGCCCGGGCATCACGAGTTTCAACGGCAAGCCCCTGCGGGAATACCCCGATCCTTCCAAAGTCGTGGGCATACTGCTGGAGGCCAAAGCCTTCCACCCGACCCGCAGTGCCCGCAGTCATCTCCGGATCCTGGCCGCCGCCGGCGGTATCCCCGATTCGCGCGTCGCCGAAGTACTAGGCCTGGTCGGCCTCAGCGATGTGGCCAAAAAGAAACCCGGGAAATTCTCGCTGGGCATGAGCCAGCGGCTCGGCATCGCCGCCGCCCTGCTGGGCCAGCCCAAATACCTGATGCTTGACGAACCGGCCAATGGCTTGGATCCCGAGGGTATCGCCTGGCTCCGCGAATTTATTAAAGACTATGCTGACCAGGGCAACGCTGTGTTTATATCCAGCCACTTGCTCAGCGAGATGGCCCAAATGGCCGACAACGTCGTGGTCATTGGCAAGGGCAAGCTGATTGCCGATACTTCAGTTGACCAGCTGATTTCCGGCAGTACCGGATCCTATGTCTTCGTGCGCTCCAGCGAT
>CAZXIT010000090.1:0-1919 GCA_964640775.1 uncultured Candidatus Saccharibacteria bacterium
CGTGACGGGGTGCAGCCAACAGAATTTAAATGATTAACGTAGAGGTTTTTCTAAATCAAGTTCATAAAAAGCTGGACACAAGTAGCGTCCCGCTTCGATTTAAGCGTCCTCTTGATCCCATTTTCGCTGATTTTGACAGTTGTGTCAACAGTTTTTAGACATAAAATGACGAAGCCCCCGAACCGGCGGGCGTTCGTCAGTTTGGGGGCTTTAGCGGCGCCAGGCGTTGATGCGACCAAGCGACGCGCCGATGTAAGCATCTGAGATGCGCGTGATCTCTTCGAGACGCTTGCGCTTCTCTTCAACACCTGTTTCGACCATTTCCACGACCGACTGAAGCATTTTGAGCCCAAGCTGCCAGCCGCCAAGTTCAAGTAGCTTCAGCAGGCTTTCGTCGGTCTCGAGATCGAAGTGCAAGTGGTCCATGCCTCCGGCAACTTCGCACGTTACCCAGTGCCCGTTTCGGTCGAGCAGAATCAGAACGCGCCGCGTCGAGGGCAGACGAGCCAGGTAAACCATCACTCGAAGCAGCGAGTTGCGAGCGGCGGAGCCGCTGCGTCCCTTGACCTGTCGAAATGGCGGACTCAGTTTGAGTTCCTCGATCAGGTCTTGAGCCGGCAGAAACCCCTTCATGTCCCTCAGAATCTTGCTCGCCCAGAAGATTTCGTGGTCGAGCAGTTCTTTCCACTCCGACGGAGTGATGTCACTGGGGCGTACGCGATAGAGATCTGGGTCCGGGAACCCTCTCCTCAAGTACTCTAGCGGTGTCATTTTGATGTCAATACTGACGGGCGTACCCATTGTCAGCTCCTTATGGGAAATAGTCCGTCCGGCGTACCGATTGGACTGACCGATTTGGTCATATGAACTTATACAATGTTTTTAGATATAAATCAAATTGTCTCGACCCGCGCCATGTAACGCCGGTGGCGCTGGAGCCAGATAATCTCATATATTGCGATCACCAGGATCAAAAGACCCGCCCCAGCAATCACCTTGGTGACACTTGTTAGGTCGGCCAGGATGCCGGCGAACAATACCGGCACGGTTGCCGCCAGGTTTACCAACGTATAGAGAGCTCCAAATACCGAACCGCGCGATTCCTCATCGGTATTCTCATGCAACAATGTTTGGGCTGCCACTCCAACGATGGCGTTGGCCAAGGCAAATACCATGATTATGAGCGCTACGATCAAACCGACCTGCCCAGTGGTTGCTAACGCCTTCCCGTCCATCGTACGGTACAAAAGACCGGACAATCCAAGGCCGGCCATAGCGCCACCAGCCATAATGAGTCCAGAGGCAATAATGACTGTTTTATGAATCCGTGAAGTCAGCTGGTTTACCCCCGCCAAACCGATGATGATGCCAATTGCAGCCGGAACCATAACATACGGGCTGGCGTGCTCAATCGGCCTCCGCAAAAGCGCCAGACTAAGTGCTGGAGCCAGCGTCACCAGCACACTCACCATCGCCTGCACTAGCATCAGCTGGCGGATTGGAAAATCTAAGTGAACATTGGTGCGGATGAGCCGCTGTGTTTTGATAAGCTCGCGGTAAGTCCCCGCCAAAATCGCTTTCAACGGCTTACTGCGGCGTCCGGCTGCTCCGATAGTTGGTAACCAAAGAGCCAGTAATGTTGCCAGGCCAAACCCGACAGTTGTCACGATATAAGGAGCTTGCTGGCCAAAGAAGTTGATGATTGGCGCGGCTAGACCATAGCCGATGATAAAAGTGGCATAAAAGGTAAAAATAAAGAATGCATTGGCCTGCAAAAGATTCTTCGGTTTTACCAGCAGCGGAATGCTGGCGGCTTCGGCCGGCGCAAAAAACTGTGTAGTAGTGGCGATCAAGAAAGTTGTAAGTAGAACGAGCAGCAAGTTGTGCTCAAATACCAAGAATCCGAGTGCCAGCACCGT
>CAZXIT010000091.1:0-1837 GCA_964640775.1 uncultured Candidatus Saccharibacteria bacterium
CCCGGGCCTTTTTGGACGATAAGCCGATCCTGGTATTGGATGAAGCTACCAGCGCCCTGGACAGCGAAAGCGAAGTACTGGTGCAGGAAGCCCTGGAAGCCATATGGGAGCACAAGACAGTTATTGCTATTGCTCATCGGTTGTCAACGCTGCGGCATATGGATAGAATTGTAGTCATCGACAAAGGCAAAATCGTCGAGGAAGGCAGCCACGAGGAACTGATGCGTCAAAAAGGCCGCTACGCCAAGCTCTGGGCCCACCAATCCGGCGGGTTTATAGATGAGTAAGTCCATCCAGCATAAACCGCTGGCGCGGCGAACGCTGTACTACTATTTGCTGCTGATGCGGCGCTACAAATGGATGCTGCTGCTCAACATCGTCATGCCAATAGCCGGCATAGCGGCTGGTGACATTGCCTTCCGCTACTATCTTGCTGTCCTGTTTGAGCGTCTGGGGCATCTAGGCAGCGTGCCGCTGGAGTCGGTCTGGCGGATTTTTTACCTGCTAATGGTCTTGATGGGTCTGCAGGTTATCTTTTGGCGGATCAACGACTATACTTTCCTGCGCCGGCAAGCCAAAACCCTGCGCGATATGGAGCAGTTTTTGTTTCGTCGCCTGCAGCTGCATAGCTACCGCTTTTTTAGCGATAACTTTGCCGGCTCGCTGACCACCCAGTTTAATCGCTTCCTCAAATCATATGAGCAGCTAGAAGATATTTTTGAGTTTGAGTTAATGACGGCGGCCATCACATTGCTTTTCTCGATTATCGTCCTGCTATTTATCGCGCCGGCACTCGGTATCGCGCTGCTTATCTGGGCAATTGTCTTTATCTGGCTCATCTGCTGGCTAACAATCAAAAAATCGCCGATGACGCGGGTCGCCGCGGCAGCTGATTCGAGGGTGACAGCCAATGTCGCTGACGCGATCACCAACATGCTCAACGTCAAAATTTTTGCCCGCCAATCGCTTGAGTCAAAACGCTTCGCCCGCACCAGCCAGGATCGTTTCGCCAAGCGCTGGCGATCATCGCTGTATAACGCCCATATCCGTAATATTCGCTGGCTATTCGTAGCCGTCTTTATGTTTATTTACCTCTACTTGTCAATTAAGCTAGTCTCCACCGGTCAGGCCACGATGGCTGCAGTTTTGGCGGCGCAGCTTTATATCATGATGATCTACAACCAGCTGTTCAACCTCAACCAGACAATCGAAAGAATCCAGCTGGGCTTCGCCGATTCCGCCGAAATGACCGAAATACTCGATCTGACCCCCGAAATACAAGATGCAGCCCAGCCTGAGGTACTGCGCATTGTCGAGGGTGCCATACGATTTCAGAGCATCGACTTTCGCTACGAAAAAGACAGTCCGGCGGTTTTCTCAAATTTCGAGCTCAGTATTGAATCAGGCCAAAAAGTTGGGCTGGTTGGACATTCCGGTTCTGGCAAATCAACGCTGACTCGCCTGCTAATGCGCTTTGCCGATATCCAAGCCGGCGAGATTGCCATCGACGGCCAAGACATTACTAAAATTACCCAGGATGACTTGCGGTCCCGCTTGGCTTTTGTGCCGCAAGAACCAATCCTGTTTCACCGTTCGCTAATGGAAAATATCCGCTACGGGCGTGACGAGGCCACCGACGAAGAAGTTTACGAAGCGGCGCGGCGCGCCCATGCTGCTGACTTTATCGAGACTATGCCTAAAGGCTACGATACACTGGTCGGTGAACGCGGCATCAAGCTGTCCGGCGGCGAAAAACAGCGTATCGCTATCGCCCGGGCCATGCTCAGCCGGGCACCGATCCTAATCCTCGACGAGGCCACCAGCGCCCTGGACAGCA
>CAZXIT010000092.1:0-1825 GCA_964640775.1 uncultured Candidatus Saccharibacteria bacterium
ATTTGCAGTAGTACCTTGCAGCTGTCGCTTTCCAACTTGTTGCCGACGTGCACCATCGCTAACTTCATAATATCGGCGGCGCTGCCCTGGAACGGCATGTTGACGGCCTGGCGCATGGCCGCTTCGCGGACCGCGAAATTGGATGAATGGATGTCCGGTGTGGGCCGGCGGCGGCCAAAAATGTTCTCAACATAGCCGTCTTTTTTGGCTTTTTCCTGAATGGTACCGATGTAATCACGCAGTTTGGGCCGCACTTCAAAGTATTTCTCAATAAAGTTCTTGGCTTGCTCATACGTCATACCGGTGGCCTGCACCAGACCATGGGTGCTCAGCCCGTACATGACGCCAAAGTTCACGACTTTGGCGTCGCGGCGCATGTTTTTGGTCACATCCTGCTCTTCCCGCCCATAAATTTCGGCCGCTGTGGCGGTGTGCACATCGACATCGCGATTGAACATATCAATCAGGTCCTTGTCGCCGCACAAGTAGGCCGCCAAGCGCAGCTCAAACTGTGAATAGTCGGCACTGACTAGCATTTTGCCCGGGCCGGCCACAAAGGCAGTGCGGATTTGTTTGCCCAGGTCGGTTCTAACGGGGATATTTTGCAGGTTGGGGTCATTGGAACTTAGTCGTCCGGTCTGTGCTACGGTCAAGTCGTAGGTGGTATGCAGCCGCGAGTTCTCGTCCACCATCTTGGGCATGACATCAACGTAGGTATTCTTGAGCTTGGTGACTTCACGCCAGCTGGTGATGAGGTCGATGATGGGGTGTGCGCCACGGAGCTTGTCCAGCTCGCTGGCGGCTGTGCTGTAGCCGGTTTTGCCTTTTTTAATCCCCTCTTTGGGCAGATTGAGCTTGGTAAATAAGATGTCCGCCAACTGCAAAGGCGAGCCGATGTTGAATTCCTGGTCGGCGTGGCCGTAGATTTGCTGCTCGATTTTCAGAATCATATCGTCCAGCTGAGCGCTCATTTTCTTGAGGTATTTGGTATTCAGCTCAATACCTTCGTATTCCATGCGGGCGATAACCGGGATGACCGGCCACTCGATATCGCGGGCCAGCTTTACCAGTTTGGGTAGCTTGGCCAGTTGCTTGGTCTGGTACTCATAGAGGGCGCTCAGCACGCCGACGATTTCAGCCGCCCGGTGGATGAGTTCGTCTTTGTCCAGGTCTTCAAACGGCGAACCGTCATAGTCCAGATCAGCCGTAGCCAGCTCGGTCAAGCTCTGGGCACGTAACAAGGCATTAATGAGGAAGGCACCAACCAGTACGTCGTGTCCGACCGCGGGTAATTCCACACCCAATTCAATGAAAACTTTAAGGGTAGCTTTGACGTCGTAGCCGACCAGCGAGGTTTTATCGTTGAGATGCCGCTCTAGAAATGTTTTGACCGCAGGTTTGCCCAGTTTTTCGAGGTCCAATATGACGGTTTGCTTGGCTTCGCTGCTGAGAATCAGTAATTGTGGGTCGCGGCCGTGTTTGCTGCCGGCCCGACTATGTACCACCAAGGCCGGCGAAGCAGCTAATTTTACTTTAGCCAGATCAGCGTCACTGGTAATGACGGTGTGTTTGCCGATGTTCAGCTGGCCGTCAAATTGCTCCTGGGCTTTGGCGTGGTCAGCCAGACTGACTTTCATTACCTCCGGCAGTTGGCGTAGGAGACTTCTAAATTGCAGTTTTTGCAGCAGTTTCTGCAGCCGGGCCGGGTCCACTTTGCTGCCATCGACGGCTTTTAAATCAAGTTTGATAGGCGCGTCCGTCCAAATCGCACCAATTTTTTTGCTCAAGTACGCCAGGTCCTTGCCGGCCTCCAGCTTTTTGCGCA
>CAZXIT010000093.1:0-1608 GCA_964640775.1 uncultured Candidatus Saccharibacteria bacterium
GGCTGGGTCGGTGGAACCTGTTTCGCCGCAGTCATGCTGTCCCAGGCAGCCAGCGCCAATCTGATCGGCGTGGCCTTTGGACTGCTCTTGTGGGGCGGCGCAGCGTATGCCATTAGCGCCAGCTTGCTCCGCATCCAGGAATGGCGCGCCGCGCAACCAGCGCAGGGCGTTCGGGCTTTCGGTCGCGAAGACATAGTCGCGATTGCCCGAGCGACCCCTGTCTGGCTGCTTTTCTTTCTCGCTGCCAGAGCGGTTGATTCGGCTAGGCGGTTGAGGTTGATCGAACGCGAAGAAGGCGAACGCCAGGAAGACGAACGCCGGGACAGGCGCCTGGCGATCGCCGGTTTCTTGTCCCTCGCTCTGTGGTTCTGGATCCTCGGCATCTGGGTGATCCTGCAGTCGGAGCCGTTCGGCTTCGTCGTAGGCATCATGGCCGGGCCAGCCCTTCTGGTGGCAGCCTGGTGGCTGTTCCGCCGACTGCGCCGCAACTACGCCCGCTTCTTCACTGCCCGCCAGTTCGATCAGGTGCTCCTGCACCTCGTCGGATCATTGGTGCTAGCTGTGTGCGGTGTGACCGTTCTGGTCGCCGTCGTTTGAATGGCAAGCTTCAACTACCCGGCAAGGAAGTCCCCTGTGGACTTTCCTTGCCGGGCGCGGCAGGGATAATTGGTCTGTATGACCACCCTGCCGCTTTTTCATTTCTTATTGAATAGCCGCTAAACTGTTATAATTATCCTTAAGCGGAAAGATAAACAATGGCAGTTTATAAAGTAATTCAAGATGTTGAGGCCGAGGATAAGCTGCTTGGGCCGCTGACCTTTAAGTCTTTTATTTACGCGATTATTGCTGGAACCTTAGCCTTTATTAATTTCAAGCTGCTAACAATTGGCACGCCGATAAAATGGATGTTCATACCTCTGTTCTCCATGCCGATGATTCTTTTTGGCGTGCTGGCCAGCCCGCTGGGCCGCGACCAGCCAACCGAAGTGTGGCTATTATCTAAAATCCGTTTCTTTCTTAAGCCGCGGCTGCGGACTTGGGATCAGGAAGGCATACAAGAGTTAGTCACTGTGACTGCACCCAAAAAAGAGGAGCTCCATCTGACAAAAGACATAAGTCAAACTGAAGTCCACAGTCGACTTAAAACTTTAGCCACCACGCTAGATACACGCGGCTGGGTTATCAAAAATGTCGATACAAACCTTAATGCGCCTACCCCAAATAATCCCGGCATTACCGCATCATCTGATAGGCTGGTGGCCAATGCCGGCTATACTCAGTCGATGCCGGTCATCGAGGTACACCCAGCAGACGATATTCTAGATGAGCAAAATAATCCGACAGCCCAGAAATTCGTTCAAATGATGGACAAAGCCGATGCGGAACGTAAGCGTACAGTGCTGGCTACAATGAAAGGTCTCCTGAAAAATGACAGCCAGTCTGAGCCGAACAACAAAGCAGAGGTCAGTCATTTTAAAGAGCACGCTCAGAAAAAGAGCGCCCAAAACCACAATAAAGCCATAGCCGCCGACACACCTGCAAAAGCACAGGGTAAAAAGCTCGAACCAACATCGGTGACAAGACCTAATCAAGCTGTTAATATGGAGT
>CAZXIT010000094.1:0-1556 GCA_964640775.1 uncultured Candidatus Saccharibacteria bacterium
CTCTACCTCGCTCAAAAAGACAAGGGCGCCACTTGCAACGACGAACTGATCCACGTGACTGGAGAAACAAATCTCCTAGACACGCTTGTCTCATTTGGCATCGACAGTCACCGGGAAAATCCGGAACTAACGGTACGGGAGTGCCGCGTCATGGCGGACATCATCCTGCACATTCGCAATATGCGGAATACTGGCTGTGAAGCCTTGGATCCGATGTACGTTGCCGAGGGACGATACGGTGGCCGGGTAAATACATCAGCCAAAATATGTGACAACGTTGCCCCACAGGTCATCGCCGAAGAAGCTGGCGCGCTCTGGACTGATCTAAGCGGTAAGCCACCCGACTACACCAACCCACTTTCCAAAACCGAACAAAATTTTCCTAACTGCGTGGCAAGTCCTGCCCTGCATGCCCAGTTGCAAGCAATAATCGCCGGGCGGTTATAGATTACTGCTGGGGTGGTTCGACAACTTCCGGCCGCAAGATGCCATTCACCAGCTGATCAATCTGATCGTCGGTCATATTTGCCTTGACGATATAGCCTTCGATGCCCAGCTGGCGGAGATTGGGTGCAGCTTCACTTTCATTGAGGTTCGACACCACCAGCACTTTGATGTTTTTGCCCCAGTCGCTGCGGCGCATCGTTTCCAGCACCTCATTGCCCGGGATGTCCGGGATCATCAGATCAAGCAGTACCAAATCTGGCATTTCTTGCTGGATGAAATACAGACCGGTAATCCCGTTATAGCCAATGAAGTAGGTGTATCCCAGGAGTTCAAGGCGAGTTTTGTAAATGTCAGCCAGGCTGGCGTTATCTTCGACGATAACGATTTTTTTGGTGGGTTGAGCGTCATCCATAGCCGTATTCTAAACCACGGCCCGCAGCAATACCATAACAACTTATGCTAGTGGACAGCAGCGAGCACCGATTGGGCGATGGCTTGCTGTCCCTCAGCGGTTGGATGCAGCGGTGCAGTATCTTGCGGTCCTTGCACCCATGGATCAGATGTACAGAGTTCATGGCCGCTAAAATCCACCGGCGCGAAATGCGCAAATGAATAATTGCTAGCTACGCTGGAGAGTGTGTGATTAAGTGCAGCACCCTCACTGTCGAGCCAGGTAATCTCATCGGCGGTAAGTCCGCTTTGCGGCTGTACGCACGCCATCGACAATGGATTGTAATAGCCAGTTACGATAACTTTTGGCGGCATACCTCTGCTTCGCAAACGTATATCCTGCAACGCATATGCCAGTTTCAGCCGCAGGGCAACCATTAGTTGAGCACTCGTCGCCTGATCAGCCGCCGTCCCGCAGGTTGTGGTGTAACACTTACCGATAAAATCACTCCAATGTACGTCGTTAGCCCCCGCGGTAATGGTGATAAGCGAGGGCTTGCCGTTTGCAAATGCTGCATTGATCTGCGGTGCAATATCCTGGTTCGTACTGTCTAGATGCTGCTCAGTAAACAAATCCCCCATTTTGGCGCCGCTACATGCTGCTGTCTGATATGACTTCCCTAGCGCCGAGGCCACTAACGCCGGATAGGCTGCCGATG
>CAZXIT010000095.1:0-1545 GCA_964640775.1 uncultured Candidatus Saccharibacteria bacterium
TGGCCATGCCGGCCACAGTGTATCTGCACAGTCCCGAGCTTGGCTGGGTTTTCGAACTGGCTTACCAGCATGGGTATATATCAACTGGTCGCTATGAAGCTGAAGCCCAGCTGGCCCGACACTATAATGATGATTCATGGTTTGCTTCGCTGCTGGCGCACTCCAAGCGAGTGGTAACGTACGATAAAGGCATTCACGATCAGCTGCAGAAACTTGCCAAAAATTTGCCGCACGCTGCTGACCTTGAGCTCCAGACTTTTCCTTCGCTAGTACTGCCGTATAAACCGGCCGGCAAACTAAATATTGACCATTGTGTCGGGCTCCTCGTTGGCCGCGATGTCCATGGAGCCCGTGATGTCTTTGATAATGTGCTGGCCAAGTGGGGCACCAGTGTTGGCTACAAAGTCTTTCTCGATGGGCTGAAAGAAGAAACATATTATGAAGAGCTTGGGCTGGAATATCCAAACTTTGTGCCGCACCTTAGCAGCACCGACCACGGGCTGGACCTGTTTATGCAGCAGATTGATACCTATTACTCCTATCAGGACCCGAGGGAGACTACGACTCGCTTCTTCGAGGACATGGCGAGGGTGCGCGGTATTACCGTCGTCAGAGCTGACTAATCTAACTTATCGATAACTCTGAAAAAGACTTCAGCACTGCGTTCCCAAGAAAATTTGGCTGCCTGAGCCGGACCGGCTTTGCGCGCCTGCTTGGTGATGACGTCAATATTTTTAAGCTGATCAGCCAGGGTCTTCGAAAGCTGTGCTTGGTCGTGACTATTGATCATCATCGCGGCGTCACCGACCACTTCAGGCAATGACGAATTATCGGCAGTAATGACGGGGACACCGCAAGCCAGAGCTTCCAGCGGCGGCATACCAAAACCTTCATAATGACTTGGGTAAACCAGCAAACTGGCACCAGAAATAATAGCGGCTTTGTCAGCATCATCCACATAATTGTTTGGCCGGATGATGCGTCCGGCCTGCCGGCTGCTGGCAGCGATTTTGCCGAACAACCCTTCCGCCTTCCAACCATCGGCACCGACGATAAGCAGGGAGTATTTTTTACGATCTGCCACAGGGAGATTCAAGTAAGCTTCTACTAAGCCTTCCAGATTTTTGCGAGGCTCGAGGTTCGATAGGGCCAGGATGTACTCACCTTGAACACCGTACTTTTGCTTAGCGATGGCGATTTCCCCGGCCGGCCGCCGGTTGATACTCCTTGGATCAACGGCCGGCGTAGCGACACTGATTCTGTCAGCCGGCACGCCGTAGACCTGCATAACCTCGCGGCGCGAACTCTCGGAGATGGTGATAACTCGCGACGCTTTTTTAACCGAGCGCCCAACGGCACCGGACAGGAAGCGGACGTTGTTGTCCTCGACGAACTCCTTGTGCAGTTCGAACGAGAGGTCATAAATTACCAGCACCGACTTACTGAAAGCCAGGCGCATACCGACGAAACGGGGGAACAAGTAGATGCCTCGGCCGTACAGCAGATCCATCGGCGGCAGCTTGTTGTGGTGCCACAGCGCTGCCA
>CAZXIT010000096.1:0-1526 GCA_964640775.1 uncultured Candidatus Saccharibacteria bacterium
CCAGGTACTTTCGCTTATCGCGCAGAACCTCCTAAACTTTGCTCTGATTATTCGGATTTATGATCTGACCCGCGGGACCAACTTTGCTAACATCGCGGTTGCTTTGGTGATTCTGTCATTTGGGATCCCATCGATTTTGTTTGCCGCCGCCGCCGGGGTTTACGTCGATAATTGGAAGCGCAAAAAAGTCATGATCGTCGCCAACCTTATCCGTACAGTGCTGGCACTCGGTTTCTTGGTATTTGAGCACAACTTGCTGCTCGTTCTACTCACAACTTTCTTGATTGCCACGACCACTCAGTTTTTTGCGCCGGCCGAAGCCGCCAGCATTCCCGTCCTGGTGAAGCCAAAGAACTTGCTGCAAGCCAACGCTTTCTTTATTTTTACCTTTTACGCCACCTTTATCGTCGGCTATGGGTTAGCAGCGCCAATTATCAACTACTTTGGCCAGCAGGCACCATATCTTGTGACGACTGCCGGGTTTGGCCTGGCTACGCTGTTGGCGCTGTGGCTGCCAACGATTGGCGCTTCCGGGCATCGCAGCAAGCCGCTCAAGACGATTTTGGCGGGGACTTACCGTGAGCTCATCAAAACCCAGCGGCTTATTCGTACCAACATCCATTTGGATTTCCCAATCCGTCAGTTAATGCTCGTTCAAGCAATGGTCAGCGTGCTGGTGACACTGGCACCGGCGCTCAGTCTGGCGCTTCTCAGGCGCCCGATCGAGCACGCCAGCCCTTATGTAATGGTCCCAGCTGCAATCGGCATAATTATCGGCCTGGTGGGGGTTAACCGACTGACGACGCGGATTCATAAAACCATCATTATCGCATCTGGATTGATCTTAGCAGGAGGCGCCCTGGCTGGTCTTGGACTGTCGGGTCTGTTATATCGCACAATGGATGGGCATGCGCTTGCCACTACCGGTCAGGTCGGTTTAATCGTTGCGCTTATCATTTTGCTGTTTGCCTTGGCTAATGCCGTGGTTGGGGTGGCGGCTCAAACTCTGCTGCACGAAAATACCGACGAGGAATCACGCGGGTCGGTATTTGGCGCGCTGTATACGCTAGTAAACCTGGCGGCAACCGTGCCGGTATTGTTTGCGGGCATCCTGGCCGACCTAACCAGCGTCACCAAAGTGATTGCCGGGGCTGGCCTACTGGTTCTGGTGATCGCAATTTATGAGATTATCTGGCTACAGCGCCATCGCCGGTATATGGCCAGGGTTGAAAGCGTCTAAAAACTGTTGACATAACTGTCAAAATCAGCGAAAATGGGATCAAGAGGACGCTTAAATCGAAGCGGGACACTACTTGTGTCCAGCTTTTTATGCACTTAAGCAACCGATGTACATGGCACATTTCGTCGTTAAGCCTTCCAGTCCGCGCTCACCGTACCACACCGGTACGGCTCGCTTACGGGCTTCGGGCTCGCCTTGAACTGCACTCATGTACATCAGTCGCTGGTCCGGTTTAGAAAAACCTCTACGTTAATCATTTAAATTCTGTTGGCTGCACCCCGTCACG